>JAEUTU010000092.1 GCA_016786925.1 Bacteroidia bacterium
AAGGAATACCAAGATATTCAAACATTCCTTGGATCTTTCCATCTTCACCATAAGGGCCATGCAAACATAAAAATGCGAAATCAAAATGAGACTTAAGTTCCTCCGGATTTAAGCGTTTTCCGATCTTATTGATCATTTGAACTTGCGACTCAGCAGAAACATCTCCAATTTGTTCTGCATACACCTGAAAATCACCTTCTTTTGAAGGGATAAATTCTACAGGAGGATAAAAATCTCTAATACTTCCTTTGTAAATAAATTCCCAGTTCAATAGTACAAAATTCCCAAAACTGTCCACAAAAACCGGGACTGCGTCAAAAAGAGATTTATTAAGATTATCGTATACGGTTCTTCCTCCTGCGAATGAGATCTCGCGTTCTTTAGAAAAACCTCCGAAAATAATACCGATTTTGATTTTCATCTATAGCTACAATTATTACAGCTACAAATTTAAAACTATGCAAAGGGGATTTTAAGCAATATGCTTTAAGTATTCAACAAGTTTATTAACCAATTACATGAGAATTTAGCTAGTGAATTTAGATACACAATCAATAATTAAACTAATTTTGGTCTGCTATACATCTTATATGAATTTAAATTTTCTTAGAGCAATTCCATTTGTCAGGAGGTTCAGGTATAATTACCTGAGAAATTGGGTAGAACAGCACCCACAATCGGATGTTATATCACATATAAAAGGTGGCTTAAAAATGAAATTAAGAGTTGAAGATTGGGTTCAACAAAACATCTTTTTACATGGCTATTATGAAGAAAATGAGACGAACTACTTACTTAACAGAAGTAAAAACGTAAATACATTCATTGACATTGGAGCGAATGTTGGCTATTTCAGTCTTTTATCATCTGTTAACATTTGCAAAAACAACGGAAAGATCTTTTCATTCGAGCCTATTACGAGAACCTTCGAGCGCTTGCAGGAGAACATTTATCTAAACAATATAAATTGTATAAACAGTTATAAGATCGCCATTTCAGATTCGAATACAAGCCTTGAAATTAATATCGGTAATGATCAAAATTGGGGAATGTCAAGCATCAACAAACATGACCAACTATCTTCATTATCGGAAACGGTGAAATGCCAGACTTTAGACTCATTCTGTGAAGAGCATCACATTGCTGCAATCGACCTTGTAAAGATCGATGTGGAAGGGGCTGAATTTAAAGTATTAAAGGGAATGGGAAATGTTATACAATTGTACAAGCCTGAGATCCTAATTGAAATAATTGACACCCACCTTAATCAACAAGGAGTTAGCTCTTCCGACATTTTCAATTACTTATGGAATAAAGGATATAGATCGTATGAGATCGGTAACAAGGGAACTCTAAAAGAGATCACAAAGACCGGAACCTATAGAGGGTTGGTTTGCTTTAAATAAGTGATTAGTTTATTAACAGCAATTGCCCTGTGAGAAACTAAATTTTTTTCCTCTATACTAAGCTCTGCAAACGTTCTATCATAACCATCGGGCACAAAGATCGGATCATATCCAAAACCTTTTTCTCCTATCTTATTATGCAAGATCCTCCCATTCACAATTCCTTCAAACAAAACCTCTTTGTTATCAATTACCAATGAAATGACAGTCTTAAATCTAGCTTTCCTGTTTTCCACTCCACTTAATTCGGCTAACACTTTATCCATATTGGCATTAGCATCTTTAGCATCACCTGCATATCTGGCAGATAATACTCCAGGTCTTCTATCCAAAGCTTCGATTTCAAGCCCTGTATCATCGGCAAAGCAGTTTACGTTATACTTTTCATGTACATAAAATGCTTTTTGGGAGGCATTCCCTTCAATTGTAGCTTGCGTTTCCGGAATTTCTTCAGTACAATTAATATCCTGCAGACTAAGAACTTTAATCGTATCCGGTATCAAATTTTGAATTTCTTTCGCCTTGTTCTGATTGGCTGTAGCAAATACTAATTCCATATTATCGACCAATAAGTTGATTAAAAAGTTCTAAATACTTTTGTTTATTTGCTTCCACAGAATATTTATCCTGAACAGTTATTCTACCTGCTTTTCCGATTCTTTCTCTTAATTCTTTAGATTCAATAAGCAATGATAATTTATCGAACCATTCTTGTTCTGTTGTCGCTAAATATCCATTAACTCCATCCTGAATTATTTCTGTATTCACTCCTACAGGGGACATGATAGTTGGAATTTCAAGAGCCATGTATTGCAAACCTTTCAGTCCACATTTCCCTTTTGCCCATTCATCATCGGGTAGTGGCATAATACCGATATCAAAGGAAGAAAGCTCTGCTAACTCTGTCTCTTTATTCCATGCTAATCCTTTTACTCCTAAAACTGAATTAATATAATTGGAATCTCCTATTACTTTTATTTCAACCTTATCCTTAAACTTATCTTTGATCTTCGTTAAAACAGATACAGCATATTCAAAATGCTGAATAGTAGTAATACTTCCACTCCAGCCTATTATAACCTGATCTGACTTAGGCTGCTCAATTCTTTTATACTCATTAGTATCAATGGTTGTTGGAATTATTTCAACGTGATTATTATACTGCAAAGCATAATTTTTCAAATATTGATTTCCTGCAAAGACAAGATCAGCAAAGGAAATAATATCTGACGTTTTTTTAGCATTTTTAAGCCAAACAAAAGATTTGTTTGCATCCGATACATTTTGAAGCCATATAGAATCATCAAAATCAAAGATCATTTTAGCACCAGACTTGGAAAAACGTTTTTCAAAAAAACTTGACCCCAACATAAAGCACTCTCTTTGAACAAATATGATATCATAATTCTTTGCTTTGGATAATTCTGCCAATCTTTTCAAAAAACCTCTCAAAACAATAATAGCTTTAGAAAATAAGTGCCCCTTTTGATAAAAAACACGATCATCTTTTTCATTTAATAAGTATGAAAAAGTCCAATCATAGCCTGATTCTTTAAGAAAAGAAAGGTATTGCTCAAATCGAAAACGCTGACTTGGAGATCTATCCGGACGATGAAGTGTAAGAAACAGAACTTTGGGCATATTATTCTTCCAACCAAACTTTTGGCAAGTTTTCTGTTATTTCAATTCCTTTAAATTTATCACTGCTTTTAACACCTGTGATTTTTGCCCAATTTGCCATTTTTCGAAGCCCTTCAGATAAAGAAGTATAACTGTCGTTACTGATACTGAATACTTTCTTCATTTTTGAATGATCGGAATAAGCGTGCTGCACCTCATTCCTTGCTTCTAAATGACGTAATGGCTGATGAATTTCCATTGCATTCATAACCTCTGTGGCTAACTCATTCACAGAATAATCCTGATCCCCACCAATATTGAATACCTCATTATAAGCCTGTGGTACATTTACGGAATTAGCAATATATGGCGCAACATCACCAATGTAGCTAAAAGCACGAGTTTGAGTACCATCACCAAAAACTGTCAATGGTTTACCTTGCATTAGCTGATTCATAAAAATTCCAACAACATTTCTATAACGATCACCTATATTTTGATATTCTCCATAAACATTATGAGGGCGGAAGATCACATAGTTTAGGCCAAACATTTCATGTGTTGTTTTAAGATCCATCTCTACAGCATATTTAGCAATTCCATAAGGATCTTCGGGCATCGGAACCATATCTTCTCTCATTGGAAGTTGCCCTTTTCCATAAACAGCAATAGAAGAAGTAAATACAAAGCATTTGATCTTGTGCAATACAGCTTGATTGATCAAATTAATACTACCTATAACATTGTTATTATAATTAAAGCGCTTAATAAAATGACTTAATCCTTCTGCTGCATATGCTGCTAAATGATATACATAATCAAACTTTTCCTCTGCAAACAATTTTTCCAAAAGTGCATAATCGTTGATAGACCCTTGAACAAAAACAGCTTTAGAATTAACATTTTCCTTGAACCCACCACTAAGGTCGTCTAACACAACTACGCTATGTCCTAATTCAATCAAATGATTGGTAACATGGGCTCCTATAAATCCGGCACCACCGGTAACTAACGATTTAGGCATCTTGAATAATAAATATTTATGCAAATGTAACCAAAAGGGCTTATTTAACCTACCCCCTCAATAAATTCAATACATTATTCCATCTTTTTCACTATTTTTGGAGAACATGAACACAGGTCATCTCAGGTAGAAATAAGCTGGGGAAATATGCAATTATTCGAGATATGATTCAAAAGATATCGACACGTTTAAAATCTTTATTTTTTAATAAGCAGCCGTCAAGTATTTTTACCAAGGATCTTATTACAGGGGAAAATTTTCATATCGGAGAATACACCTATGGAAAGCCTATTGTGCTTTATCAGGAATCTGGTGCGTCACTCGTTATAGGCAAATTTTGTTCATTCGCAGATAACACCACTATACTCCTGGGAGGAAACCACCGGACAGACTGGGTATCAACCTATCCATTTCGAGAAATATTTGTCCAAGAGCCATCATTAAATATTATAAATGGGCATCCTTCCACAAATGGTGATGTTGTTATTCAAAACGATGTCTGGATAGGAAGAAATGCAACAATTCTGTCAGGAGTAAAAATAGGAAACGGTGCTGTTATCGGAACAGGAGCTCTTGTAACTAAAGACATCGGTCCTTATGAGATTTGGGGCGGCAACCCGGCTAAATTAATTCGAAAACGATTTGACGAAGATACAATAAAAGTATTGCTTGAGATAAAATGGTGGGATTGGGAATACAATAAAATAATAACCCATGCACCATATTTGTGTAGCGATAATATCTTTGATTTTATAAGTCAACATCGTTTAACCCAATAAATGAGATAAAATGCTGAGGGCTATAAATAATATTAGGAGAAAGTTATATTTAGGTAGGTTAATCGAAAGTGACCCTGTATTTCTTTATGCAGAAAAGTTATCTAAATTAGAAGAAAAGAAAACGATCCTACGAACAGATGTTTTAAACTATTTATTATCACAACAAAAAAAAACAGCACCAATTTACCTTGAGATAGGTGTTAGGAATCCTGACGAGAATTTCAATAAGATCAAATGTGCTATTAAATATAGTGTAGATCCAGGCATAGAATATAAGCCTAATCCGGTAGATTTTAAAATGACAAGTGATGAGTTCTTCTTAAAATTGAAAGAGGGCAAAATATTAAATCCAGATATTAAATTTAATATCGTATTCATTGATGGGATGCACACTGCTGAACAAGTTGAAAAAGATGTTGAGAACGCACTCACATTCTTGGCAGAGGATGGATATTTAGTATTACATGATTGCAATCCTCCTACAGAATATCATGCACGTGAAGATCACTATTTCAACCTGTCTCCAGCCCGGAATAACTGGAATGGATCGGTTTGGAAAGCATTTTACAAATTGCGTTTAAACCCCAATATTTCATGTTGCTGCATTGATAGTGATTGGGGGGTGGGAGTCATCAGCAAAAAAAAATATTTTGACCATTTAAAAGAAAATTTTAATCCATTTTTCGAATATCGAATTTTCAACAATAGAAGAAAAGATAGCTTGAATCTAATTGATTTTGAAGAATTTAAAAAGATAATACAAGGATAATTATGGCATCTATAACAATTGGGATGCCCGTTTACAACGATAAAAATTTCATAGAGGCCTCCATCAAAAGTATTTTAGCGCAAACATTTACTGATTTTAACTTAGTAATTGCTGACGACTGCTCTTCAGATGGAAGTGCAGAGATTTGTTTAAAATATGCCGAAATAGACTCCAGAATAACATACATAAGACAAAAAAACAATATTGGCATTTCCAAAAACATGAAATTTTTGCTTATGCAGGCTAAAACCGATTTTTTCATGTGGGCGGCTGACGATGACCTATGGAGCACCGATTATATTGAAACGCTATTGAATAGCTTAAAACAATCGAAAACAGGAATTGTATCTTTTTGCACTTTTGCTACAATAGATGAGGCAAACAACATCATCAAAGATCACATCGACTTTGATTACAATAACGAAAATGTAAGGAAAAGATTGACAGGCTTTATCCGTAATGCCAATGATGCATTTGGATACGGAATTTTCAGAACCGATCAAATTCAAGGAGTTGAATTTCCTATTTGGTGGTGGCCTAACAGAAAATGTGCGTACAATAACATATACCCAACATTATGCTATTACTTAGCAAAAGGAGACTATATCCATTGTGCAGGTGAACCTCGCTTTTTTAACAGAATAAAATCCACCAGTAACATAAATCATGTTCTTCCATACCAAAAAGATGGAATCAAGGAGCTTTTAGCATACATTCTTCGGAAAATGAATTTGGTTTGTTTTTCTTTTTTTTTAATAAGTAAGACGGGGCAATATAGATTAGCTGTAACAACATTACCTACACTTCTCTATTATTGGTTTTTAATTCCATCACTACAAAAGATCAAACATTTTTTTAAGAAGGTAAAAGGTAATGAAAACACCTATTAATAAAGTTTATTTATAAAAACAATTTGTCAGTAAATAGAAACATATTATACACATTCTTAACACAAGGTCCAACCATTTTTCTTGGGCTGTTTATTAATTTCTTTATAACAAGAATTTTAATGGCAGAAGGAAAAGGGATCTATTCCATTTTTCAATCTGACATTGACCTACTCACACTCTTTCTTGGTTTTACAATTTCATCAGCAATTGTTTTTTATGTATCAAATAACAAAATAAACCTTGAAAAACTGGTTGGGATCGGAATATCATTCATTGCTATAGGCGCACTTATTCTCACCTTTTTGTTTTTTATAATCCCATTGTTTTTCAACAACAATTTCTTATTCCCCAAAAATTACAACAACCTATTTCACCACATCTATCTTTTGATAACTTTTTGTGTAGTAATGGGCATAACAGTTTTATCATCTGTCTTTCAAGGCAAGTCGCAATTTAAAGTTCTAAACTTCATTACAATTTTCAATAGTGTTGTTAATTTAATTGTATTTGGAATTCTCTTCTACCTAAAAGAGTTTAAAGACTATACTATTAGCATCAACTTTATTCTAATTGTAACAGCCTCTGTGCACATATTAAACTTAGCACTGTGGCTACTTTTCTATAAAAAATACATCAATATTGCACCTCGTTTCGACTTCAACTATGAGTCGGAGATAAAGCCACTCTTTATTTTCATCACTATTGGCCATATTGCCCACATGGTTAATTTTCTGACTTACAAAATGGATTTTTGGATAGTAGAACACTATAACGGATCGAAAGAACTCGGTTATTATTCACAAGCGGTAGGCTTTTCACAAATGTTTTGGTCAATTACTAATCCAATAATTGTTGTCTTAACCCCCTATTTAACTTCAAAGACAAACGAAAATGCTATTGAATCATTCAAATTCTTCTCGAGAGTAAATTTTACTATCATCCTAATACTTGTACTAATAGCTTTTAGTATCTGTGGATTCATATTTCCTCTTTATGGGCAAGAATTTGAACATTCCGTAATTCCATTTCGAATACTGTCATTATCAATAATAATGTCATGCATAACGAAAATATTTGCAGTATATATTTATGCAAATAACAAAATTATATACAATTTAATTGCTGCTTCTGTTGCATTTATTACCACTCTAGTTGCTGATCTTATTTTGATACCAAGATATGGTATGATCGGAGCAAGTATTGCAACAACAATATCTTATACAACTTTGACAACAATGGTTTCTTATTTTCTTTTTTTTAAAATGAAAGTCGACCACAAAAATTTATTTTTTTTAAAAACATCCGATTATTCGGCAATTTTTAACCGTTTAAAAACAAGTCTAGTTCAATCAAAAAATGAAAAATAAAAAAAATATATCTGATTTTTATGATGCTTACTCCGAGCAACAACAAAAAATGTGGCACAATGAGCGTCATTATTTTTTGATTGAGCAATTAAAGAAACTTGGATTAAAGAAAAATTCTATGGTTCTAGAGATTGGATGTGGAATAGGCACCGTCTCAAATCTTATTGCACCACTCATTCCCAAAGGGAAATTATATGCTACGGATATTAGTCCGAAAAGTATAGAAATTGCGAAAGAGCATAACAAAAAATATTCGAATGCCCTATTTTTCGCAGCTGATTCAACAGAAAATCAGATACCTGATCATAATTATGATTTTATTGTTCTTTTTGATGTATTGGAACATATTGAGCAAAACGATCGTATGCAATTTCTAGAAAACATCTCTAAGTTAATGAATGAAAAAACACTTTTATTGATAAATGTTCCGGCACCTAATGCACATATTCATGCAATTGAAACAACTCCGGAACTTATGCAGATAATAGAAGTACCCGTTTTAATTGAAGATGTAGTACCTATATTAAAAAAATGCCAATTAGAAATACGATCATTCTTTACATATGATATGTGGCAAAAGGATGAATATCAGTTTTATCTGATCGAAAAATATAAAAAGTATGTTTTTCAAAAAACACAACCAGACAATAAGCATAATCCTCAATCTATTAAAAATAGGATCAAAAAGAAAATAAACAACATTACATCATAGACGCTATGAAAATTGCTTTTTTCGCTGATATAAACGATAATCATAACCAAAAGTGGTTTAAGATTCTTGCAAAAAAGCATGAACTATTTGTCTTTACGGAGAAAAACAATCAACTAAAAAACAAAAATACGCTTCTTGAATCTAGTGAAAACATAAAAATATTCCCTATTCTGGAAGACAGGTATTCAATAAAAAACCTATTCTTTAAGCATCCTTTAATAAACGAAATAAACCACCTTTTACTTGCAAACAGCATAGACATTGTCCATAGTATTTATGCGATACCCTATTCGTTTTGGGCATTCGACACGTGTATCAATAAACATATAATTACGACTTACGGATCTGATATGCTTGTTGACTATAACCAAACACTTAAAAAACCTTTATCATTAAAGAATATCATCTCCTTTTATTTATTAAAAAAAAGATTAGAGAAGATATTCAACAATGCTGCCTTTATAACCTCTACATCTTCAGAGCAGCAAAAAGTCATAAAAACATTTGTTAAAGATGATAAAAAACTTTCTATCATTAGAACAGGGGTTGATTGTAATTTTTTTATAGAAAACATTGAAAAGTATAGCAATAAAAACAGTCATCTGACAATTTTATCGAACAGAGCAATGAGACCCTTGTATAATATTGATCTAATTGTAGATGCATTCAAACTTTTAATAGACCGCAACCCGAAAATGCTAAGTACACAGTTGGTTCTTTTGAATTACTATACAGATGAAGAATATTACCGATCAATTTTGAATAAGATAAAGCAATATAATTTACAAAAAAACATAACAATACTTTCGGAACTTGAATTTGCTGATCTAATTGAACAATATGCCTGTGCGGATCTTGTAATAATGATTCCATCATCAGATGGAACCCCAGTTTCCGGAGTAGAAACATTACTTTCAAAAAAACCATTAATTTTAGGGGACTTAAACTATGATATTGACCTATTTAATGAAGATACAACATGGAGAATATCAAGTTTTAGTATTGAATCTGTTTACGATACAATACAGGAGGTTTTATCGACCTCTAAAGATGTAATAGAAAGTAAAACAGAAAAAGGACGTACGTTAGCATTAAACAATGCAGATGTTCACACAGAAATAAAAAAAATAGAGCATTTGTATCATCAAATTATGTCAAATAATGGAATATAGGGTTTGTAATAGATGTGTATTAGATACGAATGATGATCCTGAAATAACGTTTAATCAAGAAGGTGTTTGCAGCTATTGCCTTGAATACGATGCGACTATTCAAGAAAACAAACTGAATGATAGAGCTCAGACAGAAATTAGACTTAATGAGCTATTAACAACAATAAAATTAAAAGGGCAAAAAAACAAATACGATTGTATAATAGGTGTTAGTGGTGGTGTTGATAGTACTTATTTAGTATACAAGGCTAAAGAGTTGGGGTTGCGTCCTCTTATTGTTCATTATGACAATGGCTGGGACTCAGAATTGGCAGTAATGAATATCGAGAATTTAATTAAAAAACTTGACCTAGACCTAATAACATATGTCAATGATTGGAACGAATTCAGAGAGATACAGTTAGCTTTTTTTAAAGCATCTGTAATTGATATTGAACTGATTACAGACCAGGCAATTTTAGCAACAATATATAAAATTGCTCAACAGTATAAGATCAAGCATATCCTATATGGATCAAATTTATCGACAGAAGCAATTCTTCCTAAAAACTGGTATCATTGGAAGATCGATGTATTAAACATACTCGCTATTCATAAATTATTTAGCAACAAAAAACTTGTCTCCTACCCGACCCTAAGTTTTTTTAAACATATTTATGTAACAAGAATTTTAAAGATAAAGAGCATTAATCTCTTGAATTATTTAAGCTATTCAAAAGATGAGGCCAAAAGAACGATCATCGAGAAATTAGACTGGAAAGACTATGGGGGAAAGCACCATGAGTCAATATTTACCCGATTTTATCAATCTTACATTCTTCCACATAAATTTAATGTTGATAAAAGAAAAGCACATCTTTCCACTCTCATTTGCTCATCACAGATAACTAGATCAGAAGCTTTGGAAGAGTTAAAAAAGCCTATCTATGACCAAGAAAAATTTAAAGATGACTACGAGTATGTATTAAAAAAAATGGGATTGTCGGAAAAAGAATTTACTGACTTTATGAATTTATCGATAAAAAAACATACAGACTATCCGTCATATTTAACAAAACACTACAAGTACCAATTGAAAATATCACAATTTTTAAAACCCATAACCCAATTATTTAAATAGCAGTATGATAACAATAATAGACTATGGTATAGGGAATGTTGGTTCAATAAAGAACATGCTAAAGAAAGTAGGGGCTAAATCTCAAATTACTGGCGATTTAAATGAAATTGAAAAGGCAGATAAATTAATTCTTCCGGGGGTTGGTTCTTTTGACTTTGGGATGACACAATTAAAGAACAATAACTTGACAAGTATATTAAATCAAAAAGTATTAGTTGAGAAAAAACCCATTTTAGGAATTTGTTTGGGAATGCAGTTGCTGACAAAAGGTAGTGAGGAAGGGAAAGAAGCGGGGCTAGGATGGATTAATGCTACAACATTAAAATTCAAATTTGAAGACGATATCAACTTAAAAGTTCCACACATGGGATGGAATAATATAGAGATCAAAAAAGATAGTAGATTATTAAGAGATCTTCCGATTCCATCTAAATTTTATTTTGTTCATAGTTATTATGTAAAATGTGAAGATGCATCCAACAGTATTTTATCATCTACTTATGGCCATGAATTCACATGTGGAATTGAAAAGGAGAACATTTTGGGAGTACAATTTCATCCAGAGAAAAGTCATAAATTTGGGATGAGAATATTAAAAAATTTTTCGGAGCTATACTAAATAAGAATGGAACAATTCAGAATTATTCCTACGTTGTTGATTGAAAGTGATTATTTAGTCAAAAGCGAAAAGTTCAAGAACAATCGCTATATTGGCGATCCTATCAATGCGATTAAAATATTAAATGAAAAAGAAATTGACGAATTAGTCGTTTTAGACATTTCTGCATCAAAGACAAATTCACAACCCAATTATAAACTAATAGAGGAACTTGCCTCTGAATGCTTTATGCCGCTTTCGTATGGAGGCGGAATAACTTCTATTGAATGTGCGCAAAAGCTATTTCGTAGCGGGGTTGAAAAAATAATAATAAATAGCCAATGCTTTTCCAATCCCAATCTTATAACCGAAATCTCACAAAAATTCGGCAATCAAAGTGTTGCGATATCTATTGATGTTAAAAAGGATGTATGGGGATCATATTATGTATATAGTCACGCCCAAAGAAATTCAAAACAATACGACCCTGTTAGCTTTGCAATTGAGATGGAAAAACTGGGAGCGGGAGAAATAATATTGAATTCAGTTGATAATGATGGAACATACAAAGGATATGATACTGAACTGATTCGTTTGGTTTCACTTGCTGTTTCCATTCCAGTCATTGCACTGGGAGGAGCAGGAAATATAAACGACTTTAAAAAGGCTATACAATCAGGTGCATCTGCAGTTGCAGCAGGAAGTTTATTTTGTTTCTATGGCCGGCTTAAAGCAGTTTTGATAAATTATCCTTCACAAGAAGAGATCAAAAAAATATTCTCAGATACCCAACCGACAAAGAAAAACCTCAACATACTTCATATAACAGCCTGGTATCCAAACAAAAAAGACAGCCATAAGGCGTTATTTATAAAAGAACATTTTGAATCAATAGACTCACTTTGCAACAATCATCTGCTACATATTGATACCAATCCCAATGAAAAAAAAATCGTCAACGAAAAATTTAAATTATCCGAAAATGAAGAAACTATAATTTTTAAATTTCCTTTTAAAATATGGTTCCTTGTTGAACTTGTATCCTTTCTTATTTTATTAAGATATTCTATAAAGAATAAGGTGCAAAAAAGGTATGATATTGTAAATTTCCATATCGCTTATCCATTAGGGGTTTATCTTCATATATATCAAAGACTATTTAAAAAGCCCCTTATCATATCTGAACATTGGACTGCCTATCATTATGACTTTTATATCAAAAAACAAAAAAGAGGAATCAATAGAATAAAAAATATTTTCAAAAGAGACATTCCAGTAATTGTAGTCTCAGAGGCCTTAGCAAATGACATAAAAAAATTCTCCGGAAATGAGCATACCAGATTCCACATACTAAACAACATAGTCGACTCCTCTATATTCAACTGTAAGAACTATTGCCATCCTGAGTATCCAACATTCTTCATGCTAAATATGTGGTCGAAAATAAAGCAGCCATTTGTTGGTATAGATGCATTCGAGCTATTTGTAAAAAAACATCCGGGAGCCAAACTCAAAATTGGTGGATTCGGACCAATTTGGAAAGAGATTGAAGACTATGTAAAGTCTAAAAATATGGAGCACTCCATTAAATTGCTAGGTAGAATGAATAAAGAGCAAATAGCGGATCATTTAAATGACTGTACAGCATTATTACACACTTCAAAATATGAAACTTTTTCAGTAATTTCGGCAGAAGCAGTAAGTTGTGGCGCCCCGGTTATTGCAATGAACCTTGGTGGAATACCGAGCTTTATAAATCATACAAATGGCTATTTGCACAATGATGATACGATTGAAGGGTGGTTAAAAGGTATGGAATATGTGCATGAGAACAGTAATAAGTTTGACCGAAAGGCAATGGCATTAGAAGCCAATAAAATGTTCTCAAAACAAAATGTCGGGAAACGATACTTTAAAATTTTAAAGCAAGAATTTAGAACATACTTTGAAAATAAACGACAATAGTGCCAAGCAATAAAAATATAATAATTATTTCTAACGAACCCTGGGGAGATGTCTGGTATTCCAAGCACAACTATGCTTATGAACTATCAAAAAAAAACAAAGTTATATTTCTTAATCCACCCAAAAAGTGGAAACTTGGGAACTTGTTTAAAAAAGTAGAAATTTCGGCAATAAGCGATAATTTGTTTCAACTAACATATACAAACACATTACCCTCTGTAAATACACTCTTCTTTAAATTAAACAACTTACTTGTCTCTCTCAAAATTAAACGTTTTTTTAAGAAAAATAATTTTACAAATTATATTTATTGGACATTTGATCCCTACAGATTATACGCCCCAAAAAAATTAGGTGCGAATAAAAGTCTATTTCACATCGTAGATAACTATCAGTTTAATCACCGTGGAGAAAGAGAAATATGCGACAATAGTGATTATTTTGTTTGTGTTTCAGAGCATATTGCTCAGAATTACAAATCATTTAATAAAAAAATGATTGTTATTCCTCACGCTCTTTCATCAGATGAATTTATTTCAACTCAAAAACCAAAGGATATTCCCGAGAATAAATATGCATTGTATATAGGAAATATAGACAAAAGATTAGATTATGATCAAATCGAAAGAATGATCATCGCATTTCCCAAAATACAATTCGTATTTATAGGAAAACTTCATTTCGCTCCCGATAATATTGCTGCAGATAATATCTTCAACAAAAAGAAACATTCAAATGTTAAATATTTAGGAGTTAAGAACTTTAAAGAGCTTAAGAATTATATAAAATATGCGGAATTCTGCTTTGCCTTGATGGATGAAAATTTTCATGGAAACAGAATTGCCCACCACAAAATATTCCAATATCTTGCCTTTGGAAAACCAGTGTTCTGCTCTATTTTTTCTGATTACATACCAATTAAAAGCTATCTTTATATGGAGGATGACGCAGACAAAATGATTCAGATAATAGATAATTATATAAAAAATGGAGAAGATCCACATTTAGTGGATCAAAGGATCAACATAGCCAAAGAACACACTTTTGATAAAGCATTGGCAAAAATTGACTTGTTTATCAATGAATAAAGATTTAAAACATATCGTGTTTGTAATTGCGAATAATAGCTCTGTCCCCTATTTTTTGTGGTTTGCAGAGCAAAATTACAAAACTCCGGCATTCAAATTTTCATTTGTTTGTCTCCATCATTCTCAACCGGCACTAATTGAAGAGGTAAAAAAATTTAATTGCGATTGTTATTGGATCCCTTTCTTTTCTGAAAAAAGAAAAACAACCATGATAAAGGCTATCCCTAAATTGGTCAGTCTTTTAAAAAAAATAAAACCGGACATCGTACATTCTCATCTGTTTGATGATTCTCTACCGACCGTTATTGCCTCAAAAATAGCCGGCATAAAGCATCGAATTGTAACCAAACAAGACACCACTTTTCATTGGTATTATGCACCGAAAGCCGTAAAATACGATCGATTAATAAACAAATTTGCAACAAAACTAATCGCTGTATCCAATGAATGTAAAGACTTTATAATCAATTGCGAGAAAGCTGATCCTGAAAAAATTGTGCTTATTCATCATGGAATCCCCTTAGACAAACTTTCTAATGCTACTGAAAAACACAAAACCGAACTCATATCGCGCTACCATCTCAAACAAAAAATAGTAGTAGGAACAGTTGCTAGATTGATTGAATGGAAAGGGCATCGTATACTATTAGAGGTTTTAGAAAAATTAGTAAATAAATACCCCAATATCGTATTCCTTTTTGCTGGCGAAGGAGAGCTTAAAGAGGAAATCACTGAGATCGTACGAAAAAAAAATATTGAAAAACACGTTGTTCTTACAGGATGGATCGACAGGGAACAAATTCCATCTTTGTATGCTATTATGGATATATATATTCATGCTGCAAAATATGAGCCATTTGGATTTGTAATTGCAGAAGCAATGTTAAATGGAGCTCCAGTTCTTTCAACAAAGACGGGTTCCGCTCTAGATGCTATCCAAACTGGCAAGAATGGCTACCTGGTTGATTATGATAATGTTGACCAATTTGTAGATGGCGTAACCTTTTTACTCAACCAACCCGATCGAACAATTGGCTTAAAAGGAAAAGAAACGGCAGCAAACATGTATAGCTTCCAAAGAATGTGGGACGCTCATATTTCGCTTTATCATCAATGCTTAAATAAAAACTGATGGGATTAAAACTAGATAGACAAAAAAGAAGAAGTTTGCTATTAAGCATCATCTACAGGGCTGCTAAACTTTTCAGAATACTTTCTCCGAAAAAAAGGTTTGAACTTTTTCTTGACTTGGAATGGATCTTCGACCGTCTGGCACATGAAGAGTCATTCAAATATTATGACCAACAGAAGCACCCGATAAGGATCCAAACTATAAAATTTCTTAAAAAGCACCTTAAAGAAAACTATAATGTACTTGATATAGGTTGTAACAACGGAGACATCACACTTCAAATAGCTCCATTTGTCAACAAATTAACAGGCGTTGATTATAATCAAAATATCATTGAAAATGCAAAGAAAGAAAATGTTAATCCCAAAGTAGAATTTATACACTGTGATGCATTTGAATTTCTTCAAGATCAAAAGAATAAAGTAGATGTAATTATATTATCTCATATATTAGAACATATTGATGATCCGAAAGTATTTTTAAATAAATGTTTAAGCCATACCTCATATATTTATATTGAGGTTCCCGATTTTGAGAAGACATATTTAAACAACTACAGAAAAGATATTAGCAGCTCTCTAAACTACACCGACTCTGACCATGTATGGGAGTTTGACAGAGAAGAATTAGAAAATTTATTGATTGAATTAAACCTAACGATCATAGATAGAGAATTCAAACATGGGATAATTAAATTGTGGTGCAATATTTAAATATATGAAACAATATCTAAAAAAAATATATGAGCTCCTCCCATTTAAACCATTTGTTTTTGGTGTAATAAAATCTTGCATTTCACTATCTCCTGCTATATATCAACATCTACATTTCAAAGGTGTATTCAAGGTAAAAATCGATAAAGAACACTCTTTCTTGATCTATCACCATGGAGGTATTGAAGAAAATGAAATATTCTGGAAAGGCTTAGAAGGAGGTTGGGAAAAACGATCAACAGCAATTTGGACACAATTGGTACATAAAAAAAAGACGATCCTTGATATTGGAGCTAATACCGGACTATATGCAATAATTGCCAAAACAATAAACCCCTCTGCAGCAGTACACGCTTTTGAACCAATACCAGCCGTCTTTCAACTATTAAATAAAAACAAGAACATCAATCACTTTGACATTCATAACCACGAAGTTGCACTTTCTGATTTTAATGGAACGGCAACAATATATTTACCTGATCAAACTGATTTTGCATATTCCGTAACTGTGAATCAGAACCGATTACCAGAAAACACAAAAGTAAAAGAGCTCACAATCAAAACTAAAACCTTAAGCCAATTTATTGAAGAAAATAAAATTCAATCTATTGACCTTATGAAAATAGATGTGGAAACACATGAGCCGGAAGTATTAATTGGAATGGGGAAATACTTGAACGAATTCAGGCCTACAATGCTAATAGAGGTGTTAGACGAACATATTGCACAAAAATTAGATGTTATTTTAAAGGATATGAACTATCTTTATTTTAACATTGATGATAAAAACAATAGCATTCGTCAAATACAGAAGGTAGAAAAAAGCGACTATTGGAATCTCTTAATATGTAATGAAAGTACCGCAAAAGAATTGAAACTCATCTGATGCAAAAACTGATCTCAATTATAATTCCCGCTTATAATGCAGGCCAATATATTTCAGAAACAATTAAATCTGTAGTAAACCAGTCGTATACCAATTGGGAACTGATCGTTATTGATGATGGATCGCAAGATAACACTTCCGATATCGTTCAGGAGCATGCAAAAAACGATTCACGTATACACATTTTTAAGCAAACGAATTCAGGTGTTTCAATTGCAAGAAACAAGGGTTTAGAAAATAGCAATGGTGATCATGTTTGTTTTCTTGATGCAGACGACCTCTTGGAGACTGAAAACCTGGAAACCAAACTGCAGGCATTAGAAAAAAATGAGTGGGATGCTGTGTACTCCGCATGTGAACTAATTGACCAGGATGGCAGACCGCTAAACCGTGAACTTGGTGGGCAGCTAAATCCAACACTAAACGATATTCTTGAACTCAAGGGGAATTACATAACGGCTCCATCCGGATTTCTTTATAAAAGGACTATATTCAAAGTAACCGGTGGATATGACTCTGAATTATCCAATAATGCTGATCAAGAACTATTTACCAGAATTCTATATAATAATTTCAAAATAGGATACATTCCTTCTGCTTTGTGGAAATACCGCATTCATTCTTCTAATATGTCAGGGAACATAAAGTTGCTGGAAAAAGATTCCATTTATATGTTTAATAAACTCAAACAGCAGAACGTTTTTAAGACTATAAAGTATGAGAAGAAATGCTATGCTAAATTATACTATATGCTAGGAGGAAGTTGGTGGAAACAAGGGAATAATAGATTACGAGGATGTCTGTTTTTCATCCGTTCATTCTTCAGTTCTCCTTCAATCATTTTTCACAACTTATTCAACAAGTGAACAAGAAGCAACACAATATACTTGTAATTACATATTGGCAATTTCAGGATGCCTTGGTGCAAACCTATACTCTACCCTATCTAGAGCTCATTTCAAAAGAGATCTCCGATGATAGCAAAATTTTCCTACTGACACTTGACAAAAAAGAAGTCCCTGATAGCGAGACCGAAACAAACATTAAAAATATTAGTTTCCCGCTTCATTCATTTGGCTTAAGGAGTATGTTCAATTGGATAAAGATCATATTGAAACTCCTGATCCTGATCAGAAAAGAAAAAATAACTACTATACACGCCTGGTGTACACCTGCCGGAATGATTGGATACATCCTATCTATTTTAACAGGGAAAAGGCTGATCATTGACAGTTATGAGCCACATGCGGAAGCCATGGTTGAAAATGGCACTTGGAAAAAAAACAGTATCGCTTTCAAACTTTTATTTTATTTTGAAAAAAAACAAACTAGAAGAGCAGCCTTTCTAATTGCCGCATCGGAAGGCATGAAAGAGTATGCTCAAAAAAAATATGGACATACGAAAAACAATTTTTTTATAAAACCTGCTTGTGTTGATCTTCAGCTTTTCTCAGAGAAAAACATAAAAAATAAATCATTATTAGATCAATTACAACTTCACAACAAAATAACATGTGTATACGCAGGTAAGTTTGGTGGCATATACCTCAAGCAAGACGTTTTTGATTTCTTTAAAATAGCACACAATTTTTGGGGTGACAGATTTAGAGTTTTGATCCTTTCTTCACACACTACTGATGAAATAAAAGATATGGCACTGAAGGCTAACCTGGATGAAAAGGTTATCATTCATAAATTCGTAAAACATCAAGATGTTCCTGATTATATGGGACTGGGAGATTTTGCTATTACTCCGGTAAAACCGGTAGAAACAAAAAAGTATTGCACTCCCATAAAAGATGGTGAATATTGGGCCTTGGGATTACCGGTTGTCATAACTCAAAATATATCTGATGACTCCGATATAATTGAGAAAAATAACATTGGTTATGTTCTTAAAGTCTTAAATAATTCTGAATATGCGAAAGCGGTGAATGTATTAGATCAACTTATCGAGCATACTCCAAAAACAGAGTTATACGAAAAAATAAGAGCTATCGCCTCACAGCGTAGAAATTTTAGAATAGCCAAAGAGATCTATCAAATAGTTTATCATTAATCTGAAAAAAATTACAACTTGAAAACAATTTCTTACACCTTCCATACTATAGAACACTGCAATATGTGTGGCAGCAATATAAATGAACATAAAATTTTGGGTAAAAGGCTAAATAAATCACAAGGAGCCTTTCCTCAAAAAAAAACAGGAATAACAACAACAATTGTCAAATGCAAAAATTGTCAACTTGTTTTTTCTAACCCATTACCTATTCCAGCCAACTTACAAGATCATTATGGCGTCCCCCCTGAAAATTATTGGAAACCTGAGTATTTTGAAATGGATCCCAATTATTTTAAAAATGAAATTGAAACACTTAAAACATTAAAAAAAACTGAACTGAATGCAAAGGCACTCGATATTGGAGCGGGTCTTGGGAAGTGTATGATCGCATTAAAAAATGCAGGATTTGACGCATATGGATTAGAGCCGTCTAAACCATTTTATCAACAAGCAATTGATAAGTTACATATTTCTGAAAGCAAATTAATGTTATGCTCAATAGAAGAGGCTGAATACCCTGAGAATGAATTTGACTTTATAACATTTGGGGCCGTTTTGGAACACCTATACAATCCATCCGAATCAATAAAAAATGCGATTAAATGGCTAAAACCTGGAGGCATCATTCACATTGAAGTGCCGTCATCTAAATGGCTCATTAACAAGGTGATCAAATTTGCATACAACATCAGGGGACTTGACTATGTTGGCAATATCAGTCCAATGCATACTCCTTTCCATTTATATGAATTTGGAACAAAAAGTTTTGAATTAAACGGCAAGAAAAACAACTATTCCATCATTCATCAACAACACTTTGTATGCGAAACGTATATGCCTAAAATGATAGATGTTATAGCAAAGCCATACATGAAAATGACAAATACTGGGATGCAACTGGTAGTGTGGTTAAAGAAAGATCAATAGAATAATTAGCTGTTTTTCTTCTTCATGATATAATCAATAATAAAGAGGGTTGTAACAAAGAAAGGGAGGATCGGTATTTTAAATCGGACCAATGCTCCAAAATTGGAAGTGGTTAAACCTATCATAAAAGCAAATAGGATCGTAAATATTGCACAAAATAAAAGCAAGGGGTTTTTCAGAATTATTCTAAAGGTGCCAATAATTTTAGTTTTATATAGTATATAAAGTGTAAATATTAACAAAAATAAATTCTCTAATCCGGCAATAAAAAGTACAATACTTCTACTTTCCCATATATATGGCCGGAACATACCAGCGTTCATTGCCGGAAAAAACAGACTCATCATCCCTCCAAAAGAACCATCAAAGTCGCCAATATTAAAACTGGAGCCTCCATAATAATCTTGCTTAAGATCGTAATTTGTAATGGCAGCTGTTTCCAAGGCATTATCAATTGAGAATTTCGACATATTATCTCCTAACTGAGTTAATACAAAATATGAAAGAGAAGATACACCTAAAATCAAAATTGGGAATAAGAAAATCGACAAAAATTTACTTCTAAGTTTTGCCATTTTATCATAGAAAATCCATAATAGCCCTCCAGGAAATAACACTAAAAATATATACGGTTTAATACTGATGATTATCCAGGCGCTTATAAATAAAAATATTGCCAGCATCCATGTGCGGTCTTTTTTCACAAACAATTGATGTGCACAATAAACGAACAGTGCCGATGCGGTGTATGCAAACGTATCTTTTGACACTCCCCCGGCCCAGAATAAAGGAGAAGGAAAATACAGAACAGCAATAGCGATCTTATTTTCAATTTCAGGAACATATCCTTGGAATAACTTAAATAATTTCCATATTCCTAAATAGGAAAAATAAGCGAGTAAAACAGAAGTAAGAAAATAACTTTTCCCCGTCAAAACAGTTAAAATACTGGTCAACTTAACCACCATGAACGTTTTTGAATCTGCATACAAATAACTCCAAGGGTATCCTGTTTTATCTGTAAATAAAGAATGTGACTCAGGAGAAGGAGGATTGAATAATACTTCAAAATATTTACTGGGGCTTTGATAACACAACTTGGCCATTGCCATTGATGATTCAAAGTAAGATGTTGTATCACCTCCCCCGTAATAATACAAATAGATCAAGCAAAAAACCAAAGAGCCAAAAAGCTTAGCTATCAGACCTTTCATGTAAAAACGATAAACCGGCTCCCTGATACTTTTTTTTTGCGAATAGATAAAAGAAAAAGAAAGCAAGGCTAACAACAGAACAGCTAATGCAACAAATTCCCATGTCTCGGGAACTATCCGCTGATCATATTCCCATATTTCGCGTTCCTGCAAACCCATCTAGCTCATTATTTACTTTTTTTAGATAGGTTCTGCTCCCACTTCCAAGCACTAGCCATCATTTCATCAAGACTATACTTTGCTTTCCAACCCAACTCTTTTTCTGTAAAAGATGTATCTGAATAGATCGCCTCCACATCGCCAGGTCTGCGTGGTCCGATCTTATAATTCAATTTTTGTCCGGCAACCTTTTCAAAAGAAGCGATAGCCTCTAGCACACTAACGCCCTTACCTGTTCCCAAATTAAATATGCTGAAATTGGAATGCTGTTTATTCCCTATTAAATATTCCAATGCATTTATATGTGCCAGTGCAATATCCGAAACATGAATATAGTCGCGAATACAGGAGCCATCCCTTGTCTTATAATCCGTTCCCCATACATTCATTTCTTTCATTCTTCCACTAGCAGTTTGAGTAATAATTGGGACTAAACTACTTGGTTTGTTAATCGGATTTTCTCCATTTAAACCGGAAAGATGTGCACCAACCGGATTAAAATAGCGAAGTGCGATCATTTGTAATTTTGGGAATGCTCTTGAATAATCTTTCAAAATTTCCTCACCAACCTGTTTAGAAAAGGCATAAGGGGACTCTGCTTTATTTAGTGTGGTTTGCTCGTTAACAGGCAATGAATCAATATTTCCATAAACAGAACAAGAAGATGAAAAAATGAAATTTTTTACATTAAATTTCAAGCATGCTTCTAATACATTTAATTCAGAGTTGATATTGTTATGATAGTACTTATACGGATCAACTACTGATTCCGGAACAGCCTTAAAAGCTGCAAAATGAATTACTCCGACAACATTAGAGTATAGCTCAAATACATGAAATGTTTTTTCTCTATCACATAAGTCAATTGCATATGCTTCTACATCTTTATTAGTGATCTTCTTAATATTTGAATAGGTTTCTTGTGATGAATTAGAAAAATTATCAATAGATACAACATGGTAATTCGTCTTTTCAAGCAACTCAATTATTGTATGTGAACCAATATAACCGGCACCACCAGTTACTATTACAGTCGGCTTATTCATTAAATCTTATTTTTTTGTTTTTTATACTTTTCCCCCGGCAACACATAAAAAGAATTTAACCATTTTAAAGCAGCACCTTTACTAGTAAACATTTTTAATGGTACTTTGGGTTTGTAAATTTTCAAATACAGATTAAACATTATCCTATTTGCAACTGAACCTGTTACATAAGCAATGGCGATCCTGTTCTTTGTGGCTTCTTCTGTTTGTCCATAGGTTTTTGCCTCATCCGTTACAGTGTAATCTTCTGATGCATCGATCAATACCAAAGCTTTTTTTCCTCCTAAAAGATCATTCGATACACGGTAGTATTCTTTGATCTTTTCAAGCGTAACAGTTGCACCTTTAAAAAATCGAATCTGTAAAATCCCATCTTCATCAATGTGCATTTCAGCAACTGATGTACTCACTTTGTCCATTCTATAAATTATTATTGCACGGGGATGCACTCAAAAATAATCATTTTAATCATTCCATTTCAACTATATTTTCTCTTACTGAATTTATTTTTAACTTTACATGAAATTAAACAATTCTCCTTTAGATTTATGCAAGAGCAACAACCTGTTATCGACTTGGAAGCCGAAAAAAAAGAGATTCTAAATCGCTACAAAGCCCTATTAAAAGCATGTAAAAGAACCTTAGAAAAGGGTGATAAACTTCTTATCAGAAAAGCATTTGACATCTCCCTGGAAGCTCACAAGGATATGCGCAGAAAATCGGGAGAACCGTATATCTACCACCCTATTGCTGTTGCACATATTTGTGCCGAAGAGATCGGATTAGGTACGACTTCTGTTGTTTGTGCTTTATTGCATGATGTAGTTGAAGACACTGATCTGACACTCGAAGATATAGAAGGCTTATTTGGCGAAAAAGTAGCAAAGATCATTGATGGGCTTACTAAAATATCAGGGGTATTTGATCAGGGACAAGGTACTTCCATTCAAGCAGAGAACTTCAGGAAAATGCTTCTTACACTTTCTGAAGATGTCCGCGTGATATTGATCAAATTGGCTGACAGACTTCATAACATGCGCACCTTAGATAGCATGAAACGTGATAAACAGCTGAAGATCGCTTCTGAAACTCTTTATTTATATGCTCCTTTGGCGCATCGTTTGGGACTAAATGCTATAAAAACCGAACTGGAAGATCTTGGATTAAAGTATACGGAACCGGAAACATACAATGAAATTCAACAGAAATTACAGGAAGGGGAAGCTGATCGTAAAAAATTCATTGCGAAATTCATTGAGCCGATCAAGGAAATTCTGAATGAACAAGGATTAAAGGCCAAGATCATTGGTCGTCCCAAGTCAATCTATTCGATCAACAACAAGATAAAAACCAAAGGGGTAACCTTTGAAGAGATATTTGACCTATTTGCTATCCGTATCATTATTGATACAACACAAGAAAAAGAAAAAGCAGATTGCTGGAGAGTATATTCTATTGTTACCGACTTTTATCATCCGAGTCCGGAACGACTACGCGACTGGATTTCCACCCCAAAAGCAAATGGTTATGAAAGCTTGCATACCACAGTAATGGGTCCGGAAGGGAAATGGGTAGAAGTACAAATTCGTACTGTTAGAATGGACGAACTTGCTGAAAAAGGTTATGCTGCACATTGGAAATACAAGGACAGCGCGAATGAAAATCAATTGGATGACTGGATCAGAAAGATCCGTGAAATATTAGAAAATCCTCAAGAAAATGCATTAGAATTCTTAGATGATTTCAAACTAAACCTTTTTGCTGATGAGATCTTTGCTTTCACCCCAAAAGGTGAAATGAAAACACTCCCGGTGAATGCCACCGCACTTGACTTCGCTTTTGATATTCATACCAAAGTAGGTGAAAAATGTATAGGAGCAAAAGTTAATCACAAACTCGTACCTCTCAGCTATAAGCTAAAAAGTGGTGATCAGGTGGAAGTACTTACTTCCAGCAAACAAACTCCTAAAGAAGATTGGTTAGGCTATGTAGTTACAGCCCGTGCAAAAGCTAAGATCAAAAACGCATTAAAAGAGGAAAGAAAACGTATTGCAGACGATGGACGTGAGATGCTGGAACGCAAATTCAATCACTTAAAGATCGATTTTACGGTTCAAAACATCAACGAATTGGCGAACTATTTCAAATTGCCAAGCAGTCAGGAATTGTTCTACCGCATAGCTGTTGGAAATATTGACCTGAAGCATTTGAAAGATTTCCGTCAGGAACATGGTAAGATCGTTCATAAATCGGGCGAGATAAGCAAAAAGACAGAGCATCACAAATCATTAGAGCAGATCGTTTCTGAAACCCGTGGAAAGTCTGATATGCTTGTTATAGGTGAAAATCTTCAAAAGATAGATTACAAACTTTCACCTTGCTGCAACCCTATTCCGGGAGATGACGTTTTTGGATTCATTACAATTAATGAAGGTATTAAGATCCACCGCGTTAATTGTCCGAATGCACTTCAGCTACTTGCGAACTATGCCTACAGAGTTGTAAAAGCAAAATGGACCAATCAGGAATTGATCTCTTTCTTGGCAGGAATTAGAATCACTGGAATTGATGAATTGGGCTTAGTGAACAATATTACAAAGCTTATTTCTAACGAATTGAATGTAAATATGCGATCCATCAGTTTTGATACCAACGATGGAACCTTCGAAGGAACGATCATGGTCTTTGTTCAGGATACCAATCACCTGACAGAATTGATGAAAAAGCTGAAAAAAGTAAATGGAGTATTAACGGTTACCCGTATTGATAGCAATGGATAATATTTCCGGTTTTACCATTGCGTAAAATCGGAAATGTGCTTTTCTAATACTTTTAAAGTATTCAAATCAACCAAATCTCCACTTTCATTAATCAAGGCTAACACACTGGATATAGGCAACTTATTAGGATGAACATGCATGCCTAAATAATTCAACACGCCTGTTAAATGTTCCATACCGCGCAAATTCCCTGCCCTGCCACTGGCTACGCCTACCAAACCAACCTTCTTCCCTCTATTCAAATCCGGATGAATCGCATCAAAAAATATCTTTAAAATACCGGGATAACTGCCATTGTATTCTGGAGAAATAACCACTATTTTTTGAACACCAATAATATATTGATCCAATAATTGTTGAAATCTTGTTGAACGTTTATTGAAAACTTCGTTAAAGGCAATATCAGCAGGAACATCTTCCAATGACAATAACTGACAAGTAACACCTTGTTTTTCCATCAGTTGCATGTATTTTTTACTCACTTTTAGGGTACTACTGTTTGGCCTGTTTGTAGCGGAAATAATGGTGATCATAAGGCAATATTATTAACAAAAATGTGTTTAAAAATCCATAATAAGTTTTGGGGCTTAAAAACCTCAAAAAACCTTAATTTTAGTCCTCTTTAAAAACAAAAGTACGAATTAAGATCAAATATGAATATAACATATTACGGGCACTCTTGTTTTGGAATTGAGTTGAATGGAAAGAATTTACTTTTTGACCCGTTTATCAGTCCGAACGAACTCGCAAAAAATATTGATGCCACAACAGTAAAGGCTGACTACATTTTGATATCGCACGGACACGAGGATCACATAGCAGATGCAGTTAGCATTGCTCAAAGAACCGGAGCAAAAGTGATCTGTAACTGGGAGATACATGTTTGGCTGAATAACAAAGGAGTTACCAATACACATCCAATGAATATTGGTGGAAAGTGGAAGTTTGATTTCGGAAATGTAAAATGTGTAGCAGCAGCCCATTCCAGCAGTTTGCCGGATGGAACATATGGTGGAAATCCAATGGGTTTCATTGTTGAATCGGATGAAGCCAACTTTTATTATGCAGGAGATACCGCTTTGACCTATGACATGAAGCTGATCGGTGATTACAGAAAGATCAATTTTTCATTTTTACCGATAGGCGATAATTTTACGATGGGAATTGATAACGCGATCATTGCAGCTGATTTTATCAAGTGCAGAAAGATAATCGGTATGCATTACGATACATTTGGATACATAAAAATTGACAAAGAAGTAGCATCCAAAAAATTTGAGAACGCAGGCAATAGTCTTGTACTTTTCAATATTGGAGAAACAAAAGAATTTTAAAAACGATCATATACTAATCAAAGGGATGGGAAAAATAATAGCAATTGCGAACCAGAAAGGTGGAGTTGGAAAAACGACTACAGCAATAAATTTAGCAGCAAGTTTGGCCGTTTTAGAATTTAAAACATTGCTGATCGATGCCGATCCGCAGGCGAATTCAACATCTGGTGTTGGTTTTGATCCTAAAAACATCAAAACTGGGATCTATGAATGTATCATTGATGGTGTTAATCCAAAAGATATTATTCTCCAAACGGAAACACCGAATCTATTTCTGCTACCTGCTCATATCGACTTAGTAGGAGCTGAAATTGAAATGATCAACCTTCCTAACAGAGAGAAGATGATGAAAATGGCTTTAGAGCCAATTAAAAATCAATATGATTTCATCATCATAGACTGCTCCCCTTCATTGGGATTGATCACGGTGAATGCGCTTACTGCAGCTGACTCTGTTATCATTCCAGTGCAATGCGAATATTTTGCATTAGAAGGATTGGGCAAATTATTGAACACGATCAAGATCGTACAATCCCGATTAAATCCGGAATTGGCAATAGAAGGAATTCTGTTGACCATGTACGATATGCGTCTAAGACTAAGTAATCAGGTGGTAGAGGAGGTTAAAACTCATTTTCAGCAAATGGTATTTGACACCATCATCCAACGTAATACTAAATTGGGTGAAGCACCAAGCTTTGGACAAAGCATCATCATGCACGATGCAAGCGGTAAGGCAGCTATTAACTACCTCAATTTAGCACGCGAGATCCTTCAAAAAAATGGATTAACAAGATTGAATGACTCTGAAAAGATCATTAATGTAGAAGAAAATTAAGTAGAACGAATACGATAAACAAAAGGAAAACATGTCAACAAAAAGAAACGCATTAGGCAAAGGATTAAGTGCATTGTTGGAAAATGCAAATACAGATATTACAAATACCCGTCTCGAAGGAGATGCTAAAGTTGTAGGTTCTGTATCTACCATTGAAATATCTAAAATTGAGACCAATCCTTTTCAGCCACGTACACAGTTCGATGAAGATGCTCTTAACGAATTAGCCGGTTCTATCAAAGAACACGGCATCATTCAGCCTATCACAGTTCGTAAATTAGGATACGATAAATACCAGTTAATATCCGGAGAGCGAAGATTCAGAGCTTCTCAAATTGCCGGTTTAACAGCTGTTCCTGCTTATATCCGCATCGCCAATGATCAAGCAATGCTCGAAATGGCATTGGTAGAAAATATTCAGCGTGAAAACCTTGATGCGATCGAAGTAGCGATCAGCTACAAACGCTTGATCGATGAGTGCAACTTAACGCAGGAACAATTATCACAAAAAGTAAGCAAACAACGTTCTACCATCACCAATTATCTTCGATTGTTAAAACTTCCTGTGGAAATTCAATTAGGGATTCGTGAAGGTGATATCACTATGGGACATGCAAGAGCCTTGATCAATATTGAAGATCCCGACAAACAGCTTGCTATCTACCAACAGATCGTATTAAACGACCTATCTGTTAGAGATGTAGAAGACATTGCACGTGGAGTTAAAACAGAAACCAGTGGTGCGCCTGCTAAACACAAAACGGATAAAAAAGAAACAGCGAAAACAGCTTTAACATTTGAACAAAAACAAGTATTGGATGATCTTAGAGCTGTATTCAACGCTAAAGTACAGATCAGTAAAGATGAAAAAGGAAAAGGGAAAATTGTTATTCCTTTTAAATCCGACAACGACCTAAAACGCATTCTTGATCTGTTGGATGCCTAATCGGTACACATACATCTGTTATTCAAACAGGTTATTTCAATTGATAATTGGAATAACCTTTTTGCTTTTATTACCAAGTAGATCAATTGCCCAAGTCACAGTAATTGATACTGCTCAAGCTACCACTATTCCTGCAAAAAAGATCAGTCCACATTCCCCTAAAAAAGCCGCATTATTTTCAACAGCACTACCCGGTTTAGGACAAGCTTACAATAAAAAATACTGGAAAATACCAATCATCTATGCGGGATTTGCAGGTTTGGCTTACTCCTACTCGATCAATCAATCAAAATTTACAACCTACAGAAATGCCTACAAATACAGAATTGATAGTGACCCGAACACAACCGATGCTTATGTAGGTGTTTACACCGATGAGAATTTGAATACACTTCAAAAATATTATCACCGTTATCGTGACCTCTCTGTTATTGGAATGGCTGCACTCTACGTTTTAAATATTGTTGATGCCAGTGTGGATGCACATCTATTTAAATTCGATGTGAGCGATAACCTCACCATGAATATTGAACCAACATTAGTTAACACCAGTGCCAACACTTACACAAGTGGTATTGGACTAAAAATTAAATTTTAACAGTATGAAAATTGCCTTGATCGGATATGGTAAAATGGGAAAAGAGATCGAACAGATCGCATTAACGCGTGGACATGAAATTTCGTTAAAAGTTGACATTAGCAATGCCAATACCTATACTATTGAAGAATTAAAAAAGGCAGACGTTGCCATTGAATTCAGCACACCGGAATCAGCCATCAATAATATTTACAAATGTTTTGATGCCAATGTTCCTGTAGTCGTAGGCACAACAGGATGGCTAAACAAACTCGAAGATGTAAAACAAAAATGCAACGGTGGTAATCATGCGCTGTTTTATGCTTCCAACTATAGCATTGGTGTAAATCTATTCTTCAAAGTAAATGAATACCTCGCTAAGCTGATGAATAATTATCCCGACTACAATGTAACGATGGAAGAGATACACCATGTACATAAGCTGGATGCTCCTAGCGGAACAGCTATTTCATTAGCCAACCAGATCATCGATCAAATTCAACACAAAGAGAAATGGATAAATGATACAACTTCCAATAAAAATGAACTATCCATTGTCTCTAGACGGATCGATGAAGTACCGGGTACACATACCGTTACTTACGGATCAGCTGTTGATGAAATAAGCATTACACACATTGCACATAACAGAAAGGGATTTGCATTGGGTGCTGTTATAGCTGCTGAATGGGTAAAAGATAAAAAAGGAGTATTCGGTATGAATGACTTGATGAACTTCTAAAGCTTCACAATTTTTAACAAGACAATTACAATAAATTATACGAATTTCGTTTCCTGAAACTGAATCAACAAACACATTATGGATATTTCTTATTTATTACTGATCATTTTTTCAATAACAACCATTGTTGGATTATACAAACTATTTCCACTTGCAGGAGAAGATGGCTGGAAAGCCTTTGTACCCGTATACAATTTTATTGTATGGCTTAAGATCATCAAAAAACCATGGTGGTGGATATTCCTGATCATTACACCGGGAGTAAATTTCCTGATGTATGCGATCATGTGTTTGTTAACAGCTAAATCATTTAACAAACGAAGCACTCAAGAGCAAGCGATCGCATTTTTGGCAGGATACATCTATCTTCCATACATAGGTTTTCAGAATACAACACAATATGTTGGTCCGGAAGACATGAGCAAAAAGAAACCATCCATCATTCGCGAATGGACCGATGCCATTGTTTTTGCTGTGATCGCTGCAACCGTTATCAGAACATTCTTTTTAGAGGCTTTCACTATCCCAACATCTTCATTAGAAAAATCAATGATGGTGGGTGATTATCTTTTTGTAAGTAAAATGAGTTATGGTGCTAAAGTTCCCAACACACCACTTTCTTTCCCATTTGCACATCATACGTTACCATTAACCCAAAGTACCAAATCATACCTGGAATGGTTTAAGATTCCCTATTTCCGTTTACCGGGATTTGGAAGTGTAAAGAACAATGACATTGTTGTTTTCAATTACCCAGATGGAGATACGGTAGCACTTGGTGCACAAGATCAAAGTTATTATCAATTATGTAGAGATTTTGGTTGGAATGTAGTAAACAATCCAAATGCAATCAATCAATATTCAGGATTACCATTTGGTGAAGTTGTTGCCCGTCCTGCCGATAAACGCGAAAACTATGTAAAACGCTGTGTTGGAATTGCAGGTGATACGCTTCAGATAAAAGATCAAAATTTATTTATTAATGGCAAGCCTGCTTACAAAGCAGAAACCATGCAGTATCATTATATGGTAAAAACTGATGGCACCATTCCTCCTGCAAAGCTTTTGGACAACATGGATATTACGGATTACCCTTCAGGCTTCAGAGTGCATGGCAATGATAGTACAGGAGCTGCTTACATTCAGATGAACCTGCCATTCAACAAAGTAGAAGAGATCAAAAAATTAAGTTTTGTAAAATCAGTTGAACCAATGATCGATTCTGCCGGAAGATATGCACCTGAAATTTTCCCTCACTCGCCTAAATACAAATGGAATAACGACAACTTTGGACCACTTTATATTCCCCAAGCAGGTGTAACGATCAACATCGATACAACGAACATCGTATTGTATGACCGCATCATTAAAAACTATGAAGGAAACGATCTGGAAATAAAAGGAGATAAGATCTTTATTAATGGTGTTGAAAGTAAAACTTACACTTTCAAATTGGATTATTACTTCATGATGGGTGATAACAGACATAACTCGGCCGATTCACGTGCATGGGGTATGGTACCGGAAGATCATATTGTAGGGAAACCGGTGTTTATCTGGATGAGCATCAAAGAAGACAATAGAAATACAACCCGCAATCCAAATGTACAAAGCGGATTCATCAAAAAACTAAAAACATCCTTATTTGATGATAAAGAAAGAAGAGCCCGTTTCTTCACTTTTGTAAGCAATGATGGTATTTCTAAATCATACCTGATTCCATTCTTGATTGGAATTGCAGCTATCTATGGATTCTTCTATTTCAGAAACAAACGCAAAGGCAAAAACGTAAAAGAGAAAAAATAGAGCTATAAAACCGATTTGAAACACAAAAAAGCCATATTGGACTGGATCAAGGCTATACTTTTTGCCTTGTTCGTAATAATTGTGATCAGAGTGTTTGGCTTTGAAGCATTTACAATTCCATCGGCTTCTATGGAGAAATCCTTGTTAACCGGTGATTACATCATCGTAAACAAACTAAGTTACGGCCCGAGAATTCCGAACACTCCGCTTTCTTTTCCATTCGTTCACCAATCCTTTGGTGAGAATACCAAATCGTACCTTGATTGGATCAATATCCCTTATACCCGTTTGTTCGGTGCACCGGATGTAGAAAGAAATGATGTGTTGGTATTCAACTATCCTATGGAATCGGAAGAGCATCCAATAGACCAAAGAACATATTATATAAAACGCTGTGTTGCGCTGGCTGGTGACACAATGGAAGTTAAAAATGGTCTTGTATATATTAATGGAGTACTTTCTGATCAAAAAGAAAAATTACAATTCAATTATAAGGTGATCTTTAATACAGATTCTGTCAACTCCGATTCTCTCTACGCCTTGGGAATAAACGAAGGAGGAAAAATGAATAATAAAGGAGAATATTGGTTTACGATGGATGAAAATAACATTCAAGACATCCGAACCATAAAAAGTGTAGTTAGTATTGAGCCTCTGATGGAAAAAAAAGGGAATTACAATGATTATATGTTTCCTGAAGATGAGCATTTCCTTTGGAACCTCGATAATTTCGGTCCACTTTACATCCCCAAAGCAGGTGATTCTGTAAAACTTTCAATTGATTCACTTGCTTTATTCCAACGAATAATTGAAACCTATGAAGGCAACGAACTTAAAACAAGTAATGATTCTATTTTTATTAATGGAACATATACCACACATTATACATTTAAAATGAATTACTATTTTATGATGGGCGATAACCGGCACAATTCAGCCGATTCAAGATTTTGGGGGTTCTTACCGGAAGATCATATCGTAGGAAAAACAGTACTTGTTCTAATGTCAATCAACAAATCCGAAAAAGGGAATACCATCCGCTGGGACAGATGGTTCAAATCCGTGAATTAATTATGAGTGTAGCTATTTTACCATCCGTATATCTTGGACCAATTCAATATTATCAAAAATTAAAAAATTATGATAATTGCTTAATTGAACATTACGAACATCTCACCAAACAAACGTATCGCTCACGCTGTGATATCTATTCTCCAAATGGGAAATTAACACTTAGCATTCCTATTGTTCATCGCAATAAAAGGCAAATAATGAAAGATGTGCGAATTTCTTATGAATACAATTGGCAAGCACTACATTGGAGATCATTAGAATCAAGCTACAGACGATCTCCATTTTTCGAATATTATGAAGATGATTTCAGACCTTATTACCACGATAAAAAATTTGAATTTCTGATCGATCTGAATGAAGCCTTGCAACAAGAGATCGTAGGACTGATAAAGCTGAAGTCCAATTACCAATTCACAAAAGAATATCTGAAAGACTATTCAGAAGCAACAGATTATCGCACGCTGATAAGTCCGAAAGAATCATTGCAAAACGATACTCATTTTGAATTAAAGCCCTACTACCAGGTTTTCGAACCTCGACATGGCTTTATTGAAAACCTGAGTATACTCGACCTGTTATTTAATCAAGGCAGTAAGAGTTCAGACTACCTTTAATATTTAACAATCTTTTGGGTGGTTGTACCTTTGTTATTTTGTAAGGTCAACAAGTACATTCCTTTTTCATAATTGGACAACTCAAACACATCCTCGATTCTCGTTATGTTTTGATATTCCTTGCGCATCAATAATTTCCCGCTGACATCTGTCAATTCAACACGCATATCAACATTATCAACAGCATACAATACAAGATGGAATTGATCCGATGCCGGATTAGGATACACGCTATAACGGACTCCGATAGAAGTACTCTCTTCTACTCCAACAAAGTTGGAAGAAGTAGAGGAGCAACCGCTGATCGCATCTGTTACCTGAACACTGTATGTAGCTGAAAAATCTGTAATGATCAAAATACTATCTGTGGCACCATTGATCAATGATCCATTCATATACCACTGGTTACCTTGAATTGAAGAAGAAAACAAAGTATCATTACTCATGCTGATAACCGGTGTAGCGGGAAGAGGAAATACAGTTATCCTAACGGTGTCGGATACTGATGAACAACCAAATATATCGGTAACCGTAACTGCATAATTATTGGTTGAGTTGCTATTAATGGTCTGTAAAGGCTGACCAGTAGGATACCAATTGTACAAATTCCCAAAAGAGGAAGTCAGCTGAACAACTTGTCCGGCACACAAAGAGTCATTATTGTTCAAACTTACCTGAGGCTGTGTTTGAGGACTAATCGCAATGTAACTGTACTTCATTACTGAATCTACCCCATTAGCATTTGTAACAACCAATTTTACATCATTATATGTTCCGGGAGTATTATAAACAACAACCGGATTTTGCAAAGTAGAAGAGGAAGGTGTTCCTCCCGGGAAAGACCATAACCATGCAGTCGGGCTGTTTAATGTACTATCAGAGAACTGAACAGTTAAACCAGGACAACCGGCCAATGTATCTGCCGAAAAATTAGCAAATGGTAATGGTGATGAAGGATTATAAATAGATGTTTCCCATAATCCACGACCATAGGTTGCTGCACGCAATTTGCTTGAACCATAATGGATCTCCAGTTCATTAATAATGGTGTTGGGCAAACCATTGCTAAATGGCATCCAAGAATTCATCGTATTATCTTTGTAATACACCCCCACATCGGTTCCAACATACAAACCATCATTTGTTCCATTCTGATAGACAATGCAATTAGCAGGAATATTAGGCAAGTTTCCTGAAACATTGGTCCATGTTTGACCTGCATCAGTTGATTTAAATACTTTATTATTGGCAACATACCCTGATCTGGTAATCCAAAGAGTAGAAGGATCTGTTGTACTAACAGCAATGTATGTGATTGTTCCACCACCTAAATTCATAGGACTCATGCTGGTCCAAGACGTTCCTCCATTACTTGTAACATATAAAGCTGAACCGTCAGAAGCATAAATGTATTGAGGATTGGAAGGGGCAACAGCAAGTGATGTTAATCCGTTCGAATTAAAGCTTGAAATTTTTGTCCATGAGTTTCCTCTATTAGTAGTTTTCCAGACATTGTCATAGCCGGCATACAACGTTTGTGGGTTAATGGGATCTTGAAGCCATGGTGTTACCCACTCCCCTTCTTCTGAAATGTTATTTTTAATACTATTAAACGAAGCCCCTCCATTACTTGATCTTTCAATATCTCCGTAATAAAGCTCACCATACATATAATTGGCATTACTCCAATCTACAAAACATTCCATTCCATCACCGCCTATCACTCGCTCCCAGTTTGTTCCGGTTTGAAGATTTGTTCCATTATCCTGCCAACCTTGAATGGTAATATTGGCATTGGTTGCAGCAGCCCCCATTCGATACATTTGAGCAATTTGTAAACCATCACTTAGATCATCAAATGAACTTCCTCCATCCAATGTTCTGAAAATACCACCATCACATCCAACATACAACTCAGGTGTTCCGGGTCTATAGTTTAGATCATGAATATCGGCATGCACATAGGGAGCGCCACCACCACCATACCAATGAGCCATAATTTGCCAACTCAATCCTCCATCGTATGAACGCCAAACATTTACACCTCCAACAACCACTTCATCTTTATCACTTGGAGAGGCTGCAATTGCTAGATCGTACCAACCTTGTCCACCGCTATCCATACCATCAGAATCCCAACCCATTAAATTGGGAAAATTCGCTTGTTGCATGAATGTTTGTCCCTGATTGGTAGAACGATAAAAGCCATAAAAACCATTACTATTGATCTCTGTAGCGATCAAATAAACGTAATTCGGATCGGCAGGAGTAACTGCAATAGCTAATCGACCGACATTAGAAGCCGCAGGTAAACCGTTGGTAGTTGAAACGATTGTAAATGTTGCACCACTATTTGTAGACCTGTAAAAACTTTTTGAGGTAGTTGCGTATACCACAGATGGATCACCGGGTTTAAACTCCATATCCTTTACAGGATTCGCATTGTGCACTTTTGTCCATGTTAGTCCTGCATTCGTTGAACGATAAATCCCAGCAGTAGTTCCTGCAAATACAATATTCGGATCATTCGGATTAACTAAAACTCTACTTATTTTACGCGACTGTATCGTTGCAAAATTCAATCCGGTCATTTGCCATGTTACCCCACCATCAACAGACTTTAGAACACCAACGGAATAGGTATCCCCTCCATCATCATCACCTGTTGCTATATAAATGGTATTAGGATTTTGTGGATCAATTGCAACATCATTCACACCAATTGAGGGTAATTTATCTGTTGTTGTACTCCAACTATTCCCTCCATCATTTGATCGCCATAATCCACCTGCTGGCGCACCAACAAATATGACATTCGGATTAGTCGGATGAAATTCAACACAATTCAAGCGACCTGCTCCTCCTCCACTTGTTGGAACATTGGTTGCTCCTATCAAATGCCAATTCCCTCCTGCCTGCATTGCACTTCGATAAGTAGGATCGTTGATCAGTCTTTCTAATTCCTGACTTCCTTGTTGTATCAAACTTCTATCTCCTGAAGGGAATACACGCTGTTCAACAAAATGTTCCCAACGTTTATAGATCACAAATCCTTCATTCTCTTCTTCCGTTTCCTTAGAGAATTGAAATATCTTTTTCAATTTTTCTTTACGCTCTTCCTTTTTCCAATACGTATTAAAAGATGATTGAACATCATAAAAATTGACAGAAGGATCGTTCATTTTCTTTGCCCAATCTTGGGATTGAACTGAATTCACAACAAGAATCGCTAAGAGCGATATAGATAATTTTTGTAGCATTTAATAAAAATTTACCTAAATATACCGCTTAATTAGCAAAATAGTAAACCTTTTATAGGAGAATTATTAGGAATTGAAACCTTATTTCAACTGCTTGATCATTATAAAATCATTCATAAAATACCCATTACCGATATCAAAATCTGCTACTTCTTTAATTTTAAAGCCATTTTTAAAGTAAAAGTTGATCGCTTTGTAGTTTTGTCGATTAACGGTCAATTCGATCGTTTCAGCTGATTGAATATCCGACAGCACACATTCAAACAGCTGACTTCCAACACCTTCCCTTTGCAAATCTGTATCCACATAAAACTTATGTAAAAAATAGTTTTTACTATCTGCAGAACTGGTAGAGATATAAGCAACCGGCAATCCTTTTTTATAAGCAATCATAAATTGATGTCCATTATCCATTTGCTGAGTTAAACTTTCAATCGAATACATCTTCCTCAGCATATATTCAATTTGCTCTATGGATATAATATCTATGTAATACTTCCGCCAGATCTTATCTGCTAAGTTTGCAATTACTTCTGCATCTGCTTTCGATGCTTTTTTAAATTCCAATTCCATTTTTAGTGATTTATCCAATTTGAAATGATCTGTAAGCCATGTTCTGTGAGAACACTCTCCGGGTGAAACTGTATCCCCCGGATATCATACAGATCATGCTTTAATGACATGATATTACCATTTTTATCTTTAGAAGTAGGCATAAGACAAGACGGCATGTCTGTTACCACCCAGGAATGATACCTTCCTACATTGAACGATGCAGGCAAATTTTCAAAAACATAATCCTCTTCGGTAATGTCGATCAAAGATGCAACTCCATGATAAACATGATCTAAGTTTTTCAAACGAGCACCAAATGCTTCTGCGATTGCCTGATGTCCCAGACAGATGCCAAGTATTGGTTTTGAACCGGCATATCTTTTTATTAGCTCCATCATGATACCGGCCTGAGAAGGTAACCCAGGACCGGGAGATAAAACAATTTTGTCATAACAAGCGATTTTGTCTAATTGAATTTGATCGTTTCGGAAAACATCAATAGAGGATCTTGCATCTACTTTTTCCAGGTAGTGAACCAGATTATAGGTAAAACTATCATAGTTGTCCAGAACTAGGATCTTCATTATTATTTACCTTTTTTAAAAAGTTGTTCCAGACTGATGGCAGATGATTTCCAATTAAACGTGCTCAAAACATAATCATGGCCATTTTTTGCGATCGAATTTCTCAATTCATTATCAGAAAGCATCAACAATATAGCATGTGCATATTGTTCAGGCGTATCGGCAACAATGATCTGTTCTCCGTTCTTTGCTTTTAATGCATTATTAGCCATAGATGATGTAATGCAAGGAATTTCCATCGCCATGGCTTCCAGAAGCTTGTTTTGCAGACCGATACTGATCTGCATAGGTGCAACCAAAAGAACAGATCTTGCATAGTTATCTCTTACATCATCTACCCATCCGCTCACAACTACACGCTCAGAGGCCAAAGCAAGAACCTTATCACTTGGTGATGTTCCGGATATCAACAAACGTACATCGGGTCTTTTTGACCAAACAATTGGAAGGATCTTATTGACTAAAAACTCTGCACTCTCAATATTGGGAGGATAATTCATATTCCCATTAAACAAAAGCTCAAATTCCTTTTCTTTTTTTATTGGTTTAAAGTAGTCAGAGTCAATACCATTTGAGATCACCAATATCTTATCCTTTTCAGAATGAGGGATCAAGGCTCTGTCTTGTTCTGAAATAATGATCTTATTATCAAAGTAGGCAAATACCTCGTGCTCATACTTTAACAAACGCTTATATTCCATTTTCAGTATTGGCCGCATATAAAAGTGATCTTTCTCTATTCTCCTCTCAATACCTTTCGAAAAAACGTCCATATAATCTAATGTCTTAGGTATTTTGCAATCCTTCGCATATTCAGAAGTCCGGATCAATTGACAAAATATATGGTCAGGAGAATGTTTCTTTACAAACGCATCAAAACTTTTTTGTGCCTTTTTTGAATAAAAATAACCTACCTGAAAAGGTAAGCCCGAGAATAATGAGCGAAACAAATTCCCAATTATTCTCAATTTAGAAATTGGAAACACATGTATCGCTACGCAATATTTTTTTAGTTCATCTAATGATGATTGTTCAAGACTTGAATCGTTTAAACAAAAGAGCGTGATCTGATTATTTTTTGACAATTCTTTTATCTGATTGTACGCACGTAATTTATCCCCTTTTTCAAGAGGGAAAGGAACACGTGACAATACGATCAATATCTTCATTTAATTAGATCTTTATAGAATTGAGACAAGCCCTCACAAATAATTTTGTTATCATACTTTCTTTCAATAAGCTGACGGGCATTAAAACCGATCCGATCCGAAAAATTCTTATCGGACACACATTGAATGATCTTATCAACGAACTCATTCTCGGAATTCGCAATGAGCAAATCTTCTCCTTCCTTATAATCAATACCTTCAGCACCAATAGAAGTTGATATGATTGTTTTGCCCAATGCCATTCCTTCAATGATCTTTACGCGCATCCCTCCACCAGAAAATAAAGGCACAAGCATAATTGATTTTGAATTGATAAATTTATGAGAATCGGGCACCTCACCAACCACTTGAATATTTTTAGCTTTTAGATCCAGCAACCATTGTGGCATATTTCTTCCTGCCAAAAACAGATTTAACTCAGGAACTCTTTCTATCACTTTGGGCCATACTTTTTCAACGATCCACTTTATCCCTTCGGCATTCGGCATCCAGTCCATTGCACCAATATGAAACACCGCAGGAAATTCAGTGTTTGAAGCATCTACATGATAATTTTTGAGGTCAATTCCAAAAGGGATATTGATCAATGGCAAGCGACATCCATCTGCTTTAAATGCTTTTAGATCGATCTCGGTTATCGTTGCAATTCCATCGTACTTATTGATCATGCCCAATTCATATTTTTTTAAGCGTTTCGCCAATAAGTTCAAATACCATTTTTTGATTGGATTAGCTTCATTATTCGCCAATCGCTGCCAAATTGCATATTCTACATTTTGAGATCTTAATACAATTTTAGCACTGGAATATTTTCTAATAACATCAACATAAGGGGCCACCCAAAGCGTTTCAAGATGAACAATATCAAACTGTTCCTGCTTTAAAATACTGATAAGTCTTTCTTCAAATTCTTTAGAATAGAAACGGACAATATTGTACGACTCTGAACTAAATAAATTGAGAAATGCATCCAAGGGTTTGATGGAGGTATCAATAAAAACGGATTCATAACGTGTTCTTCTTCTATAATCCGCATCTATGTCGTTTGAATCTATAAAATGTTTGGGCGTATTAACTGCTAGTACTTTCACCTGGTTACCAGCCTCCAACAATCCTGTAGTAAGTATGTTCATAGCAACACTTCCACCATCTTTAGGAGGAAAAGGAGGCTTGCTACATATTTGTAAAATATTCATAATGTTTTGTCAGGTAATCTTAGGACAAATATAACAAATGAAGCTTACTCTTTGTTATTAATAATGAATGCTTATTTTTGTCTAAATTATTCAAAAATGGCAATAAAGGACAAATATCTAATTACCGGTTTCTCAGGTTTTGTGAGCAAGCACTTTTTAGAATATTTGGAACAAAATAATATTGAAGCGGAGATACTTGGAATAGATGTTCACGTGCCGGAATTTAATTATTCAAATTACCAATCCATAAAATGCAGTTTTGAAACAATTGACTTACTCAACAAAGAAGAAGTTGAAAGGATCATCAATACATTTAAACCCAACTACATTTTACACCTAGCATCCTATAGTAGTGTGGCATATAGCTGGAAAAATCCTGTAAATAGCTTTACGAATAATACCAACATATTCTTAAATCTTATTGAATCGGTAAGAATAACCGGATGCCAATGCCGTATCCTATCCATTGGATCATCAGAAGAATATGGAAATGTATCAGAGAAAGATCTTCCTTTAAAAGAAGATCAAGCATTACATCCTATCAGTCCGTATGCCGTAGCCCGTGTATCACAAGAGATGCTTTCAAAAGTATATTGCACAAGCTATGGATTAGACATTGTGATGACACGCTCTTTTAATCATATTGGTGCAGGACAAAAGGATGTGTTTGTAGTTCCTTCCTTCGCCAAACAGCTTATTAATCTTAAAAAAGATAATACTACAAAAAAAGAGTTGTTTACTGGTGACACCACTATTATACGCGATTTCATAGATGTAAAAGATGTTGTAAATGCTTATTACCTACTTTTTCAAAAGGGAAAAAAAGGAGAGATCTACAATATCTGCTCGGGAAAAGGAACATCACTCAATGAAGTTATTTCTATTCTGACCGAGCTTTTAAATATTGATATTACACATACGATCAATCCCGATCTGGTTCGACCAAATGACAATAGGATCATTATTGGATCTAATCAAAAAATAATGAATGATACCGGCTGGAGCTGTAGAATCCCTTTAAACCAAAGTCTTCAAGAGATCATTGCCGATCTTAACAAATAACGATTATTTATTTTTTTTAGAAAAGAGATTTTTGATTGGGCTTAAATACGCATCTATGTTGAACAGATTGCTATCGGAAGTTGCCTTATACGTCAAGAATATTCCAATAGGCAACAATATAATAGTTGCCAACCACATCCCCTGATAAGCAGGAATTGTGCCTTCCTTGGCGAGTTTCTCTCCTGTAATTGATAGAATATGAAATACTAAAAAGAAGATGATCGATACGACCATCGGCATCCCCAAACCACCTTTTCTGATAATCGCTCCCAATGGAGCTCCAATGAAAAACAAAACCACACAGGCAATGGATAAAGTGAATTTTCGATGCCATTCAATATTAAATCGATCCACAGAAAATGCATCATTATCGGTATCATTATACACCGATTCGGTGTATGCTTTTGCACTTCTGGCAATATTGGAAGCGATCTCAATAGCATTTAATTTTTGCTGTTTGGAAAGATCTTCAAATGTTAATTCATTAGCCGCTTCTTTACTGTCATTTTCAGCTAGTTTATATTTCGAATAATAGGTTTGAGTAAGTTGTTTCCCGAATTCTCTTTTTCTAACCTCTATCTTTATCTTTAAAGAATCGACTGCAGTATTTAATTGCGACAAATTCATCATTTGAGCGTTGTTCTTGAATAAAGCCTCGTCTGTTCTTGACATTTTGAATTCGGAAAGATCGAAGCGGATCACTCTTTCTTCAAATTTATCTCTGATCAAAGGATGAGTCTCTGCATCTTTGGGATTATCTGCCATCTCTTTATAACTCACACCATTTTTAAGGGTAAGTACCAAAAACATTTTATCAGCCGTTTGCTCCATTACTCCGCTCTCTGCAGAAAGAATAATATTATTCCCCTGCATTGCCCTGTGATCGTAGATCATAATATCATTGAGCGTTTTACCATCCTTTCCCTTTTTACCAACCCGAATGCTAAAGCCTTCCAGTCCATTATTAAAAACACCATCTTTAAATAACAATGCAGGCTTCGATTCTCTTACATCATACAATAATGAACCGGCTTTTAAATTGGTATAGGGAAGAATATTGTTAGAAAAATAAAATGCCGCTACCGATATTAGAGTTGTAAAAACCAACAATGGCATCATGATCTTTTGCAAAGAAAGTCCGGAACTTTTCATGGCAGTTAGTTCAAAATGCTCTCCCAGGTTACCGAAGGTCATTAAAGAAGACAACAGGATCGCCAGTGGTAAAGCAGTAGGAATAGTTGTTAAAGAAAAATAAAAGAACAGTTCCGATAATACACCTGCTCCCAAACCCTTGCCCACAAAATCATCTATATACTTGAAAATAAACATCATAAAGAACACAAACATGGCAATGAAAAAGGTCATTACAAATGGTCCTAAATATGACTTTAAAATAAACTTATGAAGTGTTTTCATTCTTATCTCCACGGGGGCAGACAAATATAGCAAATACTATGCTATATTTGCGGCAGTAAAAAAGCATAAATACAGCATGCAATCTATATTCTCATCAAAAACAATCCCTTTTTGGTTGTTTACCATTGCCTCTATTTTTATCCTGACCATTTCTCAACTCATTCAGGATGGTGTATTTATGGATGGAATGTTATATATCAGTGTGAGTAAAAATTTGGCTGACGGCATGGGTAACTTCTGGGAGCCACATTTTAGTAAAACGGTTATGCCTGTATTCAGAGAACAACCTCCCCTTTATTTTGGAATGTTAGCTGTTCTATTCAAAATCTTTGGCTCGAGCATGTATGTGGAACGTCTCTACTGTTTCATCTGTTTTGTGATCACCCTTTTTTATATCCACAAAATATGGCGTTCTGCGTATGCAAGCAATAAATCAATTGCAAGTAACAGTTGGCTTCCTATTTTGTTCTTTTCATCGATCCCTGTTGCTTTTTGGGCTTATGCCAATCATGTGGAAGAAACAGTAATGACCATGTTCGCCACCATGTCGGTTTACTATTTAAGCAAAGCACTTTTTGAAAAAGAGAAAGTGATATTAAATATTATTATTGCCGGGGTCTGTGTTTTCTTATCCAGCCTTACCAAAGGAATACAAGGAATGTTCCCAATTGCTGGGGTATTCTTTTATTGGATCGCTAAAAAAGATTTTACTTTCAAACAAAATGTTATTTACTCCTCTCTGCTTGTGCTTACCCCATTTGCTATTTATGGCATTTTATTCCTGATCGATCCACACATTTACGAAGTGCTAAAAATGTATCTGGAGAACCGCTTGGGAATAGCCTTTAAAGGAACCATGCACAACACCACGGACAATCGTTTTGAGATCATGATCCGTTTATTTACCGAGCTGATACCCATGCTTGCATTAATGCTGATCTTCTTTGTATGGAATAAAAAATGGAAAATCAATAGTACCTCTTCCACATTTCACAAAACAGAAGTTCTTTGGTTCCTATTGATCGGATTCTCCGGATCTGTTCCATTAATGTCAACATTAGAGCAAAGAGGATTTTATTTACTCACTTCATTACCCATGTTTGCATTGGCCGGTGCCAGTGCTATTGCAAATACCGTAACAGAAATTACAGAGAAGATCAACATTAGCAGTTCAGGTTTCAAAACGGTCAAATGGGCGATGCTTGTTGTTCTAACCGGCTCTATTATTTATACTGCTACTTGTATTGGCAAAACAAAACGAGATAAAGAAATGCTAAGCGATATCTATACCTTGGGAACGATCATACCTAGAGGAGAAATAATCGGAATCCCGCTTGATATGTGGGAAAAATGGAATTTTCAAACCTATATGGTGCGATTTAATTATATAAGCTTAGATGGAACCGGACAAAAAAATAAATACTTTGCTATTGCCAAAGAATTACCTAAAACACTTGTCCCGGAAGGATATGAATTATACCCTCTAAAAACGGAGTATCTCGATCTCTATGTCTTAAAGACTAATCAATAAGCATTATTTTATTACTTTTGCAACAAATACAAAAAAATGATCAATAACAAAAAAGTAGTAGTCGTATTACCAGCCTACAATGCAGCCCTTACTTTAGAAAAAACATATAAGGAGATCCCATTTGATATTGTGGATGAAGTGGTGCTTGTAGATGATGTGAGTAAAGACAATACTGTTGAAGTAGCTAAGAAAATCGGCATCAAACACATTGTTCAGCATCAGAAAAACCGTGGATATGGCGGGAATCAAAAGTCATGCTACGACAAAGCCTTAGAATTAGGTGGCGACATTGTTATCATGTTACACCCTGATTATCAATACACACCACTACTTATACAATCAATGGCACATATCATTGCCAATGATCTATATCCGGCAGTGTTTGGCTCCCGTATTTTAGGAAAAGGAGCATTAAAAGGTGGCATGCCATTGTATAAATACTTTTTCAATCGTTGCTTAACGCTAACACAAAACATACTGATCAATCAAAAATTATCAGAATACCATACCGGTTATCGTGCTTTCTCCAGAGAAATCCTGGAGACGGTCGATTACCATGCCAATGACGATGATTTTGTATTTGACAATGAAATGATCTCTCAAGTATTTATGGCCGGATTCGAGATCGCTGAGATCACTTGCCCGACCAAATATTTTGAAGAAGCCTCCTCCATCAACTTCTCCCGTAGTATGAAATATGGATTAGGCGTATTAAGGGTTTCATTTACACATTTCTTCTATAAAATGGGCTTGAACAAATCCAAGATCTACAACAGAAAAAAATAACACAGAGATCCCCCGTTTAAAATAAGCGGGGGATTTTTTATGGAATCTATTTCAACCCGGCATCTTCATGTAAAATCCTATTTACTATGAAGACCGAATCCCAACCAAAGATCACCATCCCGAAGCCATGTCATGAGAACTGGGATGAAATGACTCCTAACGAAAAAGGAGCTTTTTGTACTAAATGCTGCAAAACAGTAGTTGATTTCACTGAAAAATCAATCGAAGAAATTGTACAACACATAGAGGAACGCAAAAACGAAAAAGTATGTGGCCGGTTCGACAACTCACAAGTGAGCAGTCCTTCCGTGATCAATTTTAAGATCCCGATTTCCTTGTTACCAAGCAATATCTCAATCCGCAAAGCATTTGCGATTGCTGCTTTTTTAGTATTTGGCATAGGATTATTCAGCTGCTCTACTCATACCGGAAGGATGATGGGAGAGATCAGTGTGGTGGATACAATAAATCAGGTGCCGGAGAATGTTCAAATTCAAGAATCAGAGCGATTAATGGGAGATACAATAATTATGGAGAAACCATTTGTAAAAGGGAAGGTTAAGATAGATACTACTCATACAATAGCTCCACCAAAAATGGGAACAGTACAAATAGAACGATAAAAAAATCCCCCACGCATTCGTGGGGGATTTTTTATTCTGACTTAGGAGCTTCAGTTTGAGTTGAATCAGTGGCCGGTTTTGCCGGAGCGGGCTTCGGCTGCGGTTTTACCTTTTTCTTATTCTTTTGAGTCCCTGAAAAATCGTACGTATGAATTACTTTTCCTTTTTTACGATGTGTCAATGTTCCTGTGATCTTATCATCGTCAACAGAGCCTTCCCATGAAAAACGCTCTTGTGATTCATCGTTTTTAGCTTCAACTGTGAATTTCACAATTGGTTTTCCGGAAGTAGAATCCACTTCATACTCACAATCTACTTGTGATGGAAAGCCGGCTAAGCCCATAAATGAAGACTTGTATTTACCGGTCATAAAACTTACTTCATCCTTTTGAGGTTCAGCTTTTTTCTTCTCTTGTTCCGTAAGTGTTATAGAGAAGATCTTTCCGTCAACCGGACTTTTCTTTTTTGCTTGTGCAAAACCTTCATTCGATAACAATGCAAGAAAGCAAATGATGATCGTTTTTCTCATATTATAAAAATCCTCCCATTTCTGTTTTTACACGATGTCTGTTCCCTTGACAATCTTTTCGTCCACCACATGAACTCAAGATCATAATAGTTGCGACAACAAACAAGCTAATTCCAATAGTTTTTTTCATTTCAGTAGTTTTTATTTTTTAAAATTAGAATGCAGCAATTTTATCTGACATATATTGTCCTGATTTCAATTTACCAACGATCTTATTGAAGCAATCAATGGTGTAATTTACATCTTCCATTGTATGAGCAGCAGTTGGGATCAAACGTAAGATGATCATTCCTTTAGGCACAACTGGATAAACGACCATAGAGCAGAAAATATTGTAATTTTCACGTAAATCAAGGATCAAATTGGTTGCCTCTGGAATTGAACCATTCATGTAAACAGGTGTTACACATGAGTTGGTGTCACCGATCTCAAATCCTGCTTTTTTCAAACCTGATTGCAATGCATTGGTAATTTCCCATAATTTATTTTTCAATTCAGGTTGTGTTCTCATTAATTCTAAACGCTTCAAAGCACCAACAACCAATGGAAGAGGTAACGCTTTTGCAAATATTTGAGAACGCATGTTGTAACGTAAGTACTCCACAATATTTTCTTCACTGGAAATGAATCCACCGATCAATGCAAACGATTTCGCAAATGTTCCAAAATAGATATCAATACCGTCCTGGCAACCTTGCTCCTGACCTGTTCCGCCACCGGTAGCACCTAATGTTCCAATACCGTGTGCATCATCCACGAACAAACGGAATTTGAATTTTTTCTTTAGCTCAACGATCTCTTTCAATTTTCCTTGATCACCACGCATACCAAAAACACCTTCCGTGATCACTAAAATAGATCCGTTTTGTGCTTCCGCTAATTTTGTTGCTCGTTCTAATTGTTTTTCACAATCAGCGATATCGTTATGTTTGAACACATAACGCTTACCCATGTGTAAACGAACACCATCCAAAATACAAGCATGAGATTCTGCATCATACACGATCACATCGTGACGATCTACCAAACAATCGATGGCAGAAACCATTGCCTGATAACCGAAATTACAAAGGATCGTATCTTCCTTTTGAACAAATGCTGACAATTCAGACTCTAATTGCTCATGAAAATTAGAATTCCCGCTCATCATACGTGCACCCATTGGCATTGCGAAACCGTATTTCGCAGCAGCATCGGCATCAGCTTTACGTACTTCAGGGTGATTCGCTAATCCTAAATAGTTATTTAAACTCCAATTCAAACGCTCTTTTCCTCTAAAGATCATTTTTGGACCGATCTCTCCTTCTAATTTAGGGAAAGTAAAATATCCATGTGACTCTTTTGCGTGCATTCCAATTGGACCACGATTTGCTTTGATCTTTTCAAATAAATCTTTCATTTTATCGTTAAGTTTTGTGATTTCTAAAAATTAAAGGGCAAATTTACTGTTTTTTGGCCCTATTTTCAAAGGTTTTTTAATTAACAGGGGTCGAAAAAATAATTGTAATTATTCCGCTTAAAAATACTATATTTGCTGTCCTTTTTATGACAAGAACCTATTCTTACATATTAACAATTTTTGCCCTGCTATTGCTTTTGGGTGCTTGTAACACCGAAAAAGTGTATGAATCCACGAATAGCAATAAGAAAAAACGCTTCGATCCGACCATTGGAAAGTTCAATAAATTGGTTAAAAGTGGGGATATGGATGCCAAATATGCTGCAGCCATCAAGTATTTTGAGAAAGAAGACTATACCCGCGCTTTGACACTTTTCGAAGAATTAATGAGTGTTTACAGGGGAACAGCCAAAGCAGAGGAGATTCATTACTACTACGCTTATTGCAATTACAACATTGGCGATTACATCATTGCAGGCTACCATTTCCGCAACTATGTGCGTATTTTCCCAATGGGTAAACATGCCGAAGAATGTGCTTATATGAACGCTTATTGCTTTTATCTAAACTCACCTGAATATAGCTTAGAACAGATTGATACAAAACTGGCTATCAAGGAATTCCAGAAATTTGTAAACCAATATCCTAAAAGCGAGAAGATCCCTGAATGCAATAAATTATTGGATCAGTTAAGAGCAAAATTGGAGCGTAAATCCTACGAAAATGCCATGCTTTACTTTAATATGAGCGACTACAAGGCTTCAATTGTGGCATTTGGTAATCATTTGAACGACTTTCCGGATACACCACACCGTGAACAGATCAACTATTTGACCATAAAATCGCACTATTTACTGGCTTTAAACAGTATTGACGCAAAAAAACCGGAGCGATTTAAGGCTGCTGTCGATTCTTATATTAAATTTGCAGAATCATTTCCAAAATCAGATTATTTGAAACAAGCGGAAACGATCTACAACAGTGCATTAAAAAGCTTAGAAAAGTATAATAAACAAACATCATAAATAAAATGGACTACAAAAAAACAAACGCTGATCTTACAACTACAACTCGCGATTTAAGAGACTTAGACGGAAAAACAGGTAATCTTTACGAAAGTATTGCTATTATCTCTAAACGTGCTAACCAGATCAGTGCGGAAATGAAAGAAGAACTTACCAATAAATTGGCTGAGTTTGCTTCTCATACCGACAATTTGGAGGAGATCTTCGAGAACAGAGAGCAAATTGAGATCTCTAAATATTATGAGCGTTTACCGAAGCCTTCATTGATCGCTATCAACGAGTTTATGGAAAATAAGATCTATTTCCGTAACCCACAGGCTGATTCACAAAAGTAATCACAACATTTTTAAAGGTTGGCAGTAGGCAATTTTTCAGTAAGCGTTCAGCGACTGTGAATTGAAACTGCCAACTTTTTGTTTTTAGATGTTAAAAAACAAGAACATACTCATTGGTGTAACGGGCAGCATTGCGGCTTACAAGATCGCGCATCTGACAAGGCTTTTTGTAAAAGAAGGAGCACATGTAAAGATCGTGATGAGTAAAGCAGCCACCGAATTCATTACCCCGCTTACCTTATCTACACTTTCTAAACATCCGGTTTTGATCGATTTTAAGAATGGAGATTCGGGAGAATGGAACAATCATGTGGACTTGGGATTATGGGCTGATGTGATGATCATTGCGCCTGCATCGGCAAACACCATTGCAAAAATGGCAAATGGTATTTGCGATAATCTGTTGCTAGCTACCTATCTTTCTGCCCGCTGCAAAGTTTATTTTGCTCCAGCAATGGATTTGGATATGTATCAACATCCATCCACAAAAGCCAACATACAGAAATTACTTCAATTTGGAAATACGATCATCAAACCCGGAAATGGTGAGTTAGCAAGTGGTTTGGTTGGAGAAGGAAGAATGGCCGAGCCGGAAACCATTGTATCATTCATAGAACAGGAATTTGCGAAAACTCAGCCTCTAAAGGGGAAAAAAGTACTTGTTACTGCCGGTCCGACTTATGAAGCCATTGACCCTGTTCGATTTATAGGCAATCATTCCAGTGGAAAAATGGGATTTGCTTTAGCTGAAACATTAGCCGGACAAGGTGCAGAGGTGACTTTAGTATGTGGTCCCACTGCCCTATCCACTACAAACAAGAAAATAAAACGCATTGATATTACAAGTGCAGAAGAGCTTTTTAATGCCAGCACCAAAGCATTTCAGCAAGCAGACATTGCTATTTTAGCAGCCGCAGTAGCCGATTTCAAACCGGCTAAAGTAGCTTCACAAAAGATCAAAAAAAGTAATAGTTCTAAAACTATTGAACTCGAGCCAACGAAAGACACCTTGGCTGAATTGGGCAAGCGTAAGAAAAAAGGGCAGTTGCTGATCGGATTCGCTTTAGAAACAAACAATGAAATAGAACATGCGAAATTAAAGATCAAGAATAAAAACCTGGATCTGATCGTATTGAATTCTTTAAAAGATAAAGGAGCCGGATTCAAGACCGACACCAACAAGATCACGCTTATTGACAAATACAATAAAACAACTAAATTTGAGTTAAAAAGCAAGCAAGATGCAGCCAAAGACATTGTTGCAGCTATTTTAAAATTAAAAAAATAAACGTGCGTAAAACAATACTATATTTTCTACTTCTGATCACCTCCTTCAGTTTTGCACAAGAGCTGAACTGTAAAGTACAAGTTTTATCACAGCAAATTCAAGGAACGGATAAGCGTGTGTTTACTACTTTACAAACAGCCATATTTGAGTTCATGAACAATAAAAAATGGACCAATGATCAGTTTAAATTGGATGAACGAATTGACTGTAGCATATTGATCAATGTTACCGAACGTCCATCTACCGATCAGTTTGTGGCAACCATTCAGGTTCAGTCGCGCAGACCCGTTTACAAATCATCCTACAACTCTGTTTTACTAAACTATAATGACAACGATTTTCAGTTTACCTATCTTGAAAATCAACCGCTGGAATTCAACGAGAATCAATTCACAACTAACCTTACTTCTGTTTTAGGTTTTTATGCCTATTTGATCATCGGGATGGATTACGATACATTTTCTATGAATGGTGGAACAACCTATTTACAAAAAGCACAGAACATTGTGAATCAGGCACAAAATACTTCAGAAACGGGCTGGAGAGCATTTGAAAGTAATAAGAACCGATACTGGTTGATCAACAATATGCTGGATGCACCATTTATCAATATCAGAGAATGTATGTACAATTATCACCGCAAAGGATTGGATGAAATGGTTTCAAATAAAGAAGGTGGCCGTGCTAATATCCTCGAAGCATTGGAATCATTAAGAAAAGTACACCAAGCCCGTCCTCTTTCTTTTGCCATGCAAGTATTCTTCAATGCGAAGTCAGACGAGATCATCAACATCTTTTCGGGTGCCTTTTCCGATGAAAAATCGAAGGTGGTAACACTACTAAACGATATTGACCCGACCAATAGTAATAAGTACCAGAAGATCATGGCGAATCAGTAGAATGTAGTTAGAGAATTGGAGAGTTAAAGAATTGGAGAGTTGGAGAATTATGGAGTTGGAGAGTTAAAGAGGTTGGAGTAAATAATTCATCAAACATCCGTCATCAATCATCAATCGCTATTTATCAATCCCTAAACTTCCATGTTCACAAGCGTTCTCGATACAGCTCGTTCCTCGCCACCTGTCTGCCGACAGGCAGGCTCGAACTGACTTCCCATCTTCAAATTCCTAATCCTAAAATCTCTAAATCCTAAATCAACAATCAAAAATCCCCCTTCCCAATTCTGTTAATTTCTTTTGAATTTTTCCTCTAAAGAAAGCCTATTAAAATCCTAACTTAGCATCACTATGCTAAAACATCTGTCTGTTCAGAATTATGCTTTGATCGACCAGCTTGAGGTTGAATTTGCTGATGGCTTAACCATTATTACTGGCGAAACCGGGGCAGGAAAATCGATCTTATTAGGAGCATTGGGACTGATTGCCGGTTCGCGTGCCGACACACAATCATTACAGGACAAATCAAAAAAGTGCATTATTGAAGCTGCATTCAATATCAAAGAATATGCTTTAAGCGATTTTTTCAATGAACATGAATTAGATTACGAAGCAGTAACAACGATCAGAAGAGAGATCAACCCTGAAGGCAAATCAAGAGCCTTCATCAATGACACTCCTGTTACACTCAATCAATTAAAAGACTTGGGTGAACGATTGATCGACATTCATTCACAACATCAAACGTTGTCATTAAATGGAGCCGATTTTCAACTATCGGTAGTAGATGCTTTTGCGAAACACGATTCGCTTTTAAATGAATACAAAACTGAATACAAAAACTTCCGCTCACTTGAAAAACAGCTGAACGAACTGATAGAAAAAGAAGTACAGGCGAAAAAAGACATGGACTATTTTCAGTTTCAATTCAATGAACTGGAAGATGCAAACCTAAAAGCCGGTGAACAAGCTGCATTAGAACAGGAATTAGAAACATTGAATAATGCGGAGGATATAAAATTAAATTTATCAAAAGCTGCATTTGGCTTAAGCGGTGGAGAACAAAATTTACTCTCCTCACTCAATGAGATCAAAAACATTCTGAATGGATTGAGCAAATTCAAACCGGAAATTGCAGAACTGAATACCCGTATCAATAGCTCCTATATTGAATTAAAAGATATTTCCAATGAATTGGAAGCCTTGGAACAAGAAATTTTATACGATCCTAAACGAATTGAGATCTTGAACGATCAGTTGGATGCAATTTACCGTTTGCAACAAAAACATCAGGTAAAAACTATTGAAGAATTGATTGCCATAAAAGATGAATTGAGTAACAAACTCCTTGATTTCAGTTCGCTCGAATCAGAGATCGAAAAAGTAAAAGCTTTGCTTGAAAGATCAAACAAAACACTCTCTGCATCAGCAAAAACGATCTCTGAAAATCGCAAAAAAGTGATCCCGAAGATCGAAAAAGAGATCGGCTCTCTCCTATCTTCACTGTCGATGCCCAATGCTCAGTTAAAGATCGAGCAAAAAGCAATGGAAACATATAGTGTAAACGGTATCGACAAGATCAACTTTTTATTCTCAGCGAACAAAGGGAGCGAGTTTAAAGAACTGAATAAAGTAGCATCGGGAGGAGAATTATCACGACTGATGCTGAGTATAAAATCACTCATTGCACAACTTACAGCATTACCTACCATCATTTTCGATGAGATAGACACCGGAGTTTCGGGCGATGTAGCCGATAAAGTGGGAAGTATTATGAATACCATGTCGGGAAAAATGCAAGTGATCACGATCACCCATTTACCTCAAATAGCAAGCAAGGGAGGATCACATTTATTTGTGTATAAAGAAGATAAAAACAATAAAACCTATAGCAATATCAAAAAATTAAGCGCAGATGAACGGGTGCAAGAGATCGCCAAAATGTTGAGCACAGGCAATCCTTCTGCCGCGGCAATAAGCAATGCCAAGGAATTGCTCAAAAATTAAAGGAATTGCTATATTTGTAAAAGATGTCGGACGGTAGATGATGGACGATGGATGTTGGATGATGGATGTCGGACGTTGGATGTACTAATTAACTCAATAACTCAATAAATCAATAATTAACGCAACAATTCAATAACTCAATAATTCAACAATTCTAAACTAAACAATATGTCATACAATTTATTAAAAGGAAAACGCGGGATCATTACAGGAGCATTGGACGAAAATTCTATTGCCTGGAAAGTAGCAGAGAAAGCACATGAGCAAGGTGCTACATTTGTATTAACCAATGCACCGATAGCGATGCGTATGGGTGAGATCAATAAATTGGCTGAAAAGACCAATTCAAAAATTATTCCGGCAGATGCTACCAATGTGGAAGATCTGACAAAACTATTTACAGAATCACAAGAAGTATTGGGTGGTAAGATCGACTTTGTATTGCACTCTATTGGTATGAGTGTGAACATCCGTAAGAATATTCCTTACACTGAATCCAATTATGATTATTTCATGAAAGGGATCGATGTATCTGCCATGTCATTCCACAAAATGTTAGCAGTAGCTAAAAAGCTGGATGCGATCAATGAATGGGGAAGTGTGGTAGCATTAACCTATATGGCTGCTCAGCGTACGTATCCATTCTATACGGATATGGCTGATATCAAAGCAATGTTAGAATCAATTGCACGTAGCTTTGGATACCACTACGGTCTGGAGAAAAAAGTACGAATCAACACTGTTTCTCAATCGCCTACAAAAACAACTGCAGGAACAGGAATTAAAGGTTTTGGTGATTTCTATGACTATGCTGATTCTATTGCACCATTAGGAAATGCAAGTGCCGAAGACTGTGCAAACTATTGTATCACTTTATTCTCTGACTTAACACGCATGGTAACAATGCAAAATCTTTTCCATGATGGTGGTTATTCTACTACAGGTGTAAGCATGGAAGTAATGAGCAAATTGGGAATTCAGTAAGAAGTATATGTATATTACTATAAAAAAAGGACTCGAATGAGTCCTTTTTTTTATTTAGAATTCAATAATGATCCCCAGCGTTTGTAAAGAAACTGTTGAATAGTTATCTACGAATTTTGTCTTGTAAGCGGCCGGATTAGAAGGATCAGTTTGCGGATCTCCATTGGCATCTCTATCCAATAACAACAAAGGAGGCTGCTCCGATTTAGAACGATATACATTTTGTATGTCCAGATAAATGTTCAATGACCATTTTTTGAAAAAGAACTTTTTATCCACCCGCATGTCCAATTGATGATATGGAGCTAAACGCTCGGTATTCAAACGGTCGTAATCGACCAATCCTCTACCATTAATATCCCAAACCGTTTTAATGGAAGATGCTTGTGCGTCAACAGGAGTGTAGGGACTACCGCCCAGATAACGCCACTTGGCGCCTAACTCCCAATTACGTTTGAATTTTTTACCAAAGGTAAGTGAAACAATATTTCCATTGTCCCAGGCCGATGCAATGTAATCACCTTTTTTATCCTGAAACTGACTTGTAACTAATGTATAGGCAATGATACCATAAAATCCTTTGTATAACTTCTGCTGGATCATAAACTCCAATCCGTATGATCTTCCTTTGGTAATAGATGTAACAGGCTCATTCCCTATCACTCCAAAATCACCACCTAAATTAGCTAAGGAGATCGAATCTCTTAAAGAAAACGGATAACGGTCGTACATCTTATAAAATCCTTCTACCGTGAACTTTGTATTCACTTTGGTATTGTATTCGAATCCGGCAACGATATGATCATTCGTAATATATTTTACACTGTTCTGCTTGTTAATGAGTGTATTGGTCGAATCGCGATACCCCAAAACCGTGTAAGCAGGCAATTGATAATATCTTCCTACATTAAAATTAAAGCTCAAGGCATCGGTGATGTTCAATGCTAAGGAAAATCGAGGTGACAGCTGTTCCAAAGGATTCAACATTTGAGCTGAATAATCAGCCATATCCGAACGAACACCTAGGGAAAGGATCAATCGCTCATTGAACAAGCCTTTACTCACTTGTCCGAACAATGAGAATTTATTAAAATTCAACTTGGAATCGAAGTCGATCAACACCTGCCCTGCCGGTGTGGTGATCTTGTTGAAAGTAGAATTGGTATAGGTCACATTTTCAAAACCTGCACCTACATTCACTTTAAAACCTTTATTACGGTAAGTATCTTCAATGCGGAATTTATTTTCGATCTCTTGAGAGATATAATCCAATATTTTGTTGTTCGGATCGGACTCATCATTATTTCTATACTTATAGGCACGGTTATTCAAATGATTACGACTAACAACAACTGTCAAATAACTTTTTTCAAAGAAATGCTTATAGTTAGCACCCACCGTGTAATTCCATTGGGTGGTTACCGGCAAATAACCTAAGATATATTTCTGCTCTTCGGTTTTATTGGCATCCAAATTCAATTTAAAATCATCGATAGCACCCAATCCAATGAAAGAGATCTCATTTTTATCATTAAAACGGATCTTGGCTTTGAACTGTGCATCGTTGTATATTGGTAAGAATGGAAGTTCCAAAATCTTAAACAACCATCCTAAATACGATCTGCGGGCGGATGCAATGAATGTTGCTTTTTTACCGATCGGGCCATCCAATGTTAAACCAAGATCAGAGGAACCAAGTGTTGCAGTGGTAACCAACTTTTCGGAGTTCCCATCCTTTTGTTTGAAATCGAAGACCGAACTGAGTGTATTTCCTCTATTCGCGGGAAATGCACCGGAATAAAAATCGACTTCACGGATAAAATTCACGTTAATAAGACCAACCGGACCACCGGAAGCACCTTGCGTAGCAAAATGGTTGATATTCGGCACTTCTATTCCATCCAGATAAAAACGGTTCTCGTTAGGAGCACCACCACGGATGATGATATCATTACGGAAAGATGCTGTAGAAGAAACACCCGGTAAAGATTGGATCACTTTGGAGATATCGCGATTTCCACCCGGATTACGGTCAATTTCAGAAGAACCGATGGTACGCATGGAAACAGGACTTTCCTCTGTTTTGTTAAACGGAGATGCTGTTACTTCAATCACCTGAAGACTATCGATCTGTTCTTCCAGAGGAATATTTAAAACGGTAGGTGTAAAATTATTGACCTGTATCTCAAATATGTTTTTCTTTCTAAAGCCTACATACGAAACGCTTAAGTTATACAAACCGGGCTCTAAATTTTTTAATTCATAATTCCCATCCAGATCAGTGGTAGCTGCCACATTGATAGACGTGATACCTACAGAAGCAAATGGAATAGGATCGTTATTGATGGAATTATACACTTTCCCTTTGATAATGCCTGTTTGAGCGAAAGAGAACGAATAAATTGAAATGAATAGAAATAGTAGATGCTTTTTCATAAAATGGAGAACACTGAATTTTGTAAAATGTTTAATCTTCTGCACATTTTTTTACTTTTGATAATCTATAAAATAAACCGCAAAGCGCGCAAAGTTCTAGGCAAAGAACGCAAATAAAAAAGGTGATGTGAAACGCAAAATCACACAAAAAAACGCTTTATTTCTAAAGC
>JAEUTU010000098.1 GCA_016786925.1 Bacteroidia bacterium
TTTAAATACTTTGATGAAAATATTTCTAAGCATAATCACAAAGAGGAAAAAACATTATTCCCAATTTTAAATCAAAAACTTATTTTGGCAGGAGAGCATAGTGTTGGGGAACATACGATGACAGCAATTGATGTTATGGAAGACGACCATGTTAAGTTTATTCAGTTGGGTGTTCTTACCTTTAATTTTCTTGGATTAGCTACTCGTATCTCTGACGATGCTTCCCGTATTTTTATATTAGATACTGCATATGAAAATGCCAGAGAGCTTATTGAATTATTAAAATTGCATATTTTCAGAGAAGACCATACACTCTTCCCTTTGGCTCAAAAGTATATTAGTAGCGAAGAGTTTGATGAGATACAAAAAATGATGAATAAATTTTAACTATTTATTATGGAAAATGAGGCAAGTGTTTTAACAGACCAATTTGGTCGAAAGCATGATTATCTGAGAATATCTCTTACAGAGAGATGTAACTTAAGATGTTTTTACTGTATGCCGGAGAACGGTATACAGCTGAAGGAAAATGCTGAGTATATGACAAAGTCTGAAGTTGTTTCCATTGCAAAAACATTTGTAAATTTAGGTGTTAAAAAAATTCGTTTGACTGGTGGAGAACCTCTTGTAAGGAAAGATGCATCCGAAATTATCGAAGAATTAGCGGCTTTACCAATTGAATTGGCGATTACAACAAACGGTATATTGCTAGATAAATTTTTAGACCAATTTAAACGATTAAATATTACTGCAATTAATGTTAGTTTGGACACACTCAATGAAACTAAATTCAACAATATAACACGCAGAAATTATTTTGAAAAAGTACGATCTAACATAAAATTGTTTCTCAATAATGGTTTTAAACTAAAAATAAATGCCGTCCTGATAAAAGGTGTTAATGATGATGAATTGATCGATTTTGTGGAGTTTACTAAGGATAAAGAGATTGATTACCGGTTTATTGAATTTATGCCGTTTAATGGAAATAAATGGGATTGGTCAAAAGGGTTATCATTACATGAGATTAATACAAAAATTAGCAGTGTTTATGGCGCCAGCGTTATGAAACTACAGGACGGGAAAAATGATACGGCTAAAAGTTTCAAAATTGAAAACTATAAAGGGACATTTTCTATAATTAGTTCTATTACAAATCCATTCTGTGACTCCTGTAATCGCATTCGTTTGACAGCGGATGGACAGTTAAAAAACTGTCTTTTCTCGAATTCAGAATCAAATTTGTTGAAATCTTTTAGAAATGGAGATTCTTTGGAGGCTATAATTTTGGATTCTATACTAAACAAGAAAAAGATTAGAGGAGGAATGAATTCACATTCAGATATTTTAAATGCTAAAAATATCGATTGGAAAAGATCTATGGTTTCTATTGGCGGATAGTTTTTTTATATTTGTACTCTAGAATAATGCATAATGAAAAAAAGAACAAAATCTCTTCATAAATCCGGACTGCTTTATAAATATTGCTCTAAAGATTGGCACACACTGATAGATTCAAATATCAAACATTTTCTTTTCAAAAAGGGGCAATTTATATTTAAGCAAGGAGACAAGGTAGAAGGGATACACATAATTGTAAAAGGAAAAGTTAAAGTGAGTATACTTGGTCCTGATTATCCTGAGCGCATTCTCCGTTTGGCCGGCCCGGATAAATTACTTGGACATAGAGGGATTGCTAATTCAAATTACCCCATCACTGCCACTGCTCTAACGGATTGTGAGATTTTATTTCTTCCGAATGATATTTTTATAAGTTTATTAAGAACCAATCCTGACCTTAGTCTTTTTTTAATTAATTTCTTGGCCGAAGAGATTCGTAATTCTGAAGAACGTTTGATCAACCTGATACAGCTTGAGGTAAAAGAACGAATGGCTTGTGTTTTGAGCACTCTAGCTGAATCATTTGGCTTCGATGCAGACGAGCCTACTAAACTATCATATACACTCAGTAGAACTGATTTTGCCAGTTTTGTTGGCACTACTTATGAGTCCGTCATCCGAACACTGTTTGCCTTGCAAAAAAATAAGTTAATTAAGTTGGATGGCAAAGAAATTCATATCATCAATATGGAAGGATTAAAAAAAATGTTAAAACAATAGAATCTGATGTAGGTCATTTGTTTCAAGTGAACTTTTAGTCTACTTTGTAACAAAAAAACAAAATGACGATCTATCCTAATTTAATAAATCCACTTAACTATTCGGACTATAAAGATCTTGTATTTAAATTAGCTCTTGATGGCTCTACAACAGGCGAAGAAACAATAGAAAGAGTAGAGTCTACAAAAATTAATGCACAAAGAATAAAGCGAATTGACAAAACATATGTTCCCTCCGAGGAAATAGAGAAAATCATAGAGCAAATATCTTCTAATCACAGATGGATCCTTTTAACTGAATCCTGGTGTGGCGATGGTGCTCAAAATTTGCCTATCATAGCAAAGTTAGCGCAATTAAACTCTAATATCAATTTAGAGATTGTACTGAGAGATCAAAATCCTGAACTAATGGATATGCATCTCACGAGTGGTACACGCTCTATTCCTAAATTGATTGTTTTGGATGCTCAAACAAATGATTTGATTTTTGAATGGGGACCTCGTCCGGCATCTATATATTCAATGGTTCAGGAATATAAAAAGGAGCACCCTGTTATGTTACACGATGAATTTGTTAAACAACTCCATTTGTGGTATGCCCATGACAAAGGACGATCTCTAGAAAAGGATCTAGTTACTTTGATTAATACTTTTGTTGAAAAGAGCAAGAGTTAATACGAATGCTTACTTCTGCTTTTAGAGTCCCATTTTTTATTTATTGGTTACCGTTTTGTTGGGATTTGTTTTAAGATGAATGGCGTATGTATCTCTGCCTTTTAACTTTTAAAAAAATTCTTCATGCTCTTTTTTATTTCAGAAGAGCTATTTTCTCTTTGTTTGCAGTTATTTTTTATCAGAATTGATCTTATTTCTGCAAGGATCAATACATTTATTCTCTTTTTCTCCGGTTTATGTCTTGCAAACAGCACTTTTGGTGTTAAGCTTTTTTTTAATTGCTGTTGTTATAATTCTTTCAAATATAAAGTAGTCTATGTCTATTCTGCTTTTTTGATAATAATTTTTCTTGAAGTTATCTCTGTTTCATGGCTTACTTTTATGATGTAAAAACCATCTGGTAAATCTGTGCAGTTCACAAATTCAATTTTATTGTTCGTAGATTTGGAATAAATGGATTGCCCAATTGTGTTTATTAGTTCAATTGTGAATTCTGATGAACTTTCTAATTCAATTGTAAAAAAACCTTGGTTGGGATTAGGGTATATTTTTAACTCAAATTCATCGCTTCTCGTTTCCACTTCTGTGGAGATAAAAGAAATGATATTGGAAGTGTCGGATACACAACCAAATGGACCTGCTACAATCACAAAATAATTACCTGATACTTCAGGAGTATAAGAATTTCCCGTTTCTCCTATTATACTACCACTTTCATTGTACCACTGATTTCCTAGCGAAATGTCTGAATAAATACTGGCACCTACTAGTGTTAGGTTAGGTGTAGGAGGGGAAGGGTGTACGGTAATGTTTACAACATTAGACGTATCTGGATTATTGGTAGCACAAGAATTGGAGGAACTTAAAATGCATGTTATTTCATCACCAGTACTTAGGCTATTTGATATGAATGAACTGCCTGTTTCAGAAGGAATATTGTTTATAAGCCATTGGTATAGTGGCGAAGAACCCTGATTAGTTGAGTTTGTATAAATGTGAATCGTGTCATTGGGGCAGGTCTCTGTATTATTTGCAGTGATCGTTACATTTACAGGTGTTGTAGGATTAATGAATGCAGTTGCCGGAACTCTGCTACTTGCACACGATTGTTCTATCTCCCAATCGTAGAAGTAGTAGTAATAAGAAGGGTTGTTTGCACTATTCCCTGTGATGGAAACTGTATTCGAAATGGTATAGGGATAATTGGCGCCAGTCTGATTTCGATACAAATTGTTACTCCCTGCTACTCCAAGTTGTAGGTCTGTTCCTGCTGGTACATTAAAGTTTAAATAGATGCGGTTTTGACCCGTTAAAATATTGACATTGATAGATTGCAGTACAAATCCCGATGCATTTCGTAATTCAATTGTTCTGTTTCCATTGGTGTTTGCATTGACCCAAACGGATATTAGTTTAAATGGATTGCTTGCGGTGAATCTTAAGTAGTGATAGGTAGATCCTGTGAAAAAACCTCCTGTTCCAATCGTGCTATTTAACGCTCCAACATTTTGAGTGCCATTAGATATAACATTTTCTACATAATATGTTGTAGTGTTAGATAGAATTGGAGTATTGAAAGTATTTCCGGTGTTTGTTACCATACCACCGCTTGGTTGGTCATACCATTTTAATATTCCTGTTCCACTTGCGTGTAAGGTTAGTGATTGTGGGCCGCAGGTTACTGCAGAGTCTCCTTGTGTAACGGGAAGTGTAGTA
>JAEUTU010000101.1 GCA_016786925.1 Bacteroidia bacterium
ATTTGTGAATCTTGACTTGTTCAGAAACGATTTTGAGAATCAGATTGTTGTAGATCTGGATCAACATACCAATCAGGTAGTGTTTTATAATTTGAAGGGTAGTTCTTATTCACATAGTCTTCAGGTCGATCTGGGATTTACACCATTAAAATCATTTGATATGAAATTGGCTTACAAGTGGTATGATGTTAAAACGACCTATAATTATGAGTTGTTAGACAAACCTTATGTTCCTCGTCACAGAGTGATGTTGAATATGGCTTATGCCACCTATCGTGATATCTGGCGATTTGATTTTACAACCAATTGGTTTGGTCAAAGTCGTTTGCCCAGCACTGTCATGAATCCGGAAGAATATCAATTGAGTAAGCGCTCCAAAGAATATTTTTTGATGCAAGCACAGATCACCAAGAAGTTTAGAAAGTTTGAAGTGTATCTGGGAGCAGAAAATATTCTGAATTATACACAGAGCAACCCGATCCTATCTTCATCCGATCCCAATAGCGCTTATTTTGATGCTTCTATGATCTATGCTCCTCTGGAAGGCAGGATCATTTATTTTGGTATGCGAATGGAGGTTAAGTAGATGTTAGATATTAGATATTAGACATGAGATGTTAGATATTAGACGTAAGAAAAATTTAAAAAAAATAAATTAAACAATAAATAGAGATCAGAAAACATGAAGACAAAAATTTTATTCAGCTTTATTGCATTATTAATAATTTATAATGCCAATGCACAGGAAACAACTTCAGAGATAAAAATTAAAACATCAGCTACATGCGATATGTGCAAAGAAACCATTGAAAAGTATGTAGCCTTTGAAAAAGGAGTTAAAAAAGTAACAGTTGATGTAGATACAAAAATGGCAACAGTGATCTATAATCCACAAAAAACAAGTCCTGAAAAGATCCGTTTAGCCATTTCTAAATCAGGTTATGATGCGGATAATATACCTGCCGATAAAAAAGCTTACGATAAGTTAGATGCTTGTTGTAAAAAGGGGCAAGTGTGTACCGATAAAAAGTAATTGTTAGTTGAATTGAAATTTATTTAGGACGATTATTTTAATAAGTGTTATTTTTACAAAGAATAATTTACACGTAACCACTCTCCCCTTTGGGGAGAGATAAAGAGAGGGGTATATGGCTTTAATAAAACCGGTGAAAGGTGTTTCACCACAATTTGGAAAAGATTGCTTTTTGGCTGACAATGCAACTGTTGTTGGTGATGTTGTCATGGGCGACCAATGTAGTGTGTGGTTCAACGCTGTTGTTCGTGGTGATGTGAATTCCATTCGAATGGGAAATAAAGTAAACATTCAGGATGGAGCCGTGATCCATTGTACGTATGAAAAAACGAAGGTGGTGTTAGGAAACAATGTTTCTATTGGTCATAATGCCTTGGTACATGGTTGTACTGTTCATGATAATGTGTTGATCGGGATGGGAGCAATTGTGATGGATAATTGCGAAATAGGAAGCAATACCATCATTGCTGCGGGGGCAGTAGTGCTGGAAGGAACAAAAGTTGAATCAGGTGTGATCTACGCTGGTGTGCCGGCTAAAAAGGTAAAAGATATCAATCAGGAATTGATCCACGGTGAGATCGACCGTATTGCGAACAACTACGTGATGTATAGTAGTTGGTTCAAAGACTAGTTGTTGATTTTAATTGTATGAAAAGATTCTTTTTTATTCTGCTTGGTTTATTGATAATACTGCTTGGTCTATTTATTTCATTTGGTATTATCATTTCTTCTATCAAGGAGCGTGATAATAGAATCTATTTATATCTTATTTTTTCTGGTGGAGTTGTAATTATTGGTTGTTGGATACTTTTTAAATTTTTGAAAAAATAGAAAAGATATCCAACAACCAACAACTAAAAACTAACAACCAATTACGCATTCTCTTCCCAGATCATGCACAAGTGCACGATGGTAGCAACTGCTTTTTCCATATCCTGAATACTTACCCATTCGTGTTTTGAGTGGAAAGCATGTTCTCCTGCAAAAATATTCGGACAAGGTAATCCCATATAAGAAAAACGCGATCCATCAGTTCCGCCTCTGATACTTGATAATACAGGTGTTACACCTGCACGCTTGATAGCCTCTAAAGCATTGTTTACGATCTCCGGATTTTTATCCAATACTTGTTTCATGTTCCGGTATTGTTCTTTGATCACAAAATCGAAACGTGACTTCGGATAATTCTTGATGATCTTTTCTGTTAATTCTTTTAAAAATGTTTCCTGTGTTTTTAATCCTTCTTCATCAAAAGCACGAATGATAAATTGTAATACCGTTTGTTCAATGCCTCCCGAAATACTCACAGGATGAACAAAAGGTTCTTTCTTTTCGGTGCTTTCCGGACTCATTTTATCTTTTGGTAAGGCTGCTACGATCTCGCTGGCGATCTTGATCGCACTTTCCATTTTGTTCTTTGCAAAACCCGGATGAGTGCTCACACCATGAATGGTAATGGTCACACCATCGGCCGAGAATGTTTCATTTTCAATATGCCCTAATTCCTCTCCATCAATAGTATATCCAAAGTCGGCTCCCAGTTTTTTTAGATCCGCTTTATCGGCACCACGTCCAATTTCTTCATCGGGTGTAAATAGAATTTTGATAGTACCATGTTTGATCTCCGGATTTTTCATCAAATGATGTGCTGCATCCATGATCTCAGCAACCCCTGCTTTATTGTCAGCTCCCAGCAATGTGGTCCCATCAGTTGTGATAATATCATTTCCGATCTGTTTGAGCAATGAAGGATGTTCCGCTACTTTAATGATTTGTGATTTATCATTGATCAAAACAATGTCTTTTCCATCATAGTTTCTGTTGATCTGCGGATTTACATCTTTTCCGGAGCAATCAGGAGATGTATCCATGTGTGAGCAAAAACAGATCACCGGTACTTTTTTACTAGTGTTAGCAGGAATAGTTCCATACACATAACCGTTCTCATCCATGTGCGCATCGGTAATTCCCATTTCCAGAAGTTCAGCAACCAAAACTTTTCCCAGATCTTTCTGCTTTTCGGTGGATGGACAGGTGGGAGAATTAGGATCGCTTTGTGTATCGATCTTTGCATATTTGATAAAGCGTTCCGTTACGGTATGATTAATTTTCATAAGTATGAATTTGAGTTTGTTTTAATTAGTATTTTGCATTACGAATTACAGTATTTTTATGTAATAATCAAAATGATTTAAGGAATGAAGTATAAAAGATTGACAATGGAGGAGTTGAAAGCGCTTGAGCCCGATTTTGTGAGCTTTTTGGCGCATGCGCAGATCACGGCTCAGGATTGGGAGAAAATGAAAAGAGAAGAAACACACAAAGCGGATGAATTGATCGATGTATTTAGCGATGTGGTGTATGATAAAGTGCTAAGAAAGATCAAATACCTCGAATTCAGGGATGCCAAAACGATCCATATCTATCATTGCGGTGATGAAAAAATACAATTGGTAGGCTTAAAGGTGCAGGAACATTCTTCTCTTGATTTAACAATGAATGATATATTGGCTCAATGGCAGGAGAGTCATGCTTCTTCTGTTTCGATCATACGATCCGAAAAAGCGTATGTGAAAGAAAGAGAAGAGGAAGTGTTTGATCTGTTGCAAAGAGGTTGTTTGATCACAGATGATCGATTGTTTAATGTATTATCGAATTTGAAATAATGACAACAGAAGAGATCGCAAAAGCATTAAAACTCACCGCGCAGCTTATGGAGTTGCATGAAGAGAATCCGTTTAAGATAAAATCAATTGCCAATGCTGCCTATAAGTTGGATAAAACAGATGTGGAGTTGCAAGGGAAGTCGCTTCAGGAACTAGAGCAGATGGAAGGAATAGGGAAGGGGATCGCAGCAAAGATCAATGAGCTTTTGACAACGGGCGATCTGAAAGAATTGTCGGCCATGGTTGCCATTACACCTTTGGGGGTGATAGAAATGCTGGGGATCAAAGGGATTGGGCCTAAAAAGGTTCGCCAGCTATGGAAAGAGTTGGGAGTAGAAAGTGTTGGAGAGTTGTTGTATGCATGTAATGAAAACCGCTTGGTCACATTAAAAGGTTTTGGTGCGAAAACACAGGCTGAAGTAAAAAAGCAGATCGAGTTCTTTCAAACGAACATTGGTAAGTTTCATTATGCTTCTGTTGAATCATTTGCGAATGAAGTAGTTGAGTATTTAAAAAAGAAATACAATACAGCATTGGTTTCGCTTACAGGTGCTATGCGCAGAAAGTGCGAAGTGATAGAAGTGATAGAAATATTGATAGCGGCAGATAATGTGGTGCTAGATATAGAAAACAATAGGAACGTAAAAGTGGACTTGATATCCTGCACGGAAGATGAATTCTATCAACGATTGTTTGAAACAACTGCTGCAAGCGATTTTAATATTGATGGATTTGAATTTAAAAATGGTGTAAAAAGTGAAGAGGAATTGTTTGCACATAACAACATTCAGTTCATTGAGCCTGAATTACGTGAACAGTCCAGTATCATTCAGCTGGCCAAAGAGCATAAGCTACCGCAATTAGCTGATATGAAAGACTTAAAAGGAATACTTCATAATCACAGTACATATAGTGATGGAATGAATACCTTGAAAGAAATGGCTGTTTATTGTAAGGAATTGGGTTATGAATATTTAGGAATATGCGATCACTCTCAATCGGCATTTTACGCAGAAGGATTGAAGCCGGAGCGGGTATTGGAACAGCACAAAGAGATCGATGAATTGAATCAACAATTAGCGCCTTTTAAAATATTCAAAGGCATTGAAAGTGATATTTTGAATGATGGCTCTTTGGACTATGAAGAAGATGTGTTGCGATCATTTGATTTTATTGTAGCATCTGTCCATTCGAATTTAAAGATGGACGAAGAAAAAGCAACAGCCCGTTTGATCAAAGCGATCGAGAATCCTTATACTACGATATTAGGACATCCAACGGGACGTTTGTTGTTATCCCGTCCCGGTTATCCAATCGATCATAAAAAAGTAATTGATGCTTGTGCCGCCAATAATGTGATCATTGAATTAAATGCGCATCCTTATCGTTTGGATATCGACTGGCGTTGGATCCCGTATTGCATTGAAAAAGGAGTGAAGATCTCCATTAATCCCGATGCACACGAAAAAAGTGGTTATCACGATATGTATTTTGGAACCTGTGCTGCACGTAAAGGGATGTTAACAAAAGAAATGTGTTTCAATACGCTTTCTTTACCGGAAATAGAATCGTATTTTAGTAAAAGAAAATTAGCCAAATAAATTGTCAGTACTCAATTCCATAGCAAGTTGGTGGATGCGCAAACGGATGCATCAGATCGAGTTATTTATGAAATATCCGTATGATGTACAGAATGAATGGTTGCGTAAATTGATCCAGTCGGCTAAAGATACGGAGTGGGGCAAGATGCATAATTATACTTCCATTTCAAATGTAGAACAATTCCGCACTTCTGTTCCTGTTCAGGATTATGATTCTTTGAAACCATATATAGAAAGGGTTCGCAAAGGAGAGCAGAATGTGTTGTGGAATACCGATATAAAATGGTTTGCGAAATCATCGGGTACAACGAATGACAACAGCAAATATATTCCCGTGAGTGAAGAAAGTTTGGATGATGCACATTACAATGGAGGAAGGGATATGATCGCTATTCATTGTAATTTGAATCCGGAAACAAAACTATTTACAGGTAAGAATTTAGCCTTAGCAGGAAGCTTAGTCA
>JAEUTU010000122.1 GCA_016786925.1 Bacteroidia bacterium
TTCATATTCTTTTTCTTTGTATCACTTCCATTTTTTTCTTTTTCTCAGCAATCCATCAATGTTGCTAAACTAAAAACACATGTGCGTTATCTCAGTTCGGAGAAACTTCACGGCCGACTGACCGGCTCACAGGATGAGTTAACTGCTGCTTACTACATCTCTAAAAATTTCAAAAGCTTAGGACTCATCCCCAAAGGAAACCTTTCCAGTTATTATTATTCATATAAATTCAAGCAGCCTCAATTCAAAGGAGATACTGTTGGCGGAAAGCTGATATCGGGGATCAATGTGGCGGCATTTTTAGACAATCATTGTGACAAGACAATCATCATTTCAGCTCATTTCGATCATTTAGGTATGTTTAAGAATGAGCAAGGATTGCTGAAAGCTTATCCCGGAGCCAACGATAATGCATCGGGAGTAGCCGGACTGCTGGAGCTGGCCCGTTACTTTACGTCCAATAAAAAGAAAGAACAATTTAATATTCTTTTTGTTGCTTTTTCAGGGCATGAGCAAGGACATGTTGGTGCTAAGTTGTTCTGCGAACAACCAACGATCGATTTGAATACGATTTCATTTATGGTCGATCTCGATATGATCGGAGCTATGAATGCACAATCCCAATTGTTTGTTCTTGGGTTAGAACATTTCAAGGATATGAATGATTTAATTGTTAATTCTAAAACAGAACTGAATATTCAAAAAGAAGGAATGATAAATATGACGAGAGACACAGAGCCATTCCTAAAGAAGAATATAAAATGCATCACTTTTTCTACCGGAATCAATTCTGATCATCATCAGTTATCAGATGAGCTTAAAAAGCTTAACTTTGAGGGAGAAAAAAAGGCGCTCGATTATCTTCTGATGCTCATTTCAAAACTGGAGGAAATGCCTGATTATAAATGTAAACAAAAGCAGTGATGAATATTTTAATTAAAAATGCCTCTATCGTAAATGAAGGCAAGATCATAAAAACAAACCTGTTGATCAGTGGTAATATGATCGCAGAAATATCGGAACAAGAGATCACAACTCCTGTCGATAAAACAATTGATGCCGCTGGAAAATATCTTTTACCCGGTTGTATCGATGATCAAGTGCATTTCAGAGAACCGGGATTGACGCATAAAGGAGAAATATATACAGAAGCGAAAGCTGCTGTTGCTGGAGGAATCACTTCTTATATGGAAATGCCGAATACCGTACCGAATGTATTTACGCAAGATCTGTTAGAGGATAAATACAAACGTGCATCAGAGGTATCTTTGGCAAACTACTCTTTTTTTATGGGTGCTTCTAATGACAACTTAGAAGAGGTATTGAAGACTGATCCTAAAACCGTTTGTGGTATTAAAGTGTTCATGGGTTCTTCTACCGGTAATATGCTGGTTGATAAACGTGAAACCTTGGAAGGTTTATTTTCTAAGTGTAATATGTTGATCGCAACACATTGCGAAGATGAACATACGATCAAGCACAACATGCAAGTGTATAAAGATAAATATGGAGAAGATGTCCCGATGGTTTGTCATCCTGATATCAGAAGTGAAGAGGCTTGTTATAAATCATCTTCATTAGCTGTGGAGTTGGCAAAAAAATACAATACACGTTTGCATATTCTTCATATTTCTACTGCTAAAGAATTAGCTTTGTTTGATAATTCAAAACCTTTAAAAGAAAAAAGAATTACTGCAGAAGCTTGTATTCATCATTTATGGTTTAGCGATGAAGATTATAAAACAAAAGGTGCATTCATAAAATGGAATCCTGCCGTTAAAAAAGCGAGTGATAGAGATGCGATCTTTCAAGCGGTGTTGGACAACAAAATAGATGTCATTGCAACCGATCATGCGCCTCATACGATTGAAGAAAAAAATCAAAGCTATTTTAAAGCTCCTTCAGGCGGACCATTGGTGCAGCATTCATTGAATGCCATGTTGGAGTTTCACAAACAAGGTAAAATATCATTGGAGCGTATTGCCGAAAAAATGGCACATGCTGTTGCTGATTGTTTTCAAATTGAGAAGAGAGGTTATATTCGTAAAGGTTACTTTGCCGATCTGGTATTGGTTGATCTGAATGATTCCTATACTGTAGATAAATCGAATGTACTTTACAAGTGCGGATGGAGTCCGTTTGAAGGGACTACTTTTCATTCAAAAATAACGCATACTTTTGTGAGTGGCCATCTTGTTTTTGAAAACGGAAAATTCGATGAGTCGGTTAAAGGAAAGCGAATGACATTTGAACGATAATTTTTAGGAGAGCGAACGGTGTTATATTGGATATTAAAACCATTACAGAATATTTTTTTAAGGATCTTCTATAAGATCGACTACAAGGGAATTGAAAATGTTCCCCGTGATGTACCTGTTGTCATTGCAACGAATCACGCGAATGCATTTGTTGATCCTTGTATTGTTGCGATGTTGCCCATGCAGAAAGTTCGCTTTTTTGCCCGGGGAGATGTTTTTAAGGGCAAGTTTGCTAAAATGGCTCTCGAAAGCATGAACATCAGTCCGATGTACCGCATGCAGGAAGGATACAGCGAGATCAAAAAGAACGATAAAACATTTGAAGAGTGTAGGCGATTATTAGCAGATAACAAAGCATTGCTATTGTACCCGGAAGCGATCTGTATCCTAGAACGAAGATTACGTCCTTTAAAAAAAGGATTATCAAGAATTGTATTTCAGTCGGCCGAAGCAATGGATTACAGCAAGAACATCTGGGTGGTTCCTGCAGGTATCAATTATACCGCAGCCAATAAATTTGGAAGTAAAGTGTTCATTGAATTTGGGAAAGCAATGCCTGCCGATGTTTATTATGAACGCTTTAAGCAGGATAAAGTAAAAACCATTAATGAGTTTACCCGCGATTTGGAACGTAAAATGTCTGATCATCTGGTGATCGTTAAAAATCCTGAACATGATCGCTTTTTAGAACTCATTGAAGAAATGTATTTAACAGAATGGTTGAAGAATAAAAATGTTGACCCCTCTGATCTGGAACAGCAATACATCGGAAGTAAAGAAATAGCTGCAATGATCAACTATATAGATGAGCATGCTCCCGCCATGTTGATCGATCTAAAAGTAAAAGCCGTAGATTATAATAGAAGAGTGAGAGCAAATTTGCTTCGCGATCATTTATTGCATCCCGACAATATCAATAAAATGAATTTCGGTCGCTTTTTGTTGGATGGAATACTTTTATGGTTAGGCTTACCTATATATATGTTTGGAGTACTTACCAATAAGTTACCTTACATGTTGGCTCAAAATGTTGCCGACAATAAAGTAAAACATGTTGAATTTTATGCTTCTATCCATGCCAATCTGGGGATGATCCTTTGGCTGCTTTATTATCCAGCTCAGCTACTTCTGATCGCTATTCTGTTTAAGAGTTGGGTGCTTTTAGGTGTCTTCTCTGTTTTGATCCCATTATCAGGACTTATTGCCCTTTCATTTTATCCACTAATGAAAAAGATCTTTGGTCGTTTACGCTTGTTACGTATGGTAAGAAAAGACCGGAAGATCGTTGAGACATTAATTGGTGATCGTAATGAGGTGCATCACGACCTGAAGGCGATGATCGACTATTATAAGGCTTCCCAAAAATAAATTTACCTTCCCGGAATTAGGAATACTGGTTTTTTAATCGAAAAAATGCTCGTTTTAATCGAAAAAACGCAAAAAAAGCGGTTTTTTGGTCAAAATGTGGGATAAAATCCTATTTTCGCATCAGATTTTGTTAAGCCAAAAGTAAAAAAGTGCCACAGAATACTTGTAGTGTGCTTTATTTTTTTACCTTTGCGGGCTCTCAAAAAAAATGTACAACCATGCAAGCAGGGAAAGCATACATTATTCAGTTTGTGAATTTGGGTTTAGGGGAGCATGAATTTGAGTTTGATGTAAACGATAAGTTCTTTGAAAATCTTGAGTATTCTGAAATAAAACAAGGAAATATTCAAGTAAAGCTGACATTGATCAAGCAATCAACAATGATGATATTGCAGTTCAATATTGGCGGAAAAGTGAAAATGAATTGTGATCGTTGTTATGGGGAGTTCGATCTTCCAATAGCAGGAGATTACAGACTGATCGTGAAAGTGGGTGGTCATGATGTAGGTGATGAAGATGATGATATTATCAGCATTGCTGCCAATGAGCACGAACTAGATCTAAGTCAGTTTATTTATGAGTACATTATGCTTTCATTGCCATTGAAGCGTGTACATCCGGACGATGAGAACGGAAACAGTACATGTGATCAAGAGATGCTGAATAAATTAAATAATTATTTGGTGGAGAATGAAGGGGAAGAGCCGGTTGATCCTAGATGGGACGGCCTGAAGAATATAAAATTAAACTAGTAAATATTAACAATTAAATAAATAATACAATGCCACATCCTAAGCGAAAATTATCGAGAGCAAGAAGAGATAGCCGTAGAGGTCATGATAAAGCTACTGCTTCTACATTAGCTATTTGCCCTACTACAGGTCAACCACACTTGTATCACAGAGCTCATTGGTTCGAAGGAAAACTTTACTACAAAGGAAAAGTAGTAATGGAGAAAGCATCTGCATAAGCAGAGGTTTAGCCTTTAACTAATATTAGCAACCAATCAAAATTTTATGAAGATAGGTATAGATATTATGGGCGGAGATTTTGCACCCGATGCAACAATATCGGGAGCAATTTTAGCTTATAATGAGTTACCAAAAGATGTTCGTTTAGTTTTAATTGGCGACAATGAACAAATTTTGGCAGGACTTGCAAAACACAATGTGGATGCATCGTGTTTTGATATTGTTCACGCTCCCGATGTGATCGGAATGGGTGAACATCCTACTAAAGCATTTGCACAAAAACCCAATTCTAGCATTAGTTTTGGGTTTCATCTTTTAAAAGAGGGTAAGATCGATGCGTTTGCAAGCAATGGAAACACTGGCGCTATGCTTGTTGGTTCCATGTTCACTGTAAAAGCAATTTCCGGTGTTATCCGTCCTTGTATCACTTCTGTAATGCCTAAACCATCCGGTGGTGTAGGTCTTATCCTTGATGTTGGAACGAATGCCGATTGTAAACCTGATGTATTGTATCAGTTTGCAGTGCTTGGTTCACTTTATGCAGAACATGTATATAACATCAAAAATCCAAAAGTTGGTTTATTGAACATTGGTGAAGAACCTGAAAAAGGGAACTTGGTAGCGCAAGCTACTCATGGATTGATGAAGGATAGCAAAGATTTCAACTTTATCGGTAATGTAGAAGGTCGCGACCTTTTCAGCGATGCAGTAGATGTTATTGTGTGTGATGGATTTACAGGAAATGTAGTTCTAAAAGAAGCTGAAGCATTTTATACCATGATCAAAAAGAGAGGGATCAAAGATGAATTCTTTGACCGTTTCAATTATGAAAATTATGGTGGAACACCTGTATTGGGTATCAATTCAACGGTGATGATCGGACATGGAATTTCCAACGATGTAGCTGTAAAGAATATGATATTATTGTCGAAAGATGTTGTGGAAGCAAAACTTCCTGAAAAAATTAAACTAGCATTTAACTAATGACAAAAATAACTGCTGCTATAACTGCTGTTGCCGGATATGTTCCGGAATACGTGTTAACCAATGCAGAATTAGAAAAATTGGTTCCTACTACCAGCGAGTGGATTGAGACCAGAACCGGGATCAAAGAAAGAAGGATCTTGAAAGGCGAAGGTTTAGGAACATCAGATATGTGCGTAAAAGCCATCAATGATCTATTAAAAAAGCGTGGCATTTCTCCTTTAGAAATCGACATGATCATTGTGGGTACTGTTACTCCAGATTATGTATTCCCTTCTACTTCGAATGTTGTGTGTGATAAAGTGGGTGCTACCAATGCCTGGGGATATGATGTGAATGCGGCATGTTCAGGATTTGTGTATTCTTTGGTAACAGGTGCACAATTCATTGAAACTGGAAAATATAAAAAAGTGATCGTAGTAGGTGCAGATAAAATGTCTGCTATCCTTGATTATACCGATCGTTCAACATGTATCATCTTTGGTGATGGTGCCGGTTGTGTTTTGTTAGAACCTACTACTGATGGATCAGGAATTCAGGATTCAATCCTAAAAGCTGATGGTTCTGGTCGTCAATACTTACACCAAAAAGCAGGTGGATCAGTAAAACCGCCTACACATGAAACAGTAGATGCTCGTGAACATTATGTGTATCAAGATGGACAACCAGTATTCAAACGTGCTGTAGTAGGTATGGCCGAAGTATCTGCTGATATCATGCAACGTAATAACCTAAAATCGGAAGATGTTGCATGGTTAGTTCCTCATCAGGCAAACAAACGTATCATTGATGCTACTGCCGAGCGTATGGGATTATCATCTGAAAAAGTAATGCTGAATATTCAGAAATATGGTAACACAACAGCAGGAACCATTCCTTTGTGTTTATGGGATTATGAAAAGCAAATGAAAAAAGGAGATAACATTATCATCTCTACTTTTGGAGCCGGCTTTACATGGGGAAGTATCTATTTGAAATGGGCATACGATAGTAAATAAGAAACAATTATTAAACAGAATATAAATTTAAAAATCATAGCAGATGAAACTGAATGAAATCCAAGATTTAATCAAATTTGTTTCAAAATCTGGCGTAAGCGAGGTTGAATTGGAAACAAAAGATGTTAAGATTGTAATTAAAACACCTGCAGGTAAAAGCAAAGAGCAGGTAGTATTACAGACAGTAGCTGCTCCGGTAGCACAACCTGTTATTCAAGCTGCTGCTCCTGTTGTTCAACAACAAGCTGCTCCTGCTGTGGAAACTAAAGCACCTGCTGCAAATAATAATTCTGGTGCTGATGAATCAAAATATGTGACCATCAAATCACCAATGATCGGAACATTCTACCGTTCTTCTTCTCCTGATAAACCACCATTTGTAAATGTTGGTGATGAGATCGGAGCCGGAAAAACAGTGTGTATCATTGAAGCAATGAAATTGTTCAATGAGATCGAATCAGATGTAAAAGGTAAGATCGTTAAAGTATTGGTGAATGATGCAACTCCTGTTGAGTACGATCAACCATTATTCTTAGTAGATCCAAGTTAGTTTGTAGTTCAAAGTTTAAAGTTGCTGTGTTTTAACAGAGCTTTAACAGAACATTCTAGCCTTATTTATTAATGCTGGGATATACCTTACTTTAAACCTTAAACTTTACAACTTTAAACTTAATATAGATGTTTAAAAAGATATTAATTGCAAACAGGGGCGAGATCGCATTGCGTATCATTCGTACTTGTAAAGAAATGGGAATTAAAACAGTTGCAGTTTATTCAACAGCTGATAAAGATTCTCTTCATGTAAAATTTGCTGATGAAGCGGTTTGTATCGGACCTCCTCCAAGTAAAGATTCATACTTGAACATTCCGAATATTATTTCTGCTGCTGAGATCACTAATGCTGATGCGATCCATCCGGGTTATGGTTTCTTGTCAGAGAATGCAAAATTTTCAAAGATCTGTCAGGAGCATAATATTAAGTTTATTGGTGCATCGCCTGAAATGATCAATGCAATGGGTGATAAAGCTTCTGCAAAAGCAACCATGATCGCTGCAGGTGTGCCATGTGTTCCGGGATCTGATGGATTGTTGGAAAGTGCACAACAAGCAGTTGAACTAGCCCCTAAAGTTGGTTACCCTGTTATCATCAAAGCAACAGCAGGTGGTGGCGGACGTGGTATGCGTATCATCTGGAAGGAAGAAGATATGGTTTCCAATTTTGAATCAGCCAGCAAAGAAGCAGAAGCTGCATTTGGAAATGGTGCCATGTATATGGAAAAATACATTGAAGAACCTCGCCATATCGAAATTCAGGTAGTAGGTGACCAATACGGAAAAGCTTGTCATTTATCGGAACGTGATTGCTCTGTTCAAAGACGTCATCAAAAGTTAGTGGAAGAAACACCATCTCCATTCATGACCGATGAATTACGCGAACGTATGGGTGAAGCAGCCATCAAAGCTGCATTGGCTGTAAACTACGAAGGTGTAGGTACCGTAGAGTTTTTGGTTGACAAACACCGCAATTTTTATTTCATGGAAATGAATACACGTATTCAGGTGGAGCATCCGATCACGGAAGAGGTGATCGATTACGACTTGATCCGTGAACAAATATTAGTAGCTGCAGGTGTTCCCATCTCCGGAAAGAACTATTACCCTCAGTTACATGCGATCGAATGCCGTATCAATGCAGAGGATCCATTTAACAACTTCCGTCCTTCACCGGGTAAGATCGGTAATTTACATACACCGGGTGGACATGGTATTCGTGTTGACTCTCATATTTATGCGGGATATACCATCCCACCAAATTACGACAGTATGGTAGCGAAATTGATCACAGTGGCACAAACACGTGAAGAGGCTATCGCAAAAATGCACCGTGCATTAAGCGAGTATGTGATCGAAGGTGTAAAAACAACGATCCCTTTCCACTTACGTTTGATGAAAGATGAACGTTTTATTAAAGGTGATTATACAACTAAATTCCTGGAAGATTTCGATCTTTCGGAGTAATTGAATATTTAGCAGAACGCCACACATTTGTGTGGCGTTTTTTATTACTGCCTTGGAGTAAGTCTGATTCATGTATTTCTTTTAAAAGCCACCCAAATGGTCGCTTTTCAACATCATATATTATTATTTATTTGATTATAATATTTTATAACGTAAATTGGTATATACTAAATCATAATTGATGAGAGTAAAACTGTTTTTCTTTTTATTGTTTTCTGTGATACCTGCACTTGTAAATTGTCAAACTACATTTTGCACACAGACAATTGTTGAAATGAATTTTGATGATGGGAATAATTGGACGGGTTGTGACACATTAATAGTTGATAGCTCTACAAATTCTCAAAATTTGTGGGTTGTCTCATCAGCACTGAAAACGAACATTAATCAAGCAGAATCTTTTCCCAATATTATTGTTACAGATTCTATTTATTCATACCCAACGAATGATACTTCCTCTTTTGTAATTAAGCATGTTGCCGGTCAAGGATTTGAACATAATTATACAGGGATCTTTAGTGGCTATTATTCTGTTAATTCAGATTCACTTAATGATTACGGAATTTTTGAATTTTCTCCCGATAATGGAATTACTTGGATAGATATAACAAAGGATACGATTTATTATTCTCTTTATGATTTGGGATTGCCACGTCCGGTTTTAACAGGGAATTCAAATGGATGGAGATATTTTGCCTATGACTTTTCAAATTTGATGCCCTACTTTAGTATAAATGCAGGTGATACGATTATTTTCAAGTTTACTTTTATTTCAGATAATAATTCAGATTCACTTGATGGCTTGGCTTTTGATTCTTTTTCTATTGAGGACTATTTCCTTGGAGTTGAAGATATTTCAATAAAACCTACTCTTAAAATTTACCCGAATCCATGTCAAGAAGCATTGAGTATACAAATTTTAGAATACGATACTTTTAAAAATGGGGAGTTAATTATTTACAATATTCTTGGCGAAATTATTTACAAGACTATTTTTCTTCAAAATCAAACAATTGATGTTAGTTTTTTACCCCCAGGAGTATACAATTTGACTTTAAAATCAGAGAACAGCCAAACTTCTGAACCGTTTGTAAAAATTGTAAATTGATAAAAAAATTAGAGTGGAAATAGTCTAATCAGATTATAATTTTTTATTATTTATACATAATTCCTTTCCCAAAAAAAATCATTAAGTTTGTTATACCAACAATCAAAAAAATGAAGACAAAAAAGATCATTCAATTTTCACTTTTTATAGCAGCTTGTATCACAACAACAGCTGTTGCACAAACTAAATTAATTGAGAAAGTAAGTCGCAAAGGAAGCGAACTTATGATCCCCTACGAAAAATATCAATTAGCGAATGGATTAACCGTTCTGGTACACGAAGATCACTCCGATCCGATCGTGTATGTGGATGTAACCTATCACGTAGGTTCGGCACGCGAACAGGAAGGTCGTTCGGGATTTGCTCACTTTTTTGAACACATGATGTTCCAAGGATCAGAGCATGTGGGTGATGAACAGCATTTTAAAATTGTTACCGAAGCCGGAGGAACGTTAAACGGAACAACCAACCGTGATCGAACCAATTATTTTGAAGTATTACCTTCTAATCAGTTGGAAACGGCTTTTTGGCTGGAAAGTGACCGTATGGGCTTTTTGTTGGACTCTGTTACTCAGAAAAAATTTGAAGTACAACGTGCTACTGTAAAGAATGAGCGTGGTCAAAATTATGATAACAAACCGTATGGATTGGTGTTTGAAAAGATCAGCGCAGCATTGTATCCAACTACTCATCCGTATTCCTGGTTAACCATTGGTTATATCGAAGATTTGAATCGTGTGGATGTGAATGATCTGAAAAAATTCTTTTTACGTTGGTATGGTCCGAATAACGCTACTTTAACTGTTTCAGGTGATGTGAAGCCCGAGGATGTGTTGAAGTTAGCTGAAAAATATTTCGGTCCTATTCCTGTTGGTCCTGAAGTGAAACCTCAAACAGTTGCTGATGTGATCCTGGATAAAGATAGATACATCTCTTATGAAGATAATATCCGTGCACCACAGATCAACTTTTCATATCCAAGTGTTCCTGCCCGTCATGCCGATGAAGCAGCATTAGATGTGTTGGCAGATATTCTTGCGGGAAACAAATCGTCTATTTTCTATCAAACATTCATCAAATCACAATTAGCACAATCGGCTGATGTGTATAATTCTACTTCAGAGTTAGCGGGTGATTTTTCGGTACAAGTTAAAACCTTTCCTGATAAACCTTTAGCACAAATGGATTCATTGATCCGCTATTGTTTTGCTCAATTTGAAAAACGTGGTGTGACTAATGATGATCTTACAAAGTTTAAGGCAAGCATGGAATCACAAATGGTAAATGCATTGTCGAGTGTACAGGGAAAAGGTGCTATGTTGGCGGCTTATCAAACTTTTACAGGGAATCCGAATTATTTAGTAAAAGAGATGGACGCTTATAACAAAGTGACCAAAGAAGATGTAATGAGAGTTTACAACAAGTATGTAAAAGGAAAATATGCAGTTATTTTAAGTACTGTCCCTAAAGGAAAATCAAACTTAGTAGCAAAAGCAGATAACTATACCTATCCAGTTAGAAATGTAAATGCTGTTGAAGCAGAAGAGTATAAGTCATTAAAATATAACAAAGCAAAGGATACTTTTGATCGTAATAAGCAACCGGTTGCTCCAGCTGCTGCTTTGGTAAAAGCACCCGACTATTGGAAACAAAATTTTGATAATGGTGTGAAATTGATCGGAGCAAAATCGGATGAGGTTCCGAAAGTAACCATCCAATTGAGTGTTGAGGCCGGACATCGATATGAGCCAATGGCAAAAGCGGGTATTTCGCAGTTGTTGACGAGTATGATGAACGAGTCCACCCAAAAACATTCTGCAGAAGAAATTGCTGAAATGTTGGAAAAAATGGGAAGTAGTGTGAGTGTAATGAATAACGGACAAGATATTGTTGTGTACGTATCATCCTTGACAAAAAATATTGATGCAACATTAGCTATTGCGCAAGAGATCTTGTTTCAGCCAAAGTTTGACGAGAAAGAATTTGAGCGTATCAAAAAGCAACGTATAGAAGCAATTGCCAATCAAGCCACACAGGCAACAACAATTGCTAATAATGTATATGCTAAATTGTTGTATGGCGATAAGCACATTATGAGTATTAGCTCATTGGGAACAAAAGAAACAGTAAGTGCTATTACACTGGATGATGTAAAAAAATATTATGCTGATTATTTTTCACCATCTATTGCATCTGCTGTTGTGGTGGGTGATATCGATCAAGCAACAGCACTATCTAAATTGGCATTCCTAAAGAGCTGGACAGGCTCTAAAGTGGTAAAAGGTATTGAGCCAAAATCGCCTGCTATTGAAAAAACAAAATTGTATTTTGTAAATAAAGATAAAGCACCGCAATCAGAGATCAGAATAGGTTACTTGTCAATGGCATTCGATGCTACCGGTGATTTTTATAAATCACAGATCATGAATTATCCATTAGGCGGATCATTCAATAGCCGAATCAATTTGAATTTACGTGAGCTGCATGGCTTTACGTATGGTGCTCGAGGTACATTCAGTGGGAATCAATTCGTTGGTCCGTATACAGCTAGTGCTGGTGTTCGTGCGAATGCAACCGACAGTTCTTTGATCGAATTCATGAAAGAGATAAAGAACTATGCCGACAATGGTATTAAAGATGCAGAGTTGGAGTTCACGAAAAAATCAATGGGACAAAGTGAAGCTTTGAAATATGAAACAGCTATGCAAAAAGCCGGTTTCATCAAGCGTATTTTGGATTATAATTTAGAAAAGAACTTTACTGATCAACAAAGTGAAATTTTAAAAGCCATCACAAAACAGGAGATCAATGCTTTGGCGAAAAAGCAGTTGCCATACAATAAAATGGTGATCCTGGTTGTAGGTGATAAGGCAGCCGTTTGGGAAAGCATCAATAAATTAGGATATGAAGTAATAGAGCTGGATGCGGATGGGAATAGAATAGGAGGAGAGAAAAAAGTGGAGGATGGTCAAAACACAGCTCCTGTTAACAATGGGAAAGAGCCTTACAAAAAGGTTTACAGGGATGTGAAAGAAAAATAAATGAAAAAGGTGATCAATTTGATCACCTTTTTTTTTGAAAAAAACTCTTCATTAAGTCGGCACATTCATCCGCAATAATACCTTGTATAATTTCTGTTTTTGGATGCAGGATCTTATTCCCTACCAAATTAAATCCACGTTTGGTATCGCTGGCGCCATAAACGATCTTCCCTATCTGCGACCAGGAAAGTGCACCGGCACACATCACGCAAGGTTCAAGGGTGATGTACATAGTGCATTCATTTAAATATTTTCCATTTAAAAAATTGGCAGCAGAAGTAATGGCTTGCATTTCAGCATGTGCAGTTACATCGTTCAAACGTTCGGTTAAGTTATGAGCACGAGCAATGATCTTATTGTTGCAAACAACAACGGCTCCAACAGGAACTTCATCTGCATCAAAAGCTTTTTTAGCTTCTTTTAATGCTTCACGCATAAAGTATTCGTCCGATAGAATGTTTTCCATTACAACCAGCCTTTTTCTAAAATATCCTTGGTGTGATACGTGATGATCAAATTGGCACCGGAGCGTGCAAAAGCATACATGTTTTCCATTACGATCTTTTGTTCATCTATCCAGCCTTTAGCAGCAGCTGCTTTCACCATTGAGTATTCTCCCGATACATTATAGCATGCGATCGGTAATAAGGTGTTTTGTCGCAAGTTAAAGATCACATCCATATAGGCAAGCGCGGGTTTTACCATTAATATATCAGCGCCTTCGGCTTCGTCCAGCATCCCTTCAGTCATGGATTCATTTCCATTTCTAAAATCCATTTGATACGATTTTCTATCTCCCTTTTGTGGAGCAGAATCAGCAGCTTCGCGGAATGGTCCATAATAGGCTGATGCGTATTTGATGGAGTAGGACATGATCGCAGTGTTCTCAAATCCATTTTTGTCTAACAATGTTCGCATGGCTGCAATACGGCCATCCATCATGTCACTTGGTGCAACCATGTCGGCACCGGCTTGTGCATGTGCTAATGCCATTTTTGCTAATACTTCAACGGAGGAATCATTGTGTACGTAATCATCGTGAAGAATGCCGCAATGACCATGTGTTGTGTAGGCACATACACATACATCGGTGATTACGTATAACGTATCTCCAAATTTTTCTTTTAATGCTTTTACCGCTTTTACAATGATAGAGTTGTTACTAAAAGAAGAGCTGGCATCAGTTGATTTTTGTTCACCTACTCCAAAGAGTAATACTTTATTGATCCCGATTTTTAATCCCTTTTCTACATCTTTCAAAAGTTCATCAATCGAGTAATGATTAATTCCAGGCATTGCATCGATCGGATGAATGGTGTTCGTTCCTTCTACAACAAAATATGGATAAATAAACATGTCTTTTGAAAGACGTGTTTCTGCAACCATTTCTCTTGAAATAGCTGTTTTTCTTAATCTTCTGGGTCTGTGTATCATTGTGTTGTTAAATTCCGAAAACCGCTTCAGCTAATCCTGTTTCATCAAATGAAGCAGGAAGAAGGCTGTTTTCGATTCCAAATTCTTTTAATTTTTTTTGAGTGGAAGCACCTATTGCAACTACTTTCTGTGTGTTTTTAATTTTCGACTGTTTAAAGAATGATTCAACATTAGATGGACTCGTAAACACAAGAACATCAGCTTCCGGCAGTTGAATGTTTTCTCGAGAAACAGTTTCATACACAACAAGGTCAGTTAACTTCGATGCATCTTCGAATTGTTGTTGTATCGTTCTGATACCACCTTTGGCTTGTGGGAACAAAACTGTTTCTGCCCCAACAGTTTTAGCAAATTTTTTTCCAACAACTTTAGTGTCATTAATATGACCAACAAATGCTGCATTTTTATTGTGCTTTTTTAGAGCATATTCAGTTGATTTTCCAATTACACCAAATTTTGTTTTTGGTTTAATATCGGGCGATTGATTGAAAAAATGATCAACTGCATTTCCGCTAGCGAAGAAAATCCAATCAGTAGAAGGGATGCTGCTTATTTTTACTTCTTTTGTTTCAATGAATGAAATACCGTGAACCTTGTATCCATTTCCTTCCAATGTTTTTTTGAAAAAGGAATGATCATTCAAGTCACGCGTAATTAAAACAGAAAGAGGCTTTATTGAATTCAATGAATCAACTATCTTTTGAGCAAAGCCTTCGTTGGTAAATGATTCCTTATAGATACGTTTTGGCATTCCATTCCAAGTGTCGGATTTGGAAGCCCACACTTTGAATTTATTATCTTCTTTAATGCAGTATACACCTAAAGGAAGTTGACAGCCACCATCAAATAAGTTTAGCACTTTACGTTCTATTCCGATGATGTCTTCAACTTTTTCAGAATTTAATTTGTTGATGTGCTGGAATAATTCATGATCATCTTCACGTATCTGCAAACCTAATACACCTTGAGCAGGAGCAGGAATAAATTCTTTTGGATCTAGTCGTAATACTTTAAATTCACTAAGATCGATCTTTAGTCTTTCAACACCAGCAGCAGCTAACATGATGGCATCGTATTTTTTGTCTCGAAGCTTCTGAATACGAGTAGGCACATTTCCTCTCAGATCTTCAATTTGAATATCACTTCTGAATGCTAATAATTGAGATTTTCTTCTGGCAGAAGAAGTTCCCACGATCGCATTTTTTTTGAATGAATATTTAAGAGTTTTATCAACGCTTTCTTTTCTAACTAAGATCAATTCAGCTGGATCTTCCCGTTCCGAAACGGCAGCTATTTTTAATCCCTCTGGAGAAGTGGTAGGCAGATCCTTATGAGAGTGAACAGCAAGATCGATCTCTTTATTTAATAAAGCCTCTTCAATTTCTTTCGTAAAAAAACCTTTACCTTCTAATTTGTCAAAACTTAAATGCTGAATTTGGTCACCTTGCGTTTTAATGATCTTTATCTCTGCGGTGAGTCCTAGCTTTTGAACTTTACGCAATACGTGATTGGCTTGCCATAAAGCAAGTTCGCTACCTCTGCTGCCTATGATTATTTTTCTTTCCATATGGTTTATTGGGAATTCGATCTTGCTAATTTAGGGTGCTAAATTTAGAAAATCGATAGATAATTCTATTTCTGATTGGTCAAAATATCTTTTGCCATCTTCATCGGAACACTGATGTATTTTTTCTCCATGTATTGAAGTATTTTGTCTAATACTTCTTTGGATTGAGCATCCATTGATGATAGTTCTTTTGCGAACACCTCATTCATTGCAACTTCACGGATCTCTTTTACTTTTTTAGGAACCTCACTCATTGCCAGTTCAACTTTTCTTGCTTTAAGAATTTGTTTGAACTCTTCAATATTATTCTCGATGATCACTTTGCAAGCTTCTAATTCTTTTTCTCTTGCTTGTAAATTTTCTTTTGCTACTTCTTGCAGGTTATTCACTGCTATTAGATTAACATCGTAGTTATTCAAGATCTCAGCATCCAAATCATTCGGAATAGCTAAGTCGATCACCACTTTTTTTGACTTATCATCACCAACCAGGCTTTTATAGATTGCCGGAGTGATAACGCTTTCTGCAGCACCGGTACAAGTAACAATGATATCAAATCCACCTTTGTAATCAGCTAATTCAGAAAGAGGAAATGCTTTTCCATTTAGATCAGCAGCTAATTTTTCTGCATTTTCTAAAGTTCTGTTGAATACGGTGAAATTAGCGAATTTGTGCTTTTTAAGATATTGCGCCATGTTGGTATTGGTCACTCCCGATCCGATGATCAGAAAGCGGGCATCCAATTTTACATTAAGTGCGCGTAATTTTCTGTAGGCTAATGAAACAACGGATACAGGATTGCGGGCAATGTTCGTATGCGTATATACTTCTTTACCAACTTCGATCGTGCGTTTGATAGCCAAACGGATAAGGTCACCGGTTAGGCCTAATTCATTGCATTTTTCATAAGCATTACGAACTTGTGTAATGATCTCACGTTCTCCAACAACCAATGAATCAATAGAGGATGCTACACTAAATAAATGACGTAATGCATTTTCTCCTTCAAATACTTTCGCATTCTCGATCGACCAGTTGATCTCGGTGTCGGTCCAGTTTGTATCGAAAGAGTTGAAGAATTTTTTAAGGAAGAGCTGGTCGATGTTTTCGTTTACGGAAAGCATGAACTCAACACGGTTACAAGTAGATAAATAAAGAAGCTCTTCCGCATTTACAGAACTTTTTAAGAATTCTAATCTCGATTTCAGATCAGCATCGCTAATATGAAACTTGCCGATATCATTAATATCAGTAGTTTTGTGTGTGAATGCTATGATCTTAAAACGGTTCAAATCCTTTTCTTTTTTTATTTACAGCACAAATTTGCAAAGGAGGAACACCTCATTTGTCATGAATTTGTCATGGAAGTAGTTTAGATTTGTTCCAAATAAGGCTATTTCGTATTAATTAGTTGATAGTCAATAGTTTAATGTTGTTTTTGAGAAAACTGATCTTCGTCAGTTCTGTCAAATGCCAGTATTACAAAAAGATTTCCCCTATAAACAGTCATTGAGTGTTAGTTTTCAACAATTTATTTGTGAATTATTTTGCAGAAAATAAAAATGTGCTTATCTTCGCGTCCCATTTTAAAGAAAAAGTGGAATTTTTAGTGTAAAAATTAATATATAAAACAGTGGAAGCAATTAGTTACAAAACAGTTTCAGCAAGCAAAGAAACTGTAAACAAAGGATGGGTTTTGATCGATGCAGAAAACGAAACATTGGGTCGTTTGGCGTCTAAAGTTGCCTTTATTTTAAGAGGTAAGAACAAAACAAATTTTACTCCTCACGTTGATACAGGTGATAATGTTATTATTATCAACGCTGAAAAAGTTAAATTAACAGGTAATAAACTTACTGAAAAAGAGTACGTTCGTCACACAGGGTATCCGGGTGGTCAGCGTTTCGCTACTCCTAAAGTATTATTAACTTCTAAGCCAACTGAAGTAATTCGTATGGCAGTTAGCGGTATGTTACCAAAAAACAAATTGGGAGATGCTTTAAGACGTAATGTTTACATCTACGCAGGTTCTGAGCATCCTCATGCAGCACAACAACCAAAAGAAATCAAATTAAACACAATTAAATAATAAAGATGGAAGTCGTAAATACTCTTGGTAGAAGAAAAACCGCTGTAGCGCGTGCATATGCGCAAAAAGGAAGTGGCAACATTGTAATCAACGGAAGAGATTACAAAAGCTACTTTACAACAACCACTTTACAATACAAAATAGGTCAAGCATTTGCAGTTACTAAAACTGTAGGTGAAGTTGACGTAAATGTAAATGTAAAAGGGGGCGGGGTAACAGGACAGGCAGAAGCTGTACGTTTAGCAATTGCCCGTGCTTTAGTAGAAATGGATGCTAATCATAAACCTGCTTTAAAAGCTGAAGGTTTAATGACGCGTAATCCGAAAATGGTTGAACGTAAAAAACCGGGTCAGAAGAAAGCTCGTAAGCGTTTCCAATTCAGCAAACGTTAATATTATTTGGTTTTGCAGATCGCTTTTTCAAACGGTTTGCAATTCCTTATTAAGAAAATCATCTATCTAAAAAAAAGTATTAAAAAATAAAGACAAATGTCAAGAACAAATTTTAACGAATTATTAGAAGCCGGATCTCACTTCGGTCACTTAAAAAGAAAATGGAATCCAGCTATGGCTCCATATATTTTTACTGAGAAAAATGGTATCCATATCATCGACTTGAACAAAACAGTTGTAAAAATTGATGAGGCTGCAAATGCTTTAAAACAAATTGCTAAATCAGGTAAAAAAGTTTTATTCGTTGCTACTAAAAAACAAGCAAAAGATATCGTTGCTGAAAAAGTAAAAGCAATCAACATGCCTTATGTTACTGAGCGTTGGCCAGGTGGTATGTTGACCAATTTTGCTACTATCCGTAAAGCGGTTAAGAAAATGGCAACAATCGATAAAATGGCTACTGATGGAACATTTGACAATATCTCTAAAAAAGAGAAATTACAAATTTCACGTGAGCGTGCTAAATTAGAAACTCAATTAGGAAGTATTGCTGACTTAACCCGTTTACCGGCTGCATTATTTATCGTTGATATTTCTAAAGAACATATCGCAGTTGCAGAAGCAAAACGTTTAAATATCCCAACATTTGCGATCGTTGATACAAACTCTGATCCTAATGTTGTTGATTACGCAATTCCTGCAAATGATGATGCTTCAACTTCTATCTCTTTGATCACTGGTCTTATTGCTAAAGCGATCGAAGAAGGATTAGCTGAACGTAAAGTGGATAAAGAAACAGCTGCTGCTGAAGAAAAAGATGGTAAATCATCTTCTCGTGAAGAGGCTTCTAAATTAGCTGCTGGTGCTAAATTCAAATCATCTGATGATGAAGGTGATGTTGCTGTAGGTAAAAAAACTGCAGTGAAAAAACCTAGAAAAAAATAAGCACAAGCTTTTATAAGCACACAAGGGGCTTTAAAGAATATATATTAATTGTATAAATGTCCCGACTTTATAGGTCGGGATATTTTTTAATAACAAAACAAAAAAATGACAACAATGGCTATAACAGCAGCAGACGTTAATAAATTACGTCAAATGACAGGTGCAGGTATGATGGACTGCAAAAAAGCATTAACTGAAGCAAACGGTGATTTTGAAAAAGCAATTGATGAATTGCGTAAAAAAGGTCAGAAAGTTGCAGCTAACCGTAGCGACCGTGATGCAAAAGAAGGTTTGGTAGTTGCTAAAACAACTGCAGATAACAAACGTGGTGTTGTATTGGTAGTAAATTGTGAAACCGATTTTGTTGCTAAAAACGAAGATTTCGGAAAATTTGTAAATAACATCGTTGATGTTGCGATCGCAAAAAATCCAAAATCAGTGGATGAATTAAAAGCATTAGCTTACGATAACAATATTACAATCGCTGATAAATTGATCGAACAAACAGGTGTGATCGGTGAAAAGATCGATCTTTCTAAGTATGAAACTGTTGAAGCTTCATACGTGATCGCTTATAACCACCCTGGTAATAAATTAGCTAACATTGTTGGTTTCAACAAAGATGCAGTAAATGCTGAAGTAGCTAAAGATGTTGCAATGCAAGTTGCTGCAATGGCTCCTGTAGCTGTTGATAAAGATGGTGTTGACTCAGAAACATTACAACGTGAGATCGAGATCGGTAAAGAACAAGCACGTGCTGAAGGAAAACCGGAAGATATGTTAGAAAAAATTGCAATGGGTAAATTGAATAAATTCTACAAAGAATCTACTTTGTTGAATCAAGAGTTTATCAAAGACAATAAAAAGTCAATCGCTCAATACCTTGATGGTTCTGAGAAAGGATTAACTGTTACAGCTTTCAAACGTATTGCTTTAGGTTAATCAATATTCAATTAAAAAAATCCCGATATTTATCGGGATTTTTTTTGGACTAATTTTTAATTTGACATGAAACAACTTCTTTTCTTATCAACTTTAATCGTTCTTATGTCCGCTTGTTCACACGAGTCGGTTAAAGAGAAGGTGAATACTGTTGGTGATGCTGCCGGAGAAACAGCGGGAGAATTTTTAAAAGGTGTTGGCAGTGGAATGGATAAGGCGTTTGAAGTAAAAGTATCATCGCCCAAGTATATTAGTGATAAAGGATTAGAGTTTAGTAAAGTGACCATAAACAGTGCGGGTGAAGGAATGGATAATATGTTGAATGTTTATGTTATATTTAAAAAAGATTTTTCGGGAAAATTAACAGCGAAGGTTTTTGATACAAAAGAAAAAGAAGTAGGTAGAGTGACTTTACAAGTGGATGGTAAAGCAGAAGAGGCTAAGTACATCGATTTTGAGTTTGACCCCCGTACCAATATTGACAGTGATTTTAAAATAATTATAGAATAAATATGAAATATAAACGCATTCTTCTGAAGCTTAGTGGTGAGTCACTAATGGGTAATAAACAGTTTGGTATCGATAATGAGCGTTTGGCTCAGTATGCTAAGCAAATAAAGGAAATTGCTGATATGGGAGTACAGGTGGCAATTGTGATCGGTGGAGGAAATATTTTCAGAGGTATTCAAGCCGAAGAAGGTGGAATGGACCGTGTTCATGGTGATTATATGGGAATGCTTGCCACTGTGATCAATTCAATGGCATTGCAATCAGCATTAGAAAAAACAGGAATGGAAACCCGTTTACAATCAGCTATTAAAATGGAACAGATCTGTGAACCATTTATCCGCAGAAAAGCAGTTCGTCATTTAGAAAAAGGGCGTGTTGTTATTTTTGGTGCAGGTACAGGAAATCCTTATTTCACTACAGATACAGCAGCTACTTTAAGAGCCATAGAAATTGAAGCGAATGTGGTACTAAAAGGAACACGCGTGGATGGTATCTATACAGCCGATCCTGAAAAAGATAAAACAGCTACAAAATATGATGTGATCTCTTTTGATGAAGTATATGCGAAAGGCTTAGAAGTAATGGATATGACCGCATTTACATTGTGTAAAGAGAATAAATTGCCGATCATTGTATTTGATATGAATAAGCAAGGTAATTTGAAGCGTTTAGTGGATGGCGAAAAGGTAGGAACCTTGGTAGATCTGTAATTTTAAAATAAATTTGTAAAACAATTTCAATAAATAACGATATGAACGAAGAGATACAGTTTGTGCTTGATAATGCCAAAGAGCAAATGGAAAAAGCCGTGAATCACTTGGAGGCGGAATTGGTAAAAGTTAGAGCGGGAAAAGCCAGTCCTACCATGTTGGAAGGAGTAATGGTTGATTATTACGGATCAAAAGCTCCTTTGAACCAGGTAGCTAATGTTAATACAGCCGATGCAAGAACATTAGTGGTTCAACCTTGGGAAAAATCAATGCTAACACCAATTGAGAAAGCTATTCAAGCCGCTAATCTGGGTCTAAATCCTCAAAACGATGGTGTGATCATACGCATCCTTGTTCCAGCCTTAACAGAGGAGCGAAGAAAAGACCTTGTTAAAAAAGCGAAATCGGAAGCAGAAACAGCGAAAGTAAGTTTGCGTACTATCCGTAAAGATGCAAATGAAGCTTTGAAAAAGTTGCAAAAAGATGGAACACCTGAAGATGAAGTGAAAGAAGGGGAAGGGAAGGTTCAAGTGTTGACTGATACTTATGTGGCGAAATGCGATAAACATTTAGAAGTAAAAGAAAAAGAGATCATGACCGTTTAATTCAGAAAATATATTAGATCAGAGCCCTGCCATTTGGCGGGGCTTTTTTTATGAAAAAAAGCAGCCCCTGAACAAACAGAAGCTGCTACCACATTAATCATTCATGTTCATTGATCCAATGAGCAAATGAATGATACAAAGTAATTTGAATATTTCAGTTGTAACAAATCGAAAAGACGATAAAACTTACTAAATTTGATCGCCACAAAGATCATTTATTTTGAGTCAATTACATGCTTTAATTCAGACATTGAATGAAAGTGAGCTTATATTGCTTCGCTCTCAACGCCTCATTGGTAAAGAAAAAGAGGTGTTTGACTATGTAATAAAAAATAAAAACACGGAACTTCCTGAAACCGGAAAAGTCCAGTTGTTTCTTCAGCTTACAGAATCACACTACTACAAGATAAATTCTGTTTTGTTAAGAAAGTGTTATCTACTCTTAGTGCCAGAGGAGGGGATCGATTTGCTTCTTTTTTTGCGCAGCAAGAATTTGTTTACATTGTTACGACATGAGATCCTTTCACAAGAAAAGAAAAATGGGGATAAAAATAATACCGCTTTTTACTTAAAATGTTTTCATCTCTGCATAGATTTTCCTTATAAATACTACGATGAAAAAATGACGGCTCTGTTCGGAGAAAAATACCTTCGTTCTAAAAAGGATTGTACACTTTCAGATAAATTATATGTGAAGTACCATTTAATGTTCTCTGAGGTAAACCGTACTGCAGCCCGAAAGAATCCTATCAAAGCATTGGGTTTTGGTATTAAGGACCTGTTTAAGCATGAAAAAGAATTAGAGAAAAGTAACCATCATTTAGCAAAATATTATTTATACCGTAGTATATGCAGTTATTATTCTTATTATGAAAAGAATAATGATATGATTATTGCGTATTTGAAAAAAGCCATTGCCTTGAAAGATCATATTGCTTATTTCTTTTCTGTGAATATCGAACAATTCCTTCAGTTGCAGTATGCCGATGCTTTGTTGAATAACAATGAAGTGGATCAAGCTGAAAAGATATATGAAACAGCTTTTAAACAAGGTGTTGAGCCTTTTATGTATGGATATTACTATCACTGCGAACAATACATACTTGTATTGATCATTCAAAAAGAGTTTGCAAAAGCAGAGGAATTATTGAAAAAGGTATTTGAGCCTTGTATACAAAACAAGATCGATATCTATGCGACCAGAGGAGCAATGAGCTATGTGAAATTGTATCTAAGTTCAGGCGATTACAAGTCGGCTTTGAAGTATTTGAATATCGGAAAAGTGATCAATGAAAAGACATTCTATTTACCTTTTGACGTTCAATTGAGAGTGTTGGAGAACGTATATTTCTTTATGAAAAAAGATTATGATTTTGCGCTTCAATTAGCCAACCGGAATATTAAATTTATTCGCTCCCAGGAGCAAAATCCTGTGTTAGAGGATTATGTAAAGATCTGGAGAATGATCATAACGCTTATTAATAAAATTTTGAAAGAGGAAGAGATCACGGAAATCATCAAAGAAGAAAATCGTTTATTGAGTCGTGAATACGCTAATCTATATTGTCGCTTGTTTCCACTTATACTAGAGCAGGCAGTACATGAAACTACTTAAGCCCAAACCTTGGTGCCTTCCGTACAATTCTTACAAATATCAATTTCGGAGCGGGAGCGAAGAACAGATGCTCTAAATTTATTGTATGCCTCGGAATGCCATAGTGTTTCAAAATCGCTTGTTTTTAGATCGCCCAATTGATGTTGTGCATCCTTATCAAAACAGCATGGAACTACTAAACCATCCCAGGTGATTACTGTTGAATGCCAAAGTCTCCAGCAATGATTAAGCATTTCATTCTTGATGCTATATGAACCGTCTGTTTCTTTCTTATAGCGGGAATATTTATCAATTGTGGGGATCAGCCGGTTGCCCTTTTCGAAGTTATAGATCTGTGCTGTTTTGAATTTAACTTCATCCACACCAATTTCTTTCGCGATCTTTTTAATATCCTCAATCTGATGTTCGTTGGGTTGAACAACCAAAAATTGAAAGATGACATGTGGGGTACTTGACTTTAATTCTTTTTTCCACTTAATAATGTTTTTTGCTCCTTCTTTCACTTTGTTGATGTCGCCACCGATCCTATATTGTTCATAGGTGTCTTGAGTTGTACCATCAATGGAAATGATCAAGCGGTCTAAGCCACTCTCCACTGTTTTTTTTGCATTGGCATCATTTAAATAATGCGCATTAGTAGAGGTGGAGGTATAAATGTTTTTTCTAGAGGCATAATTGACCATTTCTAAAAACTTTGGATTCAGAAAGGGTTCACCTTGAAAATAGAAGTTAAGGTGAAGTATTTTGTTGGATAGAGAATCAATTGTCTGTTTAAAGAAGTCTGTTTGAAGCATTCCGGTTGGACGGGTGAATTCTCTTTTTCCACTCGGACATTCCGGACATCTTAAATTGCAGGATGTTGTAGGCTCAATTGTAATGCTGATAGGTACTCCCCACTGAACAGGTTTTTTGCTCCATTTCGAAATATAAAAACTCATTAGAACTTTCAACGCATTCAACATCCTTTTAAACCGGAGTTTATAGAATAGATTAAGCGCATCTGTTAATTTTGAGTTCACGATTAATGTTTTTGTAAAGATACGAATCGTTTATAAATAAAAGAGCCTATCGTTTAGGATAGGCTCTTGGTAATGCTATTTAATAAGTCTATTTCGCTATTTCGAATTTACCTCTGCCTATAAGCACTTTCTCTTTATTATAAAGGTTGTAAATGTATAATCCTGAAGAGTAATTGTGCGTGTGAATATTGACTTTATTCTCATTTAATTCATATACGCCTATTTTTCTACCTGTAATATCTACAATCTCTATTTTTTCTGCATCTCTTTCACTCTTGAAATTGATGTTTGTGCTAGCCGGATTAGGGTAAATGGTTACATTATTGGAAATGCCTTCCATGTCGTTGGTGCTGATCACTAAACCACTCCATTGTAATGCATCAACATACATCGCACTTCCCATTTTAGCTCCGGGATGCAGATAAACGCTGGATGAGATATAGACACGTTGTGTGTCCGGATTCACACCATTAAATGCAGGATTGTACACCATTGAAATGCTATTTGCAGAATAAGAAGTTTGGTTTGCACCTACCGCATAAATTCCACGAGCAATTGTATCGCGGTGGTTAACATTCCATTTGGTTAAATAAGCGACTACAAAACCTGAGTCGGCACCAGCAGGTTGATACATACTGGCGAATGATAATGTAGCCGAACGGGTGGTATAAGGATATCCAAATAATACTGGAGCTGTTGTAGAAAATTGTGTTTTGCCAATTACTAGTAAGCCAACAGTATCTAAATTTTCTGTTGTGTTAAAAGGGTTTTCAATTAATACACTTGCAGGTAATTTGCCTGTAACAACCTTTGCAGAAGCAGTTCCTGCATAGGGAGATGGCGCAATGGTATCACGAAAAACCGATTGTGGCATACCGGAAATAGCAAGCACATTAAAGCTGGCCCATCCAACAGGATCTTTTATAGTTGTACTGAATTGAACATTTGCCCATGTTTCAAATCCCATATCAGGTGCTTGTGCTTTAGTTGTTAGAAAGCTTGCAGTAATACATATTGAGAATAATATTTTTTTCATGATCTTAATAATTATTAGATAATCAAATATAGTAAAAACTAAATAAAAAAACGCCCCTTCTTTTTAGATAGGGGCGTTTTCATTAATTTAAAATACTATTTCGCTACAGTAAATTTGCCTCTGTTTGCTACAGAACGATCTTTAGCGATGATGCTGTAGGTGTACATACCATTTGAAAGGTCAGAAATATCTAAAGAAGAAATGTCATTTGTTACGTTAAATGAACGGACTAATTTTCCATTGATATCAAATATTTGAACTGAATTTACCTTATCTGCTTTGGTTGCAAAATAAACGATATTTTGAGCTGGATTAGGATAAACATTTACATCAAGTGCATTGGTGTATTCGTTGATTCCTGCAGCTGGAGAAACTTTTAACCATGTAGCACTTTGTGGAACATCACTAAAGTCAACTGTGATCTCTGCTAAAGGGAAACCAATTCCGTTTGCCCACCAAGTGTACGTTTTAGATGAATCCTGTGTTGCCTGAACATTATTCCAGAAACCAAATACTTGAGCATCTAATGTATCTGAATTATATTTAGTTGTAACAACACGTAATGCATTAAAAGTTCCTAAAGGTGTTGTAACGCTTCCCCAACCATCAACTGTAGATGTTTTAGAAATAACTGATTTTAAACGGATAGAGTCAACAACAAAACCAATACCAGGATCCACTCCTAAATAGAATTGAGCAAATTGAGTATAGTTGTTATTAAAAGTTGAGTTATAGGTAGCAGGGAAGTTAGTTAGAATTTCTGCCGGAGTGTTGAACTGGTTAACAGTAACAGGTGTTCCATTGAAATCAATATTGGCATGTGTACCTAAAAAAGATAAACTGCTTGCAGAATTATTGGCAAAAATATAAGCATCGCCTCCTTGTTGTTTCATTTTGATAGCCAAATTCGCTCCAGGGAATGCAGTATAATTTGGACCGAAGTTAGCAGGAAGAAATGTCATCGTATCTTCTGTATCTGTTGCAAGTGCAGATAGATCCCATGTTTGACTCGCTCCTGCAGTTCCTGCAGAAACAGATGTTACAGTATCGTTTGCTTGGCGGATGCTTGTAAATGGACCAGCAATGTCAGCAGTAGTGATCGTAATTTGAGCACTTGATGTTAATGCCAACAATATACCTGAAGAGATAAAAAGTAGTTGTTTTTTCATTTTGTTGATTTTTAGGGTTTTAGTAGTTCAAATATAGGAAAATTACTTGATAAAAAAAGGGTTGGTCAACAATATGAAATCAGTTTGTGGATTAAACAAACGATTGCATCTCATGGAGCTTTTTGTAAGTTCCATTGCTATTGATCAGCTGGTTGTGGGTGCCTCTTTCTATTATAAGTCCTTTTTGCATTACAATGATCTCATCGGCATGTTGGATGGTAGACAAACGGTGAGCGATCACAATGGAGGTTCTGTTTTTCATCAATTTATTTAAAGCATCCTGAACCAGTCTTTCGCTTTCCGTATCTAAGGCAGAAGTGGCCTCATCCAATATTAGAATAGGTGGATTTTTTAGAACCGCTCTGGCAATACTGATCCTTTGTCTTTGTCCGCCCGACATTTTACTTCCCCTGTCGCCAATATTGGTCTGATAGCCATTGGGCATCTGCATGATAAAATCATGGGCATTCGCAATTTTTGCTGCTTCTATAACATCTGCCTCTGTAGCATTTTCAATTCCAAAGGCAATGTTATTAAAAACGGTATCATTAAATAAGATGGATTCTTGGGTAACGATTCCCATCAAATTACGAATATCCAAAATAGCAGCATCTTTCAATGGAATACCATCGATCAGGATCTCACCATGAGTAGTGTCGTAAAAACGTGGTAGCATATCTGCCATGGTTGTTTTTCCGGAGCCGGATTGCCCAACTAGCGCGATCGTTTTTCCTTTTTCAATCGTTAGATTAATATCATTTAATACCCAGCCAACCTCGCCTTTGCGGTAAGCAAAAGATACATTTTTGTATTCAATGCTTTTTTCAAATGACTGAATCCGTTTTGGATTTTCCTTGTCTTTGATACTTACATCGGCATTCAAAATTTTATCGATGCGTTCGGCCGATGCCAATCCTTTTTGAACACTGGAATAGGCGCTGGCAAATGCTTTGGATGGAGTAAGTAACTGAGAGAACATGGCAAGGTAAGTAATGAAAACGGCTCCATCCATCGAATGATCATCTATAACCATTTTTCCTCCAATGTACAATAATGCAACTAATACACTTACTCCAAGAGTCTCACTTAAAGGTGAAGCCAGATCTACTTTACGTCCAACTTTAACACCAAGTTTGGTAAAAGATTCATTTTCATCTTCAAACTTCTTAGCTGTTTTTTTCTCTGCATTGAATCCTTTAATGATGCGCAGTCCGCCCAATGTCTCATCCATGATAGAAAGTAAAATGCCCATTTTTTCTTTCTGGATTCCGGATGATCGTCTTAAACTTTTTCCCAATTTGCCTATTAATAAAACAGTAACGGGCAAAAGAATAAATGCAATTAGTGTCAATTTCGGACTCATCGCCACCATCATTACTAAAAAGATGATAATGTTCAGCGGTTCACGGAAGATCATTTCCAGCGATTGCATAATGTTCCATTCTATTTCCTGCACATCAGTGGTCATCCGGCTAATGATATCGCCTTTGCGCTCTTCTGAATAATAGGAAAGTGGAAGCTCCAATGTTTTTTTAAAGATCTTGTTTCTTAGATCCTTCACAACGCCATTTCTGATAGGAGCCAGACTGTACATTGCTAAATAACGGAATAGGTTTTTTAATAGGATCGTAACGATAATAAAAACACAGATCAGGGAGAGTACATGCGTTTTCCCATGTTCAATGGTGTTATGAGCCAACATGTAATTAATACTGTCTAAAATACCATTGGTTGAAAACTGAAATGCCGGTTTGCCTTTTGCAATGATCTCGTCAAGTTTGGAATTATTGTCGGAGAATAATACCTGCAGGAACGGAAACAGCATGGCAATGGAGAAAACAGAAAAAACAACAGATAATATATTGAAAATAATGTTCCAGATGGCATATTTCCAATAACCCTTCACATAAGGGAGTATCCCAAAGATGTTTTTCATGAGGCAAATATACTGTTTGTAGCGTTATAATTGTTACTTTTGAGCTCATAAAATAAGTTAAACATGGACTCTACACGTCAGTTAAAAGTATCGCGATTAATACAAAAAGAGTTGGGGGAGATCTTTCAACGTGAAACGCGTATGTTATTCGGACCGGCTTTGATAACCGTTACTCAAGTAAGGGTAAGTCCCGATCTTGGCGTAGCAAAAGTATATGTGAGCTTGTTTAATGTTCCCGATAACAAAGCCTTATTAAAGGCTATTCAGGAAAATACCAAGGAGATCAGAATGAAATTGTCTGAGCGTATCAAAAAGCAGGTGCGTATCATTCCTAATCTTGTGTTTTTTCATGATGACTCTCTTGATTATGCGATGCGAATTGATGAATTACTAAAGAAGTAATCGGGATGATGAATCTGCACCGATCTTCCGGTGGATAGATTTTTCATTTATTCGTATATTCGTACAAATTCATAATTATTAGTCGTTGAACTTACCGTTTTTCATAGCGAAGCGTTATCTTATCTCTAAAAAATCACACAACGCTATCAATATTATTTCTGCCATATCGGTAGCAGGAATAACAATTGGTACGATGGCATTGGTGATCGTGCTTTCTGCTTTTAACGGATTATCAGATCTGGTTCAGTCGCTTTACAATTCATTCGATGCCGATATTCAGATCACCGCTGTGCATGGGAAAACGTTTGACCCTTCAGGTCCTGCTTTCCAATCTGTAAAAAGTATGCCCGGAGTTTTGCACTTTAATGAAGTGGTAGAAGGGAATGCTTTATTAAAGCTAGAAGATAAGCAAACGGTTGCAACAATAAAAGGAGTGTCGTCAGAGTATAATCGCATGAACGGCTTTGATTCTTTGGTACAGGAAGGCAGTTACAATCTTTCAAAAAATAATCTGGTAATGGGTATTGGTTTAAGTTATGTTTTGGAAGCCAGAGCGGGTGATCCTTTTTCTCCCATATCCATTTATGCTCCTAAGCGTGGCGATATTGGCTCCATCAATCCGGAAGATGGACTGAATGAATTAAAAATGTATGCATCGGGTTTCTTTGCCATTAATGATGAGTTTGATTATAAATATGTTCTTATCGATATTCAAAAAGCACGAAGTTTATTGGATTACACAAATCAAGTTACATCCATTGAGTTAGGTGTTAAAGAAGCTGACCTGCCTGCTATTCAACAGCAAATACAAGATCAATTAGGTGCCTCTTTTTATGTTAAAAATAAAGAGGAACAAAATGCTTTGCTTTACAAAACGCTGCGTTCTGAGAAACTGTGGACCTTTATTATTCTAGTGTTTATTCTTGTGATAGCAACATTCAATGTGATCGGCTCATTGACCATGTTGATCATTGAAAAGAAAAAAGATATTACCACACTTCATAGTTTGGGAGCTGACCGTTCATTGATCCAGAAAATATTTTTGACGGAAGGCATGTTGATCACCTTTGTAGGATTATTAATGGGATTGCTGCTGGGTGTGTTGATCTGTTGGTTGCAGATAAAGTTCTCTTTAATACAATTTAGTGAAGGCTATGTGGTAAATGCATATCCTATTAAAGTGGAGGTCATGGATCTGTTGTTGATCTGTGTTGTTGTTTTATTGATCGGATTTTTTGCGGCATGGTATCCTGTTCGTTTATTTACAAAAAAATACATGACTATATGATGCGGGTTTTGTACATATCGTTATTGTTGATTGTTTGCTTAAATCCTGCATTGGCTATTGATGTTGAAAAGAAGCAATTGATCGATAAGTACTTTTCCGATCCTGCTATAAATAACGCTGTCAACGAAATTAATCAGCTGACCATTAAAGGGGATTATGAAGCAGCAAAGAAAAAGATCTCTACACTTCATAAGAAGGATAAAATAGTTGCCGCTGCTGTGAATGTTTACTTGGCGAATATTCTTTATAACCAGAGTGAATATGATCGTTCTATCTTATTATGCGACTCCGCTATTCAATTGTTGAATAATGATCTCAAGAATGGTTATGTGGTAAAGGCGTATAATTTAAAAGCAAAATCATTGGCTTCCATAGATAAATTTGACGAAGCTTTCGATCTGCTTTCATTTACTAAAAAAGAGTCCAAAAAAAATGATGATCAATACGGATTAAGTGTTTCTTATTATCTCTTAGGCTCTGTTTTAGCCGATCGCGGAAAGTATCAGGAAAGTTTGTCGCAATTCGATTCTAGTTTAATTATCCGGAAAGAATTGCAGGATGAATTGGGAGAAGCGGCTTGTTATTCATTCATCGGATTAGATCATTCTTTTTTAGGGAACTATTCATTAGCCATTTCATTTATTCAAAAAAGCATCAGCATTCGTGAACGCATTGGTGATAAAAGAGGATTAGCCAACTCCTATTTGAATCTCTATAAGATCTACTATGGTATGGGAGAGATCGATAAAGCCTTGCAGTCGGAATTCAAAAGTTTGGAGATCTGCACTGAGCTGAACGATCTGCAATGTGTATCCGGTAGATATACGAACATTGGGCAATTGTACCAAAATAAGAATGAGCTGGAAAAAGCAAAAGAATATCATTTAAAAGCTTTGGCGATCAGTAAAAAGATCAATCTGAAAAATAGAACAGCACTTATTCATGAGCATCTTTCCCGTGTGTTTCTGAAACAAAAAGAATATGTGCAGGCAAAAAATAATTTGGATACTAGTTTAGCCATTCGTACTTCTCTCAATGATAAAGAAGGCATAGCGAGCACTCAACTTGTTTATGCGATGTATCATGGTGAATTGAATGAGTTAGATAAGGCTATTGACAGAGCGAATCAATCTCTTTCTGGAGCAGAACGTTTGCAACTTCCTTTATTGGCAAAAGAAGCACATGAATTATTGAGTGAACTTTACTCGAAGAAGAATGACACAAAAAATGCATTTTATCATTATAAAGAGTTCATTACACTACGCGATAGTATTTATAATATAGAAAAAACAAAAGAGATCACCCGTAAAGAGTTGGAGTTTGATTTCTCAAGAAAAGAACAGCTCCAAAAATTGGAGCAGGAAAAACAACTCTCTATTGCCGAACAGGAGAATGAAAAACAGAGAGTGATACGGAATGTAAGCATTGCCTTTTTGATAATAGTTGTTCTGTTTTTGATCTTAACGATCCGTGCAAACAAAAGAAGAAAGCGTGCACAAAATGAATTGGAATTTGCCAATAAATTATTGAATTCAAACAATAAAGAATTAAGAGAGAATAATGAGCTGATTCAATTACAAAAACATACGATCGAGCATAAGAATAGGGAGATCACCGATAGTATTAAATATGCTTATAACATTCAATCGGCTTTATTGCCGAAGGAGAATGAAGTGGCGGAATTTTTTCCTGAATCGTTTGTGTTATTTAAACCGAAAGATATTATTAGTGGCGACTTTTACTGGATCAGTGAGGTGGACGGGAAGATCATTTATGCAACAGCCGATTGTACCGGGCATGGTGTTCCGGGAGGTTTTATGAGTATGTTGGGGATCTCTTTGTTGAATGAGGTGATCAATGAACACGAGTTAACAGATCCAGCTTTGATATTAAGTCGATTGAGAAAAAAAGTGATCAAGGCACTGAGACAAAAAGGAGTTTCAGGTGAACATCAGGATGGAATGGACATGGTGTTGTGTGTGATCGATAAAGAAAAACGTGAACTATTGTATGCGGCAGCTAACCGGCCGATCTATATTGTTTCCAATGAAAATGGAGCAAACACTTTGAAAGAATACAAAGGAGATGGACAACCCGTGGGTATTTATGGTGGCGACTTAAAACCATTTAAACAATACACCGTACTGTTAAATGAAGGCGATGTAATCTATACTTTTTCAGATGGATTTGCTGATCAGTTTGGCGGTCCTGATGGAAAGAAATTCAAGTATAAACAAATGCAGGAAATGTTTTTGACCGTTGCCAACAAATCAATGCAAGAACAAAAACAATTGATCGATCAAACGTTTAAGAACTGGCAAGGGCAAATGGAACAGATCGATGATGTTTGTATGATAGGAGTGAGGGTTTAGTTTTTTATTTCATTAAAAAAGATTACATTAGCAATATGAGATGGCTATTTAGTGTTATTTTTCTAAGTGTACTTCTCTTTTCTTGCGAAGAGGATGAAGAGTTATTGCATTCCCCTATGGCACCACCTCCAGCCCCGGATACCATTATTTATACTGATATTCCTGATTTTTCACTTATAACTGTTTTTGATAGTACTCTTCCCGGAGTAACATGGATACCTTTGCCACAGGATACATTAATTTCAGATTCGATTGATGTAGATCTTGATGGGGTCTATGATGTTAAATTTTATTTAAAACACTGGTATAATTTTGTTAGTGCATCCAATCCCTCTGCTAATTATGGTTGTTCAATTTCTGTAGGGACTATTCAGTCAACTGATACGATCGCATTTTATGACACTCATTATTGGTGGATAGCAGATCTGTATTTAAATGATGTTGTAGATGATAATCTTAATTTTGGTTATTATCCTTATCCAGCCATAGGCAGATATATAAGCTATCAGAAGGTTGGTGCAGGACCTCCGGTTATTCATAACTTTAATGGTGAAAAGTATTTAGGATTTAAGATGTTCCGAAACAATAAGACCATGTTTGGTTGGGTGCGTATTGAAAGTGTTGGGTATAATGGCGTTATTGTGAAAGATTTTGCGGTTAATACTACGAATGGGAATTCAATTCTTTGTGGTCAACAGATCTAAGCCACTTCCATCTCCGAATAATTCTTTTGAACTTCTTCTAAAATGCCCAAAATTTCTTCGTAAGAATTAGAAGTTACCAAACGCATACGATAATCCTTGAAGTGAGGCAAGCCTTTAAAATAATTGGCATAATGCCTGCGCATTTCTAATATTCCCAAAACAGGATTCTTCCATTCAATTGATTTTTGTAAATGGATCTTACAAACTGCAATGCGGTCGTTGATGGTAGGTTTTGCAAAGTGTTCTCCGGTTTTTAAAAAGTGTTTGATCTCTCTGAATATCCATGGATAACCAATACTTGCGCGTCCGATCATGATCCCATCTACTCCGTAACGTTCTTTCATTTCTTTGGCTTTCTCCGGACTGTCCACATCGCCATTTCCGAAAATCGGGATCTTGATACGCGGATTATTTTTGATCTCACCGATCAAGGTCCAGTCTGCTTCTCCTTTATACATTTGAGAGCGGGTACGGCCATGTACACTCAAGGCTTGAATGCCTATGTCTTGCAAACGCTCCGCAACTTCCATTACATTCTTTGTTTTATCATCCCAGCCTAAGCGGGTTTTTACGGTCACAGGG
>JAEUTU010000008.1 GCA_016786925.1 Bacteroidia bacterium
TCTTTAACAAGCCGGCCTGTTAGATCATACACGCTTATTTTCTGAATTGCATTTATATCTTGTGTTGCAATTGAAATTTGATCAAGAGCGGGGTTAGGGTAGAGGGTAAAAATATTAGCAGCAAAGTTTTCATCGATGCCAACACTGTGATTTACTGTGTAGCCTGTGCAATAAGAGCAGGTGTCGTTCCCTTTAGGATAAAAGATACACACAGAATATGTACCGGAGCATAAGTTGTTAATAGTGTCGTTCGTTTCTCCATTTGGACTCCAAATAAATGTTAGGCTTGTATCATTTGGATGGTAGTAATATGCAAATCCATCACAGCACCCGCTGCAAGATTCATCAACTACAACAACGCTATGGATGTCATCTATTTGCTCAATCGTATATCCATCTGTGTCACTCCAAACATCACCATTTGCATCTGTTATATCAAGCCTAAACGAAAGTCCATAGCACAAGTTTTGAAAGGTAGAGCCAGTGTCTGTTCTATAGTATTCGGCAGGTGCTAATATTGTCCATTGAAATTGTAACGGTGGTGTTAAAAATGATGGAGGATTTGCAGTAGCAATTCCATTACAGACATTACAAGTTGGTTGTTGAATGGTCATAAACGAGTTTTGAGAGAATGTTCTACTTGAAAACAAAACAATCATAATGAATATAAATTTTTTCATGATTATGAATTTTAAACTTCAGCTCCACCTGCTGTTGAACAACACCCCCATGTGCCTATTCAGCAGGTGGAAACCGAAGTATGAATTATTGTTTGATGAATTTTTTGGTTTGTGATCTTTTTCCATCAGTAATGCTAATAAAATAGATCCCCTTCTCAATATCATTCAGGACAATTTTAGTTTCCTTGGATGCATCTTCTTGCAGTGTTTTAATTATCCTTCCACTAATATCATAGATCTCAATGTTTGATATTTCTTCTGTGTTTTTCGTGTTTACAATGATCGTGCTGCTTGCAGGATTGGGATAGATATTAAATGAATTATATTGTTCATATTCACTTATACTAACAGCCGATCCTTTAAAGATATTAGTAGTCGTGTTTGTGATAATTGGCGTATTGTAATCAAAGTAAATGTATGCCGTGTTGTAAACAACTGTTTCAGCAGGTCTGTTTGGTAAAGGCTTAATTCTATACTGAATAAATCCTTTTGAGCTGTCAGCACTTGTAGTGCTATCTGCCAACATAATGTTCGGAAAGCGAACAGTAAGAATATTGCCATTTACAGTTGTTGTATTATAGTGACTATAATTTGTGACCTGAAAGGTTGATATATCTAAATTGCTGTCCAATGTATCCTCTAAACGGATATTGATGGCAGGAGCATTTCCTGTATTCTGAAAATTGATCGTATAAGTCAGCCAATCCTGGTAATGTTGTGGAACAGCTTTTGGATAGGTTTCTTTATTATTTGGATCATGTGAATTTACAACTTCATAGCAATATGTCATTGTATTGTTTGTAAGATCATTGTCAGCTCCAACACCATTTACATTAATTGTAACACAGATCGGGCTACCACTTCCGGCTGTTGTATCCACATCTAGCATCAAACCAAATGCAGTGCTGCAATTAATAGCCGCAAAATCATTAATAGAATATGTATAAGTATTCCCTGTGATTGTTGGTGTCAATGCATTGCCTGCTATTCCATTAAAAGAGACAGGTCCGTTTACTGTAATTTGTACAGTTCCACTAATTCCGGATGCGCAACGCAAATTAAACCATTGACTCATGTCGCCTGCAACAAAACGTAAATTATGCGTTTGTCCGGGAAATACCAATCCGCAACGAAGAATTGAACGGACACCAACATCAAAGCCTGGTTTACATGTGAAGTCGAAATTAACATCACTTACTAATGGATTGCTAATACTGGTTGTAACAGTAGAGTCTATTCCCGGATTCGGACAAGTGTTATTCGCAGGTATGCCTAATGTGTCGACATAAACAGTGTATGTTCCAGCCGGTTCAGGGAAATTATACACACCATTTATGGCGGTGTAGGTTTGGCTAATTAAATTTCCATTGTTGTCCAATAGTTTTATTGGAATATTTTTTAGTTTAATATCTGTTGTATCGTTTGAACAGTTCGAATTGTCATCTGAATAACTAAAACCAACAATTCCTTCAGCGCTTGGGCAAGCATTAGGATTTCCCACAGGATCATTCGTCATGCATAATGGATAATTTAATGTAACGGAATCCATTACTGGTAAATAGTTGGGAATGCATGTAAATGGATTGTTATAAAAGGTCAACCATTGAAGCGAAAAAGGGAAAACGCTGAAACATGAAATAGCGTTATTTTCACAATGTAATCTGTAAATTGAGTATGGTAGTGTTGGGAGTGCTGTGATTTGATTATTATCGCAAAACAACGTGGTTAATGAATTTGGTAAAGCCGGTAAACTTGTTAATTGATTCGATGTACAATACAAAGTATTTAGAAATGTAGGTAGTTGAGGTAAACTATCCAATGTTGCATATGAGCAATGTAGGATATTTAACTGGCTTGGTAGTGTAGGTAAACTATCTAAAGGATTTGAATTGCAGTATAGGGAGCCCAAGCTGTTTGGTAATGATGGTAGGGTATTCAAGCTGTTGCTGCCACAGTTTAAGGCGCCCAACGTACTTGGCAATGTAGGTAAAATAGTTAATTGGTCATACGAACAATCTAAATATACAATTGAATTAGGTAATGTTGGTAGCCCTGCAGAAAGCGGGTTATGATTGCAGTCTAAGTAAAAAAGACCATTAGGTAAAGTAGGCAAAACACTAAGCTGGTTAGAATAACACTTCAATGATGTCAATGAATTTGGTAATACCGGCAATGCACTTAGCTGATTTCCCCCGCAGGTAAGTGTCATTAAATTGTTTGGAAGCGGTGGTAATGAGCTCAATTGGTTGTAAGCGCAATCAAGTGTAATTAAGGAAGTAGGTAACGTAGGTAAAGTGGTGATGCTGTTTTGCAAACAATTAATTTGAATGATCGTGTTAGGTAAAGTTGGCAATGTGTTGAGATTGTTATGATGACAGTCTAATGTGACCAATCCCAATGGCAATGTTGGTAAACTGTTTAGCCAGTTTTCACTACAGTCTAATGTTGTTAGTGAGTCCGGTAGTGTCGGCAGTAATGTTAATTGATTTCCAGAGCAGTCTATATTTGTTAATGAATCGGTAAGATTTGGCAGAATTGTCAAATAATTGTTGTGACAATCGATAGTTTTAATCAATGCGGGAAAATTTGGAAGTGTATCAATAGAGTTTTGTCCACAGGAAAAATATCTTAACGAATCCGGTAATTGCAATAAGCTATCAATGTTATTAAATGAAATGTCTAATGTTTGAATAGAATTAGCAACAACCGGCAAGAATGTTAAGCGATTATTACTACAGTTCAAATATTGTAATCCTGTAAAATGTTCAATCCCTGTTAGGTCGTATATGGTATCTGACGATACATTCATATACGACAATGAAACAACGAGTGAATCAGATGTGTTTAACTGATTTCCGTTCATTGCCGATGGTATGTTGTATGAAAGCCATGCAACAAAATTGCTGTCAGGAATAGTAACATACGTTTGCCCTTTTGTGCTATTGTTGATCAATAAGATCAGACAGATCGCGTAGAATAATTTTTTCATAATCTTTAATTTTAAATGAACAGGGATGATTTTAAAATCAGCCCAACCTGCTGTTGAACAACATCCCCATGTGCCTATTCAGCGGGTTGGAGCTGATTTGTTATGAAGCAAAACTATTTCATTATTAAAGGTGTTTTTTTCTCTTTTTGGTCAAAAATATACAGGTCAAACCATCAAAAACGACCCTCATGTCCCCTGAAAGTATTGTAAATATTGAATCTTGTATTTTTATCAATATACATGTGAAGCGCTTTTTCAAGTTTATTCAAAAATATACATGTCTAAAGTCGATTTTCAGTGCTTAAATACTTCTTTCGGATCGTCTTTTAATGAACTTTATTTCTTAAATTAGTATAGGATTTTACCCTGTCTCTATTGTCTGTTAATATTTTTAGAGCTATTCTTAAACGTTTAGAAAATGGAGGCTACGTTTGAATCCTGATTTTTTGTGAAAGGGAACGGGTAATTATTTATTCAAAAATATACATGTCTAACAAAGCTTCAGATAGTTTACATAAATTGATCAAATCCTTGAGTCGCTCTGAGAAAAGGTATTTTAACCTCTACTCCTCACGCCATACCTTAGGTGAAAAGAACAATAATCTTGTTTTGTTTGAAGCCATCGATAAGCAGAATGAGTATGATGAAGAAGCTCTATTGAAACAATTTCGAAAAGAAAGTTTTATAAAAAAGTTCTCCATTACCAAATCGCGTTTGTATGATCTGGTGTTGGATAGTTTAACTGCTTTTCATGCCAATAGTTCTATTGATGCACAATTAAAGAGAGATCTTCATTGCGCGGAGATCCTCTATAAAAAAACATTATACGATCAGTGTGCTAAGCTATTACAAAGTGCTAAGAAGATAGCGCATAAATATGAACGCCATTCTTCGTTACTGGAGATCAATCTTTGGGAAAAGCGATTGATGGAGCAAAATAACTATGAAGGCAAATCAGACGATGCTATTTTGAAAGTTCTTCAGGAAGATGATCTGATCAGCGAAAAGATCAAAAATTTCAATGATTTCTGGAATATTAAAAGTCGCTTTTTTATCATTCTTAATAAACAAGGGAAGGTCCGTAATAGTGCTGAATTAGAACGTTTCAAAAAGATCATTGATAATACTTTGTTGAATAGTGAAGAGAAAGCCTTGTCCATTGAAACCAAATACTTGTATTTCCACATTTACAGTGCTTATTACTTTGGAATAGGTGATTATGAAAAAAGTTATGTAAATCTACTCAAGAATGTAGAGTTGATCGAAACACATCCGGATATTTTTAAAGAAGAGCCTAATATTTATTTTTCGGTTTTGACCAATGCAATCTACATCGGACATCAGCTGAAAAAACATGATGAAGTGTTTGCGAATTTGAAAAAGATGCGAACATCTATCAAGGAAGTGGATACCAGTAAAAATGAAGATCTGGCCGTAAGAATGTTCTCCAGCGCTAACAGCATAGAGTTGACGATCTATCTGCAAATGGCGGAATTTGACAAGGCCGTGGCTTTAGTCCCAACTATCGAGGAAGGTTTACAGAAGTATGGTGACAAAATGAGTAAAGTAAAACTGGCCTATTTTTACTTTAGTGTGGCAGCTGTTTATTTTGGTGCTGAAAAATATTCCTTGGCTTTGCGTTGGATCAACAAGATCATTAATAGTCCGGATGTGGAGGAAAGCGAGGATATTTATTGTTTTGCGCAGATCATCAGTTTGATCATTCATATCGAATTAAAGCACGATGACTTTATTCCACATGCATTTAAAACTACCTATAAATATTTGAATACACGTAACAGGGTGTATAAATTTGAAACGGTGTTCCTTGATTTTATTGGAAAGATCATGAAGACAACCAAACGCGAGGAGCAGATCGCTTTTTATAAAGCTTTAAAAGAAGAATTGATAAAATTGCGTTCTGATTCCTTCGAACGGGCTGCATTTGAATATTTTGATTTTATATCCTGGGCTGAAAGTAAAGCTCAACGTACTTCCTTTAGAACGATTATTGAAGAGCAATTGTCATAAAATTGAAAGCGACACGCTTATGGGAACGTGTCGCTTTCGGGTTTACTAAACTAAACAAAACAAACAAAACAAAGAAAGACTAAAAAGCTGTGTAGATGCTGTAGAATATAATGAATACTGTTGCAACAGCTAACAAAACTGTTATGGTTCCTATACCATCTTCGTGGTATGTATGACCTTTTCTGATGACTGATTTTCTGTTCATGGCTTCTAAATTTAAATTGTTAAACGATAGTATTTGTGTTGCCATATGAATCGAGTTTTAAAAGAATTTCATTTTTAAAGTTAAGGTGAGGGATCTGTGAATTAATTTAAACAACATCCCCATGTGCCAATTAATTTTACCTTACAGACCCCATCACCCGCTCTTGTTCTTAATGTATTGTGAAACGGATTGAATACACAACAGCTTCCTGTTGAAAATACTGCCCGTTGAAACAGTATTTTGGAGCATTTGTAGCATTTTTTGAAAAGGATCTACTATTTACAAGTAAAGGATTTTCGTGCTCCTGTATGATTTTTAAACTTTTAAAAGAACTGTAGAAACTATTATTGATTGATTTCTACACAATATTACGCCATAGATAAAAGGAAAGATACCCCCAATGAGTAAGTGGCAGGTTCAATTATTTAACGGTAGGAAGGGGAAATAAACGGTGGGCTATAAATGGGATAGTTTCTCGAGGAAATCGTTTTTATTCCTTCTGGATACCTCCACCTGTGAGTTGTCGCTCATGATCACATAGCCGCCTTCTCCTTTGATGTATTTCTTTACATGCTCAAGGTTTATAAGGTGTGAGCGGTGTACACGGAAGAAATTATCGTCAGAGAATAGTTGCTCGTATTCGCCTAAAGTACGTGATGCAATGATCTTTTTGCCGGATGTAAGTATGAAATAAGTATAGTTTCCATCAGAATCGCAACGGATGATGTCGGAAAGATTGATGAACACCAATCCATCTCCATCAGGAATACCTACTTTTTTAAGTTTATTCTCAGGGCGTACGTTAGATAGAAGTGTTTTAAATTGTTTATCCAATTCTGTTTTTTGCCCTAATTTATTTTCTAAACGTTCTACGGCATGAACAAGTTCTTCTGGATCAATCGGTTTTAAAAGGTAATCCACCGCACTAAACTTAATAGCTTTGATCGCATAATGATCGTAGGCGGTAGTGAAGATGATATTAAAATTGATCTGTTTGAATTTTTCCAATAGGTCAAATGCATTGCCATTTGGCATTTCAATATCCAGGAAAACAAGATCAGGCTGCAGTGCCGAAATACTATCGTAAGCCGTTTTCATTGAATCGGCTTTTGCGATCACTTCAATTTGTTTGCAATTCTTCTCTAACATTTTAGATAATGATTCGCGTGCACCTAATTCATCGTCTACTATTATTGCTTTGATTGCCATATTCTTGTTTTTTATTATGCTAAATATACTCTTTTTAATCGTTTTCTCTTTCCATTGGAATGATCAAACGTACTTTAGTGCCTGCGGGTTGCCCATTTTCATACAAATCGATGATCTCTGCATTTAAATTGCTCTTTAAGCTGGAATTCAAAATATCTAATCGCTCCTGAGTAATACTCATTCCCATCGATTTATGCTGTTGTACTCTGTTCTTTTTATATTCTTTTGAACGTTCCCGTCCAATACCATTATCCTCAATGATGCACAATATTGTTTCATCCTGGCGGACAAGTTCAATATTAATTTTTCCACCTTCACCTTTTGGTAATAGTCCGTGAATGATGGCATTCTCTACATAAGGTTGAATAAGCATAGAAGGAATGCGATCATAGTTAGGGTCGATCTCTTTATCAATACTTATTTTATATTGAAATTTTTTATCAAAACGCATCACTTCTAATTCCAGGTAAAGATCAAGTGCATTGATCTCTTCAGCAACGGAGATGAGTTGTTGTTTGCTATTATCCATGATCCTGCGCATCAGTTTAGCAAACTTCGACAGATATTTTAAAGCAGCATCCGTATCGTTATTAGAGATGTAATGTTGGATGGAGCTGAGCGTATTGAAAATGAAATGCGGGTTCATTTGCGCACGAAGCGCTTGTGATTCCAGATGTGCGATCTTTTTATTCAGCTCTGTTTTACGTTTTTCTTTATTCTTAATATTGTTGATCCTGAACCGGATAGAGAGCACCAATGCTATAATTGAAAGCATTGATAAGCTAATAATGAACCATGCTGTTTTCCAGAATGGTCTATCAATAGTAAAAGTAAAACTTGCAGGATTGCTGTTCCAAACGCCTTCGTTGTTAGAGCTGATAACTTTAAATGTGTATGTTCCAGGTGGTAAGTTCGAAAAGGTGGCAAACCGTTCATTGCTGACCGGTGACCATTTTTTCTCAAAGCCTTCAAGAATAAATGAGTATTTTACTTTTAATGGATTAGTCAATGAAATTCCATTAAAATTAAAGGTGATATTATTATCAGAATAACCAAGATGAACATTGTTTTCTAAGATAGTATCATTATAGAACAGTCGCATCCCGGTTATGCTGATCTTTGATTCTGCATTATTGGGAATGTATTCTTTGGGATCATATTTGATGAGTCCGTAAACAGTACCAAACCAAATGGTTCCATCTTTATCTACCCATGTTCCGTTGGAATTACATTCCACTCCTGTGAATCCTTCCTGCTTTCCAAAATGAACGATCTTCTTTTCACCACTTTTAAAATAGGTTTTCAAATTAATGCTATTGATGCCCTGGTTAGTTCCTACCCATATATGTTCTTTGTTTCGATCAAATGTAAGTGAATAGATCAGGTCGGAACTTAAGCCATCTGTTTTATCAAAATGAATAGGGTCTTTTTCAGGATGTGATGGATCGATGATCCACAAACCATCCAATGCTCCAAAGTATAAAGAACCTTTTTCATCAATTAATGAAGTGAGGTAGGAGTCGTTTTTCAATTTTAACTTATCACTACATTCTTCAAATGTTTTGCCATCATATTTGATCAATCCTCCTAAATAGGTTCCAAACCAGATATTACCTGAGCGGTCTTCAACGATCGACCATATTTCGTAATTCTCATTCTTTGTTTTGGGAGTAAAGCTTTTGAATTGACTTCCATTGTACTGATAGGCCTTACCTTTGCCTCCAAGCCAAATATTGTTCTTAGAATCTCTGTAGATATAGTTGATCCCGTTGGAATAAATATCCGTAGTGTCCTTTTTTTGTGTGAATGTTTTTCCATCAAAATAAACCAATCCAGCATCAGTTCCAAGCCATAGTTCGTTTGGTTTGTATTCAAATATAGCATTTACGGTTTTGAACTTTATAATATCGCTTGTGAATGAAATGAATTCATTGTTTTCGTATTTAAAAATTCCACCATTTTGAGATCCGATCCACAGGTTGTTTTTTGAATCTCTGTAGATTCCATAAATGAAATTGTTTGTCAATCCATCGTGTATTCCGTAACTGACAAAAGGGGTGCCTCTGTATTTAAACAATCCGGAAAAGGTTCCGATCCAAAGATTGTTTTCATAATCTTGTAATAGACAACTCACCAAGTTGCTGTTTTGATCACGTTTGATCAGATATTTTGAGAAAGTTTCATTTTCATATTTATTAATGCCTTTTTCGGTACCGATCCAAATAACATTTTTATAATCGCAGAGTAATGCTTTAATATTATTGTTTGCTAAGCCATCATTTTCGGTGTACCATTTGAATTTGTTTTCTGTTAGTTTGCATAAGCCTTTGTCTGTTGCTATCCACATGCTCCCTTGTTTGTCTTGTGTAATAGCATTTACCTGATTAGCAGGGAATCCTTTGGTTGTATTGTAATTTGTGAATTTGTTGCCATCGAATACACTTAATCCATTTGGCGTTCCGATCCAGATCTTGTCGTTAGAATCAATGTAGAGGCAATTGATCTGATCACTGATCAATCCGTCTTTATTAGAGAAATTAATGAATGTTCCATCGGTTAGTTTGCTGATCCCTTTGGATGTTCCAAACCACAGGTTGCCTGATTTGTCTTTTACCACTGATGTGATGGAATTGTCAATCAATCCATTTTTATTGGAGTATCCGGTAAATTTTTTCCCGTCAAATTTATTGATCCCACTGATTGTTCCAATCCAGATATTGCCTTTGTTGTCTTCATTGATACAGGTTACAAAGTGATTTAGTAATCCTTCTTTTGGCGAGTAATTAGTGAAATTAATTCCATCAAACTTACTTAATCCACCATAGCCACCACTCCATAAGTTTCCTTTTGAATCCTGAAACAGCGCAGAAACATTTATAAAGGGGAGCCCGTCTTCTACGGAATAATTTCTAAAAAATGCAGATTGAGCATAGCTGCCGGAAACAAAAAGAACCGCTAATAGAAAGTGTAGAGTAAAAAGAAGTTGTTTGACCGGTCTAAACATTTGATAGATGTTTCCTCAAAGTTATTATTATTAATGATGAAACAAAAAATGCTACAATTTATTTTGTAGCATTTTAGTAGTGTATTAATCTTTTTTGAGGAGTGAGTCCCAGCCTTGTGCCGTAAGAGGATGCGATGTTCCTCCTTTGGTGATCAGATTTGCACCATCTTTTTTACTGGTCATGTGTCCAATAACAGTAATATCCGGATTTGCTTTTATTTTTGGAAAATCACTTTGATCAATTGTAAATAGCAATTCATAATCTTCGCCACCACTTAATGCACAGACTGTAGGGTCTAAATTAAACTCACGTGCAGTGTTATATGCAGCAGGATCGATCGGTATCTTGTCTTCATATAAATTACATCCTGTGTTTGATTCCGTGCAAAGATGTAAAACTTCTGATGCTAATCCATCCGATACATCGATCATTGAAGTGGGTTTTACTTCTAATTTTTTTAATAATACAGGAATATCTTTTCTGGCTTCGGGTTTTAGCTGGCGCTCTAAAATGTAATCATTCCCTTCTAGATCAGGCTGTACTCCGGGACTTTCCATGAATATCTGTTTTTCGCGTTCCAACAATTGCAAACCTACATATGCTGCACCAAGATCACCGGTCACGCAAAGCAGGTCGCCTTCTTTTGCTCCATCTCTATAAACAATATCATTCTCATCGGCTTCACCAATAGCAGTAATACTGATCACTAGTCCGCTTTTACTGGAAGTAGTATCTCCGCCTACAATATCCACTTTGTGTTTGTGGCAAGCCAGCATCATTCCGGCATAAAGTTCTTCCAATGATTCTACCGAAAATCGATTGGAAACAGCAATAGATACTGTTATTTGAGTAGGAGTGGCATTCATGGCGTAAATGTCTGATACATTTACGGAGATAGCTTTAAATCCTAAATGCTTTAATGGAACATAAGATAGATCAAAGTGAACACCTTCTACCAGCATATCTGTGGTTACCACTGTTTTCTTTCCTTTATGGTCGATCACTGCAGCATCATCACCAATGCCTTTTGTTGTGCTTTCGTTTTTAATTTCAATGAATTGTGTAAGGTGCTTGATCAAGCCAAACTCTCCCAATGAGCTCAATTCTGTTCTTCCGGTATTTTCTAACATAGTTCTTTTTAGTTGCTGCAAAAGTACAATTAAATAAAAAAGGATGGGGGCATTGATTTATCTTTAATTTTTATCGGTCGTCTTTTAAACAAAGTTTATCTAATCCCTGTTAAAATATTTGGTGCAATACCATATTTTAGGTATTTTTGTATCTCATTTAGATTCAATCTAAATAAGAATAAGGTTTAATTAATTCATTTTCAAATGTATACAATATGATTACGGTATCAGAGAATGCAAAACAACACGCACTGGATCTTATGCAACAGGAAAATCGTCCGGAGGGAACATTTATTCGTGTAGGTGTAGAAGGTGGCGGTTGTTCCGGTTTATCTTACAAATTGGAATTCGACAATGTATCAAAAGAAGGAGACCAGGTTTTTGAGGATAAAGGAATTAAGATCGCAGTTGATAAAAAGAGCTTTTTGTACTTAGTGGGAACAGAGCTTGATTATACTGGCGGTTTGAACGGAAAAGGTTTTGTATTCAATAATCCGAATGCTTCGCGTACCTGTGGTTGTGGAGAAAGTTTTTCAGTTTAAAAAAAAGTTCAAAGTAAAAAGTTCAAAGGTTTGCTAATAGTTTAAGATTGGACATTAAATTTTCCAACTTTAAACTTTCCAACTTTAAACTATAGATATTATGGGAAACGAGATATTAGAGGAGCATATTAATAGCGACTATAAATACGGTTTTGTTACCGATATTGAAGCTGATAATGCACCTAAAGGATTAAATGAGGACATCATTCGTTTTATTTCAAAAAAGAAGAACGAACCGGAATGGATGTTGGAATACCGCTTAAAAGCATTTGCTTATTGGAAAACCTTGGAGGAACCTAACTGGGCACATGTATCTTATACGAAACCCAATTTTCAGGATATCATTTATTATTCTGCTCCTAAGCCTAAGAAAGAATTAAAAAGTCTGGATGAAGTTGATCCGGAATTATTAAAAACATTTGAAAAGCTTGGAATTTCTTTAGAAGAACAAAAGCGTTTGAGTGGTGTAGAAAGTAAGATCGCTGTAGATGCTGTAATTGATAGTGTTTCTGTTAAAACAACTTTTAAAGAAACATTATCCGAAAAAGGGATCATCTTCTGTTCTTTCAGCGAAGCTGTCCAAGAGCATCCTGATCTTGTAAAAAAATATATGGGAACTGTTGTTCCTCATACCGATAATTTTTATGCTGCATTGAATGCCGCAGTGTTCAGCGATGGCTCTTTCTGCTATATTCCTAAAGGAGTTCGTTGCCCGATGGAATTGTCAACGTACTTCCGTATCAATGCATCGGGAACAGGGCAGTTTGAAAGAACACTTTTAATTGCGGATGAAGGCTCCTATGTTAGTTATTTGGAAGGTTGTACCGCTCCTATGCGTGATGAAAATCAATTGCATGCTGCTGTGGTAGAAATTGTAGCGCATAAAAATGCAGAAGTAAAATATAGCACGGTTCAAAATTGGTATCCCGGTGATAAAGATGGTAAAGGAGGGATCTTCAATTTTGTTACAAAGAGAGGAATTTGTTTGGAAGATAATTCAAAGATATCCTGGACACAAGTAGAAACAGGCTCTGCAGTAACATGGAAATATCCTTCCGTAATTCTTAAAGGAGATAATTCAATTGGTGAATTTTATTCAGTGGCTGTAACCAACAATTACCAACAAGCCGATACAGGAACTAAAATGATGCACTTGGGGAAGAACACCAGAAGTACGATCATTTCAAAAGGGATCTCTGCGGGATTCAGTAACAACAGCTATAGAGGTTTGGTGCGTATTGCAAAAGGCGCGAGCAACGCACGTAATTTTTCACAATGCGATAGTTTATTGATGGGGGATAAATGTGGGGCACATACCTTCCCGTATATTGAGATCAAAGATAAATCAGCGATCGTTGAACACGAAGCTACTACATCAAAGATCGGAGAAGATCAGATCTTCTATTGCAATCAACGTGGTATTGATACCGAGAAAGCAATTGGTTTGATCGTGAATGGGTATTGCAAAGAAGTATTAAATCAGTTACCAATGGAATTTGCGGTTGAAGCACAGAAATTATTGGCCGTTAGTTTAGAAGGGTCAGTGGGTTAGAGTTCAATGTTTAAAGTTGGCTAGTTCAAAGTGAATATGAGTAAAATAGAAAAGTTCGAAGATTTAAAAGTTTGGCAAAAGTCGCGGGAGATAAATCTTAAAATTTATCAATTATCTAATAAAGGAGTTTTTGCAAAAGATTTTGGACTTAGGGATCAAATTAGAAGAGCTAGTGTCTCAATTTTATCAAACATTGCAGAAGGGTTTGAAAGAAACGGGAATAAAGAATTTGGTCAGTTTTTGTCAGTTGCAAAAGCTTCGGCTGGTGAAGTTAGGTCACAGCTATATATTGCAAAGGATTTGGAATATGTTTCTGATGAAGAATTTACAGAAGTTGTAAATGGGTTATTGGAAATAAGTAAAATGATTAATGGATTAATGAGTTATTTAAAAACAACAGAAATGAAGGGAAGTAAGTTTATGGAAGGTTCATCATCATATGGCAAAATACCACTTTAAACTTTACTACTTTAAACTTTAAACTATATGTTATCAATTAAAAATTTACATGCCTCAATTGATGGCAAAGAGATCCTAAGAGGGATCAATTTAGAAGTAAAAGCAGGTGAAGTACATGCTATCATGGGACCGAATGGCTCAGGTAAAAGTACCTTGTCATCGGTATTGGCTGGTCGTGAAGAATACGAAGTAACAGCAGGTGAAGTTATCTTTAATGGGAAAGAACTATTAGAACTATCACCGGAAGATAGAGCTCGTGAAGGTGTGTTTTTGGCATTTCAATATCCTATTGAGATACCGGGTGTAAGTAATATCAATTTTTTGAAAACGGCACTGAATGAGATCAGAGCGTATAGAGGATTGGGTCCGATTGAAGCAAAAGACTTTCTGAAGCTTGTAAAAGAAAAACAAGCGTTGGTAGAGTTGCAAGGTAGCTTAGCAAACCGCAGTGTAAATGAAGGATTCAGCGGTGGTGAGAAAAAAAGAAATGAGATCTTCCAAATGGCTATGCTGGAACCCAAATTAGCAATATTGGATGAGACCGATAGTGGTTTAGATATTGATGCTTTGCGAATTGTTGCTAATGGTGTAAATAAGTTAAAATCACCAGATAACGCAACCATCGTTATCACACACTACCAACGTTTGTTGGATTATATCGTTCCAGATTTTGTGCATGTGTTGTATAAAGGACAAATTGTAAAATCAGGGACCAAAGAATTAGCATTGGAGTTGGAAGAAAAAGGATACGATTTTATTAAAGAGGAAGTTGGAGCATAAGATGGAAACGATTACAAAAACTTCATTAAAGGATAAATTGATCGGTCAATACGAATTGACGAAGCCATCTTTTGTTGGTGACGCAGCCATTCGTGAAATGGCGATCAATGCTTTTGTAAAACAAGGTTTGCCGGGACGAAAGCACGAAGAATATAAATATCTTAATTTCGAATTGATCTTAAAAGGAGATTATTCTTTCTCTCATTCACATTCATTAGCAGCACAACAAATTCAGTCGCTCTATCTTTTAAAAGATGCTTATGTTGCTGTGTTTGTAAATGGTCAGTTCAATTCTAATTTATCAAAACTAAATGATCTTCCGAAAGGCTTGATTATTTGTTCCTTGCCGGAAGCATTCGAAAAGCACAAAACAATTGTTGAGCAACATTATGCAAAACATGCAGATGTAAATGCCGATAATTTTATAGCATTGAATACTGCCTTGGCAAGCGATGGCTGTTTTGTTCATGTTTCTAAAGGAGCAATCATTGAAAAGCCTATACATCTTCTTTATATTTCGAGTGCTACTGAAAATTTGATCTTGAATTCCAGAAATTTAGTGGTAGTTGAAGAAAATGCTCAAGTGAAAATTGTTGAATCATTTGAGGTGAAGGATTTAACTTCAAAGGTAGTGACCAACGCAAGTTCAGAAATAGTAGTGATGCCAAATGCTATTGTTGATCATTATAAAGTTCAAAATGAGAGTGAGCAATCGATATTGATTAATACAACGCAAGTTTACCAGGAAAAGCAAAGTGTATTCTCTACAGTGAATTTCACCTTGAATGGCGGTGTAGTTCGTAATAATTTAAACATTGTATTAGGCGGTGAATATATCGAGTCGCATTTAAATGGTTTGTATCTAACTAAAAATAATCAGCAGGTAGACAATCATACGCTTGTGGATCATCGTATGCCGAATTGCAATAGCAATGAATTATATAAAGGGATCATTGATGATAAGTCAGTAGCAACATTCAACGGGAAGATCTATGTGCGCAAGGATGCTCAAAAGACAAATGCATTTCAATCGAATAAAAACATTCTGTTGAGTGATGATGGAACGATCAATACTAAGCCTCAATTAGAGATATATGCCGATGATGTAAAATGTTCACATGGTACTTCTACGGGTAAATTAGATGAAGACCAAGTATTTTATTTAAGAGCCAGAGGTTTGAGTGAAACAAGTGCAAAAAAATTGTTAATGCATGCTTTTGCTTCGGAAGTAGTGAGTACAGTGAAGATCGATGAATTAAGAGATTATTTGGAGGCAGAGATCTCCGCGCGTTTCGAATAATGAATTCCAATAACTAATTCTATATTTGTGCCGCTGTTCATCCAGCGGCATTTTTTATGTTAAGCAAGAATAAAAATCTATTATTACTTCACTTCATTGTTTTCATTTGGGGGTGGTCGCCTATTTTAGGCAAGCTCATTAATATTGAGGGAATCTATGCCTATCAATTAGTTTGGTATAGAATGCTTATTACGGTGATCACTGTTGGGGTTTATTTAATGCTGATCAAGCAAAGCATACGACTGAAGAGGGATGATGTTTTTAAGTTAATTGGAATAGGTGCTATTATTGCATTCCACTGGTTTTGTTTTTATCATGCGATCAATGTTTCCAATGTATCTGTTACATTGGTAGCTTTTGCCACAGGAACACTTTTTACATCCATCGTTGAGCCGATCTTTTACAAACGTAAGATCATTCGTTATGAGTTAGTGTTCGGAATGGTCATTATAGGCGCTATTGCCATGATTTTTAAAGTAGAAACACAGTACACATTAGGCATCATATTCGGGATACTTGCGGCACTTACATCTTCATTTTTTACCGTGTTCAATGGTTTGTTGGTAAGAAGGATCCCTTCTTCTGTTATTGCCCTTTATGAACTAGGAGGAGGGTTTTTAGCATTAACAGTTTACTTGCTGATCACCAATGAATTCTCTTCTGCTTTTTTTGATGTAAAGCCAATGGGAATTTTCTGGGTGTCGGTTTTGTCGGTTATTGGTACAGCTTTCCCTTTTATTGCGAGCGTTAATCTCATGAAAAAGATCAGCCCATACACAGTAACCTTAACAGTAAATCTGGAAACGATATACGGGATCATCATTGCCTACATCCTTTGGAAAAAAGATGAGGCAATGACTCCGGGATTCTACACAGGTACTTTAATAATCCTTGCAGTGATCTTTGGAAATGGATTGCTGAAAAATTATCTGAAAAAGGATCAGAACCTGTAAACGATAGACACATCGCTTAATATCCCCGGGGAGCTAAAATCAAAAGAGTTGACCGTTCTTGTACTTTCTACATTATTTTCGATCACAGTAGTTTTATCTCTTGATAATACGGCATCAAATCCAACTTGAGCTGTGATTATCATCCTTTTTGTTATCGGATACCGGGCTCCGAAAAAGGAATGAAGTCCGGCAAACATGATATTCGAACGGCTCTGTGTGGTATAGGAAGGAAGTTTGTCATCAAAATACCAGAATGTAGCTCCGGTAGCAGTTGTATCACTTTTTAAATTGTAATTTTCTTTGAATGATCTTTTTTGATAATATCCCGCTGTTAGGTCTGCCCCGTAAAAAAAGCCCAGTTTCTTTTTCCCAAATCGTCTTTCATAACCGATATTTAAATGCGGTTTGAAATATTCGGATCTAAATTCTTTTTCAGTCACTAAAGAGTTATTTGGACTCTGAAAAATGGTGTCGTTTAAAAAAGGAGCAGGTTCTACAGCCGGTTTGAAATGATCCAGAACAAAACTAAAGCGTAAAGCAGATTGATCATTCAGAACTCTTTTATAAGATAAATTATACCTATTATGGATGATGCGTTCCTGTCCTATAGCTATTTTAATGAGCGGGATCGTATTAAAGCCGATCTCATTTTTGGGCGTTTTTTCTTCTTTGGATTGATCTGTTGTTTCTTGTGCTATTGAACTAAAAGATACTAGGATAAATAGCAACATTGTTTTTCTTTTCATTTCTATGTTGTTTTATGGGTTGAACAGCATAAGAAACAGATGAAGTTTAGAAATATTGTACTGAAAAAATAAGCAAGTAAATACAATAAAAAAACGTCTACTCGGAGAGTAGACGTTGGTATTTCAAAAGGTTGCTTACTAGAAAAAATAAAAAGAGGCACTAATGTTAGTGCCTCTTTTAGGATGTTGTTCAAGCTTATTTATTAATGATCATTTTTTTAGTACTAATAGCATCATTTGCTTTTAATTGCAATAGATACATTCCTTCTGCCAGGTTCTCTGCATTTAATTCAATGTTGTGAGTTCCGGCACTTTTAGAATTATTTTCAAGTACCATTACTTTATTTCCTAATAGATCGATGATCGACAATTCTACAGATGCATTAGTAGTTAACGAATAATTAATGTTTGTAGAAGTGCTGAATGGATTCGGATAATTTTGTAATCCGGAGATCAATTGATTTTCTTCTACTCCTGTGGATGCTCCTTGTACTACGTTTAATGTAATAACGTTAGAAGATCTTCCAGCGTATAAAGAATCACATTGTGTAGCTGTACATCCTACATTGTCAGTTACAGTTAAACACAATACATAAGGTCCAACACCAGCATATGTATGCGTTGGGTATTGTTGTGTTGAACTTGATCCATCACCAAAATCCCAAAAGTATGAATACAATGCACCGGTGGAAGCATAACTTACTGCAGTATAATTGTACATGTTAGTTGAATCTTGTACTAAATAGAAGCTAGCAGAACAATTATTTCCAGCAGGATTTCCTACTACAACATAGTTACAATAAGTGTTTGAGCAACTGGAAACAGTATCAGAGATAGTTAAACAAACATAATAGGTTCCATTTAAAGCATAAGTATGACTATTGTTTCCTATAGAAGCGCTTGTTGATCCATCACCGTAATCCCATGAATAGCTAAGTACACCTGCACCGGAAGAAAGGTCCGTAAAAGTAGCAGTTGAACCGCTTGTAGCTGCTGAAAAATAGGCTGTACAAGAGGCTCCTGAACCTTGTCCGATCACCAGAGAGTCGCAATAGATATCCGTACAATTGTTGGTAGCATCAAAAATAGTTAAGCAGATGTTGTACACTCCTGCTGCTGGATATTGGTGTGTAGGGCTTGCACCATTAGATGTAGTGGCAGATGTCCCATCACCGAAATCCCAAGTACAAACAAAATTTGCCGCAGCAGTAGATTGGTTCCAGAAGTAACCATAACCAGCAGAGTCGAATGCTACAAATGATGCATTACAACCGCCTAAAGTTCCACCGGTAGTGATCGTGATCGTATCGCAGAAGGTACTGAAGCATCCGGCCATAGAATCGGAAATGGTTAAGCATGCTGTGTACGTTCCATTGTTATTATAAACCGCAGTTGGATTATTTTGAGAGCTGCTAGTGCCATTGCCAAAATCCCAGTAAATAGAAGTGTAAGTTCCTCCACTGGTGTTAGAAAAGCTGATGGCGCCACTAGGGCTTGTTGTGTATGTAAAACTTGCATTACATACTTGCGCGTTTGCTGTAAAGCCCAAACTTAAAAGTGCTCCAACCATTAAACTTTTTGAAAGTTTAGATAAGTTGTTTTTCAGATTGTTGATTGTTGTTATCATGATTATTGTTTTTTAAATTTCTGAGACAAAGTTGCGTTATGATTTTTTTCTGTACAATTCAAAATTGCTATTTCTTACTTATTCAATGCGTTTATTGTTTAATGAATTTTCCATATCTATGCTGGTTATTTTCAAGTTCGATATCCAATATGTAGATGCCTTCAGATAAATTCTCTACGTTGATAATGCTTCCATTTAACTCAATGTTTAGGCTGCAGCCCTTAGTATCGATCAGTCGGATACTCTTTATTTTTTTATTCTCTATAGCATCGATCAATACATGGTCTTTTGCAGGATTTGGGAATACTTTTAATGATGTATAGATATTGAGCTCATTGATCCCATTCGGATCGATAATATAAACGGAGTAGGTAAGCGAATCCGTAATTGTCGCATTTGTAGCGTACGGCCATACCACAATTATGTCAACGCCTGTTTTGTAGCCGGTAGGGGAAAGGTTATAAACCGCTGTTAGAGCAAAAGCTGCTGAATCTCCCGGATTTAATGAAATGATGGAGTTCGAGTTGTAAACATCTACAATACTGAATCCCAGTAAAGAGTCGTCTACAGCAGTATATATTGTTATAGAATCGTTAAATACCGTATTCCCGGTGTTTTTTACATACACTGTATGCGAATGACTACTTCCGGCTGTTACAGTATCAACTAAATTCACCGGAATAATTTGGCTCATTCCCAGTGCTGTTTGGGCATTGTTGGAGGCTGCTACAGCCATAAACAAAAAGAAAAAGATCTTTTTCATGCGTTTTAATTTTAAATACTGATCAAATTTATTCAATAATATTCAGGAAGATTAATTATTTTTGATAAAATCTTACGTGTTCAAAATATATAATTATGGATGTTTTTCAAAATTTGATCGCTGTTTTAAACAAGGAAGAGATCCGGAATTTTAAACTTTTTATTAATCGGACAGAAAAGAAAGAGGATAGAAAGGATGAGTTATTGTTTGATTATACCAAACATCATCTGGAAGATTATAACGAAGAAAAGATCGCTAAACAATTGTATGGCGAAAGAGACAAGAATGCCTTTTATCGTCTAAAGAATCGTTTGGTGGAGGATATTGGCAAAAGCTTGTTGTTACAACATTCCAAAAGTTCGGACTTTAATCTGATCGCTAATCAGGTGTTGCTATCAAAAATTTTTGTTCAAAAAAGAAATTATAAGATCGCAGCTTATTATTTGGTGAAGGCCGAAAGAAAAGCGCTCGAAAAGGAATACGTTGATTGGTTGGATATCATTTATACCGATTTTATTAAACTTTCACACGAAACACTGGATATCAATCCTGAAGATTATATCAATAAGCGAAAGCTGAATAGGAACAAATTGGTGAAGCTGCAAGAGATCGATGATATATTGGCGGCATTGATCTATCGTATAAAAGTGTCGCAAAACTATTCCAGCAGTGATACGCAAGTATTAGATCTACTTCAAAAGACGGTGGATGAATTTTCTAAGAATAAAGAAGTAAGATCAAGTCCGGCTTTGCGTTTCAAGATCTACGACTCTTTAAGTCGTATCCTCCTTCAGCAACAGAATTATCAAGCACTCGAGAAATACTTGATCAAGACCTACAAAGAGTTTTCTAAGGAAAAATTATTTAATCAAGCCAATCATGATACTAAATTGCAGTTGCTTACCTATTTGATCAATTCGCTTTTTAAAAACGGGAAGCACGATGAATCATTATCCTACGCGAATGTTTTATTAGAGGCAATGGATGAATACAATGGTGTATTGAAAGATAAGTATTTGTTTTACTATTATAATTCTTTGGTGATCAACTATTCTGTTAAAAATAGTGATAGAGCCATTGAGATATTGCTTGAAGCAAAAGAAAATACGGTCATTCAAAAATTACCCATGTATAACGTGTTTGTGTATTTGAATCTTTCTGTATTGTATTTTGGCAAACAGCGTTTTAAGGATGCTTTAAAAAATCTAGTAAAGCCCTTATTGGAAGATGCGTATTCAAATTTAGATGAAGCATTTCGCCTAAAGTTGTCCGTATTTGAACTCATCATCCGTTTTGAGTTGGAAGACATTGATTATCTGGAACGTAAAATTGATCGTGTAACAAAAGAATACAAACAACTATTAAAACGAATAGAATACAAGCAGCAAAATTCCATGATCGGATTGATCAGATCCATGGTCTTGTCTGATCATTTCAAAAAGGATAAGAAGGTGCTTATGCTTGCCAAAAAACTGATGGAGGAAACCATACAAACTGAGTCGAATATTGTGAATTATGGCAACTGGATCAAAAACAAATTTTCATTATAAATGTTTCTTTATTATAACTTTGCATAAATAATCGTTGAATGATAAATAATCTGTATTGCAATAGCTTAACCAGCTATTCCCGCTATAAATCGAGAGTTGTAACAATTGGTGATGTTCCCTTGGGTGGCGACAATCCGATAAGGATCCAATCGATGACCACTACTGATACCATGGATACTATGGCTACCGTAGAGCAAAGTATCCGTATGATCGAAGCCGGTTGTGAATATGTGAGGATCACAGCACCAAGTTTAAAAGAAGCACAAAATCTGGAGAATATAAAAAATGAACTGCGTAAACGTGGGTACAAAACGCCTTTGGTTGCAGATATTCATTTTACTCCGAATGCAGCTGAATTGGCGGCCAAAATAGTCGAGAAGGTTCGAGTGAATCCGGGGAATTATGCGGATAAAAAGAAGTTTGAAACCATTGATTATACCGATTCAGATTATGTTGCTGAGTTGGAACGTATACGAGAACGATTTACACCACTTGTTAAGATCTGTAAAGAGTACGGCACTGCTATGCGAATTGGTACCAATCATGGTTCCTTAAGTGATCGTATTTTGAGCAGATATGGTGACACACCGCTGGGTATGGTGGAAAGTGCGATGGAATTTTTAAGGATAGCGGAGGAAAACAATTATTACAACATTGTTCTTTCCATGAAAGCGAGTAATACGCAAGTAATGGTTCAGGCGTATCGTTTGCTGGTGAAGACCATGCAAGAGAATAATATGAATTATCCTTTGCATTTGGGTGTAACAGAAGCTGGAGATGGAGAGGATGGACGTATCAAATCGGCTGTAGGTATTGGAACATTGTTGGAAGATGGTATTGGTGATACCATTCGTGTGTCATTAACGGAAGATCCTGAATTTGAGATCCCTGTTGCTAAAAACTTAGTTGAGCGTTATTCGAATAGATCAAAACATGCTTCAATTCCAGAGATCTTAACATTGCCTTATGATCTGTATGATCATCAACGAAGAAAAACGACAGAGGTGATAAACATTGGCTCCGGAAATGTTCCGCGTGTTGTTGCTGATCTGAGTGCTAAACAAAACATTACACCTGCATCATTTTTTGCATTTGGATATAATTATTCTGTGCCAATGGATAAATGGAATTTATCGGACTTGGCATGCGACTATATTTTTGTGGGTTCCAATAAAGTAGATTTTCAAATTCCGGGAACGTTGGGATTAATCTATGATCACCAGGTGTGGCAGACACTTGAAAATAAGATCAGAACGTATCCTCTCTTTTCATTATCTGATTATCAAGATTCGAAGCATCGATCTTCTGAATTAAATTTTGTTTCTGTTTCCATTGCTGATATCTCCAATTTAGAGCTTGTAAAAGCAGATGCAACAGTTGTTTTGGTATTGGAAACAAATAACCAGCATGGTATGGCTGAGCAGAGAAGAGTGTTTGTTGAGTTGATGAATAAAGGCATTTCTAATCCTGTGATCATTAAACGATCCTATAAAGAATTAAGTGCTGAAAAATTCCAATTGCAGGCATCTACCGATGTTGGAGCATTGTTGTTGGATGGTATGGGTGACGGTGTTTGGTTAACTGCTGATGTGAATGGTCAAATGATCAACTCAACGGCTTTTGGAATATTACAAGCTACTCGTTCCCGTATCTCTAAAACAGAATATATCTCTTGCCCATCATGTGGCCGTACATTATTTGATCTGCAAGAAACAACAGCGAAGATCAGAAAACGGACCGATCATTTGAAAGGAGTGAAGATCGGTATTATGGGATGCATTGTAAATGGACCAGGTGAGATGGCTGATGCTGATTATGGATATGTAGGAACAGGTGTAGGGAAAATTACTTTGTACAAAGGAAGAGAAGTGGTAGAGCGAAATATTAATTCAGATAAGGCGGTAGATGCGTTAGTGGAGTTGATCAAAAAACATGGAGATTGGGTTGAAAAGGAATCATAATTTTTCTTAAATTTGTTTACTAAACAAAACAAACCCCATGAAGAAAATTTTTACCTTTTTATCTGTTATTTCGTTTTTTCACTTAGGAGCTCAAACTCAAATTTCCAATGGAGGTTTTGAAAATTGGGATAATCCTAGTGCTTCTAATGCAGAGCCTGTTGGTTTTAATTCTAACAAAACAGGATCTTCTACAGCACAAATTGGTCCTCAAACTTGTTTTAGAGATGCGTCAGTTGTTCATAGTGGAACATATTCGGTTCGTGTGGAAAGCGTTCAAGTGCCTATAATTGGAACAATTGTAAATGGAAACGTTACTACAGGTGTAGTTAATGCGCCTACTACCAATAAAGCGGATGGTTACATCGGGACAGTTAACTACAGTTCTGCTTCTGATATCAGAAGAATGCCATTTACTGCTCGTCCGGACAGTTTAGTTGGTTGGTACCGTTATACACAAGGTGGTGCTGCAGAAAGAGGAAAGATCGTTGCTTTTTTACATGTAGGAAATTATTATGATCCTGAAGCTGCAACAAGCTATCATCCTGATTCGTCTGCCAACAAAATTGCTTCAGCATTATTCTTAACTCCTGTTGCTAATGTTGGAACATGGACTCGTTTCTCTATTCCATTTACTTATTATGATAGCCGCACACCGGCATATATCATGGTCAATATTACTTCTTCTAACGACCAGTTAACGAATGTTGCCGGAAGTAAATTGTGGGTAGATGATCTTGCAGTAGCTTCTGCTGTTGGTACAGGTGTTGATGGGTTGACGATTTCACCGCAAGCAGCAAAAGTGTATTGCTATGAAAATACAGTTTATGTTGATTTTGCTGTTAGAACAGAAGAGATGTCAACAATATCTATTTATGATGTTACCGGTAAATTGGTGAACACACAAAAGATCTCTAATAACAAACTAAATACGATCAATGTTTTTGGATTAAAAACAGGAATGTATTTGTATCAGATCACCGGAAATAGTTTTCAGAAAGCCGGTAAATTCTTTGTAGAATAATAATTTTTAAATAATTAAGCCCTGACTTATGTACGTCAGGGCTTTTCTTTTTATATGTATTTGAAACGCATACTATTTGTTTTATCTATTTTATTACTAAGCAATTCGATTTCGATCGCTCAGCAAACCGGTGTTTTAAAAGGGCAGGTTCGTGATGCGGTATCAAAAGAATTACTTCCCGGTGCTACTTTCCAGTTATTAAGTAATCTGGCCAAAGGAACCGTTACCGATATTGATGGTAACTATTCGATGGTGTTAGATACAGGCTATCATAAATTGGTTTGTAATTATATTGGTTATGTGCCAGATACTTTTTCAATACATATTGCCGCAAATGCTATTGCAGAGAAAAATATTCAATTAAAAGTGGTTGGAAAATTTTTAGAAACAATTGTTGTTTCATCCGGTAAGTTTGATCAAAAGCTGGAAGAGATGACAGTATCCATGGAGGTGATCAAACCTGCATTGATCAATAATAAAAATACAACATCGGTTGAAACGGCATTAGAGCAGGTGCCGGGTTTAACGATCATTGATAATGATCCTCAAATAAGAGGTGGAAGTGGTTTTACATTTGGAGTAGGAAGTCGTGTTGCCATTGTTGTGGATGGAATCCCTCTTTTGAGTGGTGATGCCGGTCGCCCTGAGTGGAGTTACATCCCGGTTGAGAACATCGAGCAGATAGAGGTGATCAAAGGTGCTTCATCTGTATTATACGGTTCTTCTGCATTAAGTGGTGTAATTAATGTTCGTTCGGCTTATCCCAGAAGTAAACCAAAAACAGTTATTAATTATTCTGTTGGAAATTATAGTGTACCTCCATCTCCTGCTGAGAATTGGTACAATAAATCATTACCAGCCTTTACCAACTTAAATTTTTTGCATTCCCGCATAGTAAAAAACAATTTGGATGTAGTTGTAGGTGCAAATGTGAATGTTGATCAGGGCTACATCGGGCCGCCACCACCTGCACCATACATGCCTGTGGATTTGCAAAATGCTTTATTGATCACTGATTCTATTCCCACATTTTCAAATCAGGATATGTTGAAGATCAGAGGACGCATGAATTTTAATTTACGTTATCGCTCTAAAAAAATCACCGGACTTAATTTTGGGATCAATGGAAATGGAATGTTGAATAAAACGAATATGGTCTTTGCCTGGTACAACGATTCGTTAGGATTGTATAAAGGTTATCCTGGAGCTGTGTTTTTGGAGGAACAGAAGATCTTCAATTTGGATCCATTCATTAAATATAATAATGGAAGAGGTGTGAGTCATAGTTTAACGACTCGTATATTCCATACTGATAATTTTATCACGAATAATCAATCAAACACAGGAACATTGTATTATGGTGAATATCAGTTGCAACGAAATTTTAAAGATCTGGATTTCAATTTTACAGGCGGTGTTGTAGGAAGTATGGCCACTTCTTATTCGCAACTGTATGCTTCAAGTGGAACTCCCAACAATACGATTTCTAATGCTTCCGGGTATTTACAGGTGGATAAGAAGTTTTGGCATATTTTGAATATGAGTGGCGGATTCCGTTATGAATATTTTAAGATGAATACTCAACAAAGTGTTGTTGCACCCATCTTTAGAGCTGGTGCCAGCTTACAATTGTTCAAAGGAACTTTTGTCCGTACCTCCTACGGACAAGGATTCAGATATCCAACTATTACAGAGCGCTTCATCTCTACAAAAGCCGGATTGTTTGGTGTATTCCCTAATCCTGATCTAAAACCTGAAACCAGTAAAAGTTTTGAAGTGGGCTTAAAACAGGGCTTTAAGATCAAAGGCTTGATGGGATATATTGATGTTGCCGGTTTCTATCAGAAATATGAAAATACCATTGAGTATCTGTTTGGAGTGTGGGATCCTGCAGTGTCTTTGGTAGGATTTAAATTTTTGAATACAGGCGATTCACGTGTGCGGGGTGTAGATATGTCGATGGTACTATCAACCAACGAAAGCAATAAAAAGTTTGGTGTAACCGCTCTTTTGGGATACACTTATGTTGAGCCGGTATCACTGACACCTGATAGTATTTATGCAACTACTAAATCTATTCAGCCAGGACAACCTGGTCAGCAATTGAGCTATAAAAATAGTAGTATGGATACAACAGATAATATTCTGAAGTATCGCTTTAAGCACATGATCAAAGCCGATCTTGAATTTAAATTGTTTACCAAATTTGGACTTGGATTTAGCTACCGATATTATAGCCGAATGCAGAATATTGATAAAGCATTTACTGAAATAGAACAGTTGACGCACGATGCTTCTCCATATCTGGCAGAGATCAAGGCTGTTGATTATTGGAAAACACATGATGGGTTCCATATTTTTGATGCCCGTGCAAGTTTTCAGATGAACGAAAAACAAAAACTATCATTGATCTGTAATAATTTACTTAATACAGATTATTCTCTTCGACCTTTAAAGATCGAATCGCCACGAACAATTGCCCTTCAATATGTACTTACGCTCTAATTCTGGTCTTGCATAATCAGTAAATGGTCTAAAAAAACCATTTTTAGGGTATCAGCTATCGGATTATTTAGTAAAATTGTATCCGATTTCAGTTCAATTGTCAACTAGCAAACTAAATACAGCAGAGAAAAACATGGCTCAAGGCAATAAAGTGCGCGATTATGCTATGTTTATGAAGTTTCGATTAGCATCCTTAGTGGTACTTTCGGCTGCTATTGGCTATGTTGCTGCGGTAGATGTGTTCAGTTGGAGTAATATGGGCTGGTTGGTCTTGGGCGGCTTTTTGGTAACAGGAGCATCCAACGGGTTTAACCAGATCATTGAAAAAGATCTTGATAAATTGATGGACAGAACCATGAACCGTCCTCTGCCTCAGGGTAGAATGACAGTGACGGAAGGGATCATTCTTGCTTCAGTTACCGGTATCATTGGAACAGCTATTTTATGGATATTCATGAATCCATTAAGTGGAATTTTAGGTTTCTTAGCCTTAGTTCTCTATACATTTGTTTATACTCCCTTAAAAAGGATCACCCCATTTGCTGTATTTGTAGGAGCTTTTCCGGGAGCAATTCCTCCATTATTAGGATGTGTAGCAGCTACTTCAGGCTTTGGCGAGATACCGTTGCTGGGTTGGATCCTGTTTGTCGGACAATTTATGTGGCAGTTTCCCCATTTTTGGGCTATTGCATGGGTGTTGGATGACGATTATAAAAAAGCAGGCTTTAAAATGCTCCCTTCTGCCGGTGGTAGAGATAAAGGAAGTGCTTTCCAGATATTGGTGTATACCTTGTTTTTATACCCGATCAGCCTTTTACCGGTTATGTTCCATTATTCAGGAACAGCTTCAGCTTTTGTCATTTCAGCTTGCAGTCTTTACTTTTTATATCAAGCTTACCAGTTATATAAAGAATGTACCGTTGAAGCTGCCCGCAGACTGATGTTCGGCTCATTTATTTATTTACCGCTGGTTCAGCTCGCGGTTATGATTGGAAAATAGAATTATCATGGAAGAAACAATGTCAATTCAGGAAGAAAAAAAGATCACCCGCGAAAAGGTGGCAAAGCCAATGTTGTATGTGGGAATGATAGGCATGGTCATGATCTTTGCATCTTTAACAAGTGCCTATATTGTCCGCCAAAAAAAAGGCGACTGGATGCAGTTTGATCTGCCTCAAATGTTCTACATCAGTACAGCCATAATCATAATTAGCAGTGTTTCAATGAATTGGACATTGTCAGCTGCCAAAAAGAACGATTTTAAATCGATCAAATTAGGTGCATTGATCACTCTTTTATTGGGTTTAGCCTTTGTCGTTACTCAGTTTCAGGCCTGGGGAGCACTGGTAGATCAAAAAGTGTTTTTTGCCGGGAAGTATAGCAATGCTTCAGGTTCCTTCTTGTATGTGCTTACAGGCCTCCACCTGCTGCATTTGGCCGGGGGAATTATTTCGATTTTCGTAGTTTGGATTAAATCTACACAACAAAAGTATAACTCCGAAAACCTTTTAGGGATAAGGCTTTGCGCAATTTTTTGGCACTTTTTAGATCTTTTGTGGATTTATTTATTCGTATTTTTATTATTTCAGCGTTGAAATTTCAAGTAAAATTTGCATATTAGCACCCGAAAATTTAGTTAAAAAAATATAATTTTAGTAAAAAGTATGGCAAGTCACGCAGTAGAAACAGAAACAGGCTCTCCTTGGAGTGGTGGAAAATCACCATTTGGCGTTAGTTACGGAAAAATGATGATGTGGTTTTTCCTTGTGTCCGATGCATTAACATTCTCCGGATTACTGGCAGCATATGGCTTTATGCGTCATAAACATCCTGAAGTATGGCCTAACCCGGGCGATGTGTTTACACACTTCCCTTTTTATGATGGACACATTCCATTGGCTTACGTAGGTTTAATGACCTTGATCCTGATCATGTCTTCAGTAACAATGGTATTAGCTGTAGAGGCAGGTCATAGAAACGATAAGAGAAAAGTAATTATCTGGATGTTGTTGACCATTATTGGTGGTGCAATGTTCGTTGGTTCTCAAGCTTGGGAGTGGTATCACTTCATTGTTGGAACTGATCATGGTGCTGTTCGCAGTGTATTTGAAAATGGTGAGTGGGTAGAGAAAACAGTTTATGGTGCAAATATGACCGTAAATGAGTATGGTTTACCTGTATTTGCTAATTTCTTCTTCTTTATTACCGGTTTCCACGGTTTCCACGTATTCAGCGGTGTTATCATTAACATTATTATTTTCATCAATGTTGTGAACGGTACTTACGAAAAGCGTGGTCACTACGAAATGGTTGAAAAAACAGGTTTATACTGGCACTTTGTGGATTTAGTATGGGTGTTCGTATTTACATTCTTCTATTTATTGTAACAGAAAAAGTTTTAAATTTAATAGCATATATACATTATGGAATTTCACGATAACTACCCACAGTATGAGCTAATGGCTCATCATAGCGAAGAAGAAGGTAAGAAAAAGCGCAGAAAATTATGGAATGTTTTCTGGATCATGCTTGGTGTTACCATTGTTGAGTTGATCATTGGTTTCAAAGCTTCTGAATGGCATTTGTTGAATGAAGACAGAACTTCATCTTCTACTTTGAAAGTTATTTTCATCGGTTTAACCATTGTTAAAGCATTTTACATTGTAATGAGCTTTATGCACTTGGGTGATGAGAAGAAATGGTTGAAATATTCTGTTTTGGTACCTTATATCGTGTTCATCCTTTATTTAGTTTACATTATTGTTGGTGAGTCTACTTACAGTATGGAACATAAAGAAAAAATGGATGAGTTGATCGTTAAACAAAAGATCGAATTGAATGAGGCTGCTAAGCACGGTGGTCACGGAGCTCCTGCATCACATGATGCGCATAGCGAAGGTGAAAAACCGGCTGAAGAAGCTCATCACTAAAAAGATATTTTAATATGTTAAAATGGCTCGCAAACTTTTGCGAGCCATTTTTGTTTGTACTTTTGCGGGGCAAATGATCGCCTCGACAAAATGAAGAAAAAGATAATCATACTATTATTCCTGCTTACATTCCCTTCTGTATTTTATGTGCTGTTGACAACCGGGAAGCATAACTTTATACATCTCCCTTATTTTGGAATAAAAGAATTGGCTCCGAATGGAAAGGATACAATATACCATTCGATTAAACCATTCAGTTTTATTAATCAGGACGGGAAAGTAATTACGGATAAAGATTATGAAGGCAAGATCTATGTGGCAGATTATTTTTTTGCTACTTGCCAAACCATTTGTCCTAAAATGGCAACAGAGCTTCAGCGTGTACAAGATAAATTTGCGTATACAAAAGGATTGGTTCAGATCTTATCACATACTGTTAATCCGGAGAACGATTCTGTTCCTGTTTTGAAAACCTATTCAAACATGGTACATGCCGATAATTCGATCTGGAATTTTGTGACCGGAGATAAGAAGCAGTTATATGAAATGGCTCGTGAATCTTACCTTGTGAATGCAATGGAGGGAGATGGTGGTCCGGATGATTTTATTCATAGTGAATTTTTTATTTTGGTAGATAAAGAGAAACATATTCGTGGGATCTATGATGGAACTGATATCAAGGCCGTGAATGAGCTATTGGATGATATTAAAGTATTGATAGCGGAGTACACGATCAAAGAAAATAAAGAGAAAAATAAACGAATAAAGTAATATGCTGAATAACGATAAATTGGTTTTTAGAATTGTAATGGCACTTTCACTTGTAGTGTTTGTGGCTGTCATTATCTTGAATAAAAAGATCCTTCCGGTGCCTGAAGTAATCCCTTCGTTTGTTTACAAGCTGCCAAAGTTGAATGCTCTGATCAACGGAACTTGCAGCTTGTTGTTATTGTTGTCACTATATTTTATCAAGCAGAAAAATATCGAACTGCATAAGAAATTAAACATCATTACATTTTGCTTATCGGCAGTATTCTTGCTTTCATACATAACCTATCATTGGATGGCAGAAGAAACAACATTTCCGGCTGATAACAGCTTACGTCCATTGTATTTAACAATCTTGATCAGTCATATCATATTAGCAGCCTTGGTATTGCCCTTGATCTTATTGTCTTTTCAAAAAGGATTACAGAATAATGTAGAGAAACATCGTAAACTGGTTCGTTTCGCATTCCCAATTTGGTTATATGTAACCATTACGGGGGTGGTTGTGTATCTAATGATATCACCGTATTACGTTCATTAATGATTTCTATCAGTATCTAATTAGATTCATACTTTTTGAGTAAATTTGTATTGTATTGAAAACAAAAAAGATCATATCCTTATTTTTAATTTTTGCTTTTATCATTCTGAGCAAAGCAAGTTCTTTTGCTCAATGCTCCATGTGTAAAGCTACAGCAGAAAGCGATCTGGATGGTGGTGGTTCCATTGCCAATGGATTAAATACGGGTATTCTGTATTTGATGGCAGTGCCGTACATAATTCTAATGCTTGGAGCATATTTCTTTTTTAAGAAACCCATCGATGCCAAGATCAAAGCCTGGAAGCAAAAACATTTTCCTGCAAAATCAGGAAACTAAATTTTTATTCCAATAATACATACATCATCTACTTGTTCTAAGTTGCCTTTCCAATTTTCCAAGGCAAACTCTAATTCATTTTTAATTTTAGTAGGCTCAATCGTTTGGTGTTCTATAATTAATTCTTTTAATGCTTTATACTTAAACTTTTTTCCTTTTGGTCCGCCAAATTGATCTGCGAAGCCATCAGTAATTAAATAAATAGAATCTCCCTTTGAAAGCTGAATAGTATGAGTTGAAAATAAGTCAGAGCTATCTGTTTTCCCTATAGGCTGTTTGTTTGGTGCAATTTCTTTAAATGTATTATTTGTAATGTACCATAATGGATTATTGGCTCCCGCCCATTTGATCTCGTTGGTTCTTTGATTGATGGAGCAGAGTGAAATATCCATTCCATCGCTCACATTTTTGTCGCTTTTTGCAAATGTTTCTAATACCAACTCTTTTGTTTTGTCGAGAATTTTCCCGGGCTCGGTAATGTTAAATTCCAGCACAGCTCTGTTCAGAGCATTGCTACAGACTACACTCACAAGTGCACCTGGAACTCCGTGTCCGGTACAATCGGCTACTGCAACAAACACCAAGTCATTTTTGTACTCTAACCAATAAAAGTCGCCTGCTACAATATCTTTTGGTTTGTATAAAATAAAACTATTCGGGAAGTACGTTGTAAATGTCTTAGTTGCAGGTAGTATTGCATCTTGTAATCTTTTTGCATAAACAATGGAATCTAAAACTTCCTTTTGTTTCTCTTCAACAATCGCTTTTTGATGTTCGATAATTTGCTTTTGTTTTCTTGTTAGTCGAAGTCTGTTAAAGATAAAAAGGGTTAAAAACAAGGCTAATATTAATCCAATACCAATTGAAACAGATACTATTTTTTGTTTGTCTTTTTGCTCGTCAGCAATAGCTAGTTGTTTTTCGTGTTCTTTTTCATCTAAAGCTTTTTGCTTTTCATAGTTGTATTGAATTTCTTGTTTTAAAATTTCCTTTTGGTTACTCTCGCGGTTGATACTGTCTTTATATGTCACAACCAACTCATGCATATTTAGCGCTTCTTTAGATTTGTTTTGATCTTTGTAATTTAAATACAAGGAAGTAGCAGCGTCCATCCCTTCCACTAAAAATCCTTTTTCTTTGGAAAGTAAAAGTGCCTTTTGGGCATATAATTCGGCTTTATCATGCTGACCGTTTTCTAAATAGATATTTCCAATATTCGTAAGTGTAATCGCAACACCTTTCATATTACCTATTTTTTCTTTTATTTCAAGACTTTTGGTATAATATTCAATTGCCTTTTCTCTGTTCCCTTGATCATTGTATATTGCTCCAATATTATTTAAACAATATGCGACACCTAGTTCATCTTCAATTTCTTCGGCAATTTTCATTGCTTTGATGCAATAGTCAATTGCCATCTCATATTTTTTTTGATCGGCATATATATTACTTAAGTTGTTGTAAGTAGTAGATATTCCATCTTTGTTACCAAGTTTAGTTTGTATTGCTAAACATTTGTTATAATAACTAATGGCTTTGTCATAATCCCCTTGTTCATAATAAATACTGCCAATATTGCCCAATGCAGATGATTTTCCATTTTCGTCTTGAAGTTCTTCTCTTAATTTTAAAGCACTTGTAAATGCGATAATTGCATTTGCGTAGTCACCTTGGTCAAGGTAATAGAGTCCAGTATTGTTAAGACCAGTTGCCAATCTTTTTTTATAGCTGATTACTTCACTTGGACTAAGTTTGTTTGATTTTAAATTTGCTCCAGCTATTGAAATAATGGTTTGATTGATATCAAAATCAAGAATAGGATTAGATACATAAATTAAATCATCCCATGCCATATAGGCATTTATTTTAATTGTATCTGATTCTGTAGTATTGATTACTTGTTTTAATGAATCAATTGTTTTTTGATTATCATCAGATAACTGTGAAAAGCAAGGGGTAATAATAAACAGAAGAAAAATGGAGAAAATCTTTTTCAAAGTAGTTTATGTTTCTACCAAATATATAAAAACTAATGTTGGAATCCAATTGCCACAGACCTTATTTGAAGGGACGGTGCATTATTGAATAAATTATATTCGATGGGTTTTGGTATTTGGTTTTTTATTACCTTTGTATCAGTTCTTTAGATACTTATCCAGAAAGGTGGAGGGATAGCGCCCTGTGAAACCTTGACAACCCTGATTAATTTTTAAATTATTTAGAAGGTGTCAATTCGCATTCGCCTTTGGCGAAATAGATAAGTCAGAAATAAATAATTGAAACGATTCAAAATCACATAATTTATCTCCTCTGACTGTAAATGTTAGAGGAGTTTTTTTTTACTTATGGTCGACATAAAAAAAGAATTAGAAAAAAGAGTATTGGTAATTGATGGTGCAATGGGCACCATGATCCAACAGTATAAGCTGGAAGAAAAAGATTACCGTGGAAAACGTTTTGCAGATTGGCATAAGGATCTGAAAGGGAATAACGACCTTTTGTCGATCACACAACCGCAGATCATTAAAGCCATTCATAAAGAATACTTGAAGGCCGGAGCTGATATCATTGAAACAAATACTTTTAGCGATACCAGTGTGGCTATGGCGGATTATGACATGCAGGATTTGGTGTACGAATTGAATTTTGAATCAGCCAAGATCGCTAAGGAAGCAATACAAGAGTTCTATAAAGAATTTCCCGATCAAGCGAATATCCCAAAGTTTGTTGCCGGTGCGATCGGACCAACAAACCGTACGCTATCATTGTCACCCAATGTTAATGATCCCGGATTTCGTGCAATTACATTTGATGAGTTGGTTGAAGCTTATGCCGAACAAGTAAAAGGCTTGATCGATGGAGGAGCTGATCTTTTATTGATCGAAACCATTTTCGATACGTTAAATGCAAAAGCCGCATTGTTTGCTATTCAAAATTATTGCAAAAAGATAAATAAGAAAATGCCGGTGATGGTATCAGGAACAATTACTGATGCCAGTGGTAGAACATTGTCAGGACAAACAACTGAAGCATTTTTGAATTCGGTATCACATGTAGATCTGTTAAGTGTTGGTTTGAATTGTGCTTTGGGTGCAAAAGACATGAGACCTTATTTGGAAGAACTTGCAACAAAAGCTCCTTTCTTTGTAAGCGCTTATCCCAATGCCGGATTACCAAACCAATTTGGTGAGTATGATCAGGATGCTCATGAAATGGGACATCAGATCGAAGATTTTTTGAAAGCAGGCTTTTTAAATATTGTTGGTGGTTGTTGTGGAACCACTCCTGCTCATATTAAACGTATTGCAGAGCTTGCGAAAGTGAGCGCTCCGAGAAAAAAGCCACAGCCGGATACGTTAATGCATTTAAGTGGATTAGAACCGGTAACACTTCGTCCTGAAAGTAATTTCATGAATGTGGGTGAACGTACCAACGTGACAGGATCCAAAAAATTCTTACGATTGATCAAAGAGGAAAATTATGAAGAAGCTTTGTCAATTGCCCGTGAGCAAGTAGAAGGCGGAGCACAGGTAATTGATGTGAACATGGATGAGGGGATGTTGGATAGTGAAGCATGTATGACCCGCTTCTTGAATTTGATCGCATCAGAGCCTGATATTGCACGAGTGCCGATTATGATCGATTCCAGTAAATGGACGGTGATCGAAGCGGGGTTAAAATGTGTTCAAGGAAAAGCAATCGTTAACTCGATCTCATTAAAAGAAGGTGAAGAAAAATTTATTGAGCAGGCAGAAAAAGTAAAACAATATGGTGCAGCCGTTATTGTAATGGCTTTTGATGAAGTAGGACAAGCCGATACACTACAACGCAGGATCGACATATGTAAGCGTGCTTACGATATTTTAGTGTCAAAAGTTAATTTTCCTCCGCAGGATATTATTTTCGATCCGAATATCTTTCCTGTTGCAACAGGTATGGAGGAGCATCGTTTGAATGCACTTGATTTTTTTAATGCTACGAAATGGATCAAAGAAAATCTGCCGCATGCAAAAGTAAGTGGAGGTGTAAGTAATGTGTCTTTTTCTTTCCGTGGAAATGATCACGTGCGTGAAGCCATTCATTCGGCCTTCTTGTACCATGCTGTAAAGAATGGAATGGATATGGGAATTGTGAATCCATCACAATTGGTGGTGTATGATGATATTGATAAACATTTACTGGAGTTGATCGAGGATGTGTTGTTAAATAGAAGAGATGATGCAACAGAGCGATTGGTGGAACATGCGGAGTCATTAAAAGGTATCACTAAAGAAAAGACAGAAAAAGACGAAGAATGGAGAAAAAGTTCTGTTGAAGAACGTTTGAGCTATGCGTTGGTAAAAGGGATCGCAGAATATATTGATGCTGATACAGAGGAAGCCCGTCAGAAATTAGGTCGGCCGTTACATGTAATTGAAGGGCCATTAATGGCAGGAATGAATGTAGTAGGTGATCTGTTTGGTGCCGGTAAAATGTTCTTACCACAAGTAGTGAAGAGTGCACGCGTGATGAAAAAAGCGGTAGCCTATTTAGAGCCTTATTTATTGGAAGAAAAGGAAGCGAATAAAAAAGCAGGAATTGTGGGAGACGGAAGAACAAATGCAGGAAAAATTCTTTTAGCAACGGTTAAAGGCGATGTACACGATATCGGAAAGAATATTGTAGGAGTTGTGTTGGCTTGTAATAATTATGAGATCATCGATCTGGGCGTAATGGTTTCCTGTGATAAGATCCTGGAAGAAGCAAAAAAACACAATGTAGATATCATTGGATTAAGTGGATTGATTACACCTTCTCTTGACGAGATGGTACACGTTGCAAAAGAGATGGAACGATTAGGCTTTAAAATTCCTCTATTGATAGGTGGGGCAACAACATCTAAAGTGCATACTGCCGTTAAGATCGCACAAAATTATTCCGGTGCTGTTGTTCATGTGAATGATGCAAGTAAATCGGTTCCTGTTGCAAGTAGTTTGATATCCGAAGAGTTGCGCGATGCATTTATGCAGGAAGTAAACAAAGATTATGAACGTGTACGTGAGCAAAACAAGAATGCACAGTCACAAAATAAATTTATCTCGATTGAAGAAGCACGTAGCAATAAGTTCCCAATCGATTGGAAGAAAACGGATATTGTGAAGCCATCATTTATTGGCAATAAAGTATTTACTGATTATGATCTAAATGAAATAGCCGCATACATTGATTGGACACCATTCTTTCACAGTTGGGAATTAAAAGGATCTTACCCTAAGATCTTGAACGATCCGGAGCGTGGAATAGAAGCGAAAAAACTGTTTGATGATGCTCAGAAAATGTTGAAACAGATCATTGCTGAAAAATGGCTGAAAGCAAATGCGGTGATCGGAATATATCCTGCTAAAGCAAATGGAGACGATATAGATGTGTTTTCGAATGATCAAAAGCTAACTACATTTCATACCATTCGTCAGCAAACAAAAAAACCGGCTGGGCAATATAATATAGCATTGTCTGATTTTGTTTCTCCTGTTGTGCAGGATTATGTTGGTGCATTTGCGCTTACTACAGGAATAGGGATTGATGAACATGTAGCACGTTTTGAAAAGGATCACGATGATTATTCTGCTATTTTGTTGAAGGCTTTAGCTGATCGATTGGCAGAGGCTTTTGCTGAGTTGATGCATAAAAAAGTACGTAAAGAGTTTTGGGAATATGCAAAAGATGAGAATTTGGCCAATGAAGAATTGATAAAAGAGGAGTATGCCGGAATTCGTCCTGCACCGGGTTATCCTGCTCAGCCCGACCATACTGAAAAGCCAACTATCTGGAAGTTGTTAGATGTGGAGAAGAATACCGGAATGATACTAACAGAAAGTATGGCAATGGTTCCGACTGCGGCAGTAAGTGGTTTGTATTTTGCGCATCCCGACTCGCATTATTTTGGAGTTGGAAAAATTCAAAAGGATCAGGTGGAAGATTATGCAAAAAGAAAAGGCATGTCATTAGAGAAAGCGGAACGCTGGCTTGGCCCTAATTTGGCTTACTAATTGTATCTTTGTGGTATGCGAAATATATTCATTCTTCTATCATTTTTATTTTTGCAACAGATCGCTTTTTCACAAAGCAATGCAAAGAATAAAGCGAAGTTTCCTAAGTATCAAGCTGTAGGAACATTTCATAATGGATTGGCAAAAGTAAAGTTCAATAATAAATGGGGCTTTATTGATACGTTGGGTGTCGAAGTTATTCCACCACGTTACCATGAAGTGGGTGATTTTAATGATGGGTTAGCTCGTGTGCGGGTGAATGAAAAATGGGGGATGGTTGATACACAAGGAAATGTAGTGATCAAGCCAACCTTTGAATGGATCTATGATTTTGAAGGTGATAGGGCAAAAGTGTTGCTGGATAACAAAATATATTATATGAACCGTAAAGGTCAGCGTGTTGAATAAAAGGATCCCCTTTCATTTTTGAAAGGGGATCTTTTATTTATAGTTTATTCAAGGTTGTACTTTCTACAGTTTTTGCAGCCAACTCTATTCTGTTTAAATTGAATATGACTAGTGGGATAGGTAATTTGTTGAAATTAGCTTGCTCCCATGGAATTACTTCTCCATATACAGTGATCTGATCTGTATTTAACGTACTTAGATCAATGTTGGGGTTGATAGAACGTATCTCGCTTTTGAACTGTTCTATCTGCTCTTTCAATTTAGTAGAATTAAATTGATCTCCACCTTCGGTTATGGATTGAATGATCGTGCTTCCGCCACTGCTTCTCAATGCGTCAATAGAAATGTTTTGTGCATCTGCTTTAGAGATATTTTCAGTTGCAGCTATTAGATTAGTTCGCATGGACGAAATGTATTCCGATAATGTAGCTCCTGCTTTTTCGAGTTTTAATACGTTCTCTATTTTGCTTTGCGAAACAGATCCCGTGTCCTTTTTGATCAGCTCATAGGTTTTACTATTCTCTGATTTTATAAAGTTCAGCAAGTCCTGATTTTCAGTTACACCCCGCCAGAAGCTATCAGAGACTTCTCTTGTCAATCCGGTTCCTGATTCTACAATAAATAAGCCTGCTCCGGCAATGATCAAAATGATGGTTGCAGTTGCATTTATTTTATTGGTAGTGTTTTTATAAACACTAAGCAGATAAACAGGTAAGTATCCCAAAACAAGTAAAGCACAACCTGTGACAGTCAATATTCTTGCTCCCGGCCAATGCATGACCCTGAATAATACACCACTTGAAATTGCGATGGCTGATACAAATGCAATTGTGCTGAGTAATATACTGCGGTTGCTTTCTGCAGTAGATTTAAATTTTAAAATAAACAATAATGGTAGAAATAAAACAGTCAGAAAAAACATGCCTGTTACCATCATGATGGAGGCTCCCGGCCAATGGTTAAATTTAAAGATCGCTCCGGCAAGTATCAAAAGTGATGATACATAGCCTGATATTTTCATAGTTGAGTTCATAATGTAATAATGTTTAAATGTTAGAAGTCGATTTGTTTCGAGTTGTATCTCTTTCAGTCCTTTTTCGCCAAAGCGGGAAAGTACATCTTGATATACAGCATCGAAGTTCCTGTATTCATCGAGTTCATTCTCAATTAAACAGCATATATGATCCAGCAGATCGATACTCAGATCAGGAGAAGTGATTCCCCTGATCTTAATATCATTTTCAATAAAGGCAATTTGTTCTTCTGTTAAACTAAACATAATTAACGCCCGGTTTAAGATCGAGTAAAATATTCATGGTGTTCATGAAATCGGCAAACTCATACAGCTTTTCTTTCGCTCGCTCATTTCCGGTTTGAGTGAGTGAATAGTATTTCCGTACACGTTTTCCAATGTTAACTGTTTCTGTTGTTACTACGCCTTCTGCTTCCAGCTGATGAAGCAAAGGGTAAAGAGCTCCTTCTGTAATAACAATTTTAGAATCAGTCAACTCTTTTACTTTTTGAGTGATCTCATACCCGTACATTTTTTCTGTTTCGGATAATAACTTTAAAACAATGGTTTTTAAAGTGCCTTTTATTAACTCTGATGAATACATAGGACAAATATACATAAGAATATTATGTATATGCAAATTATGTATTGATATTTCATGTTAATTAATTGATAATCAATAATATAAATTTTAATAAAAAGACAGGATTTGGGTTAGATCAAATAAAAAAGGCTGAATTTTCGTTCAGCCTCTTGTTTTTATTTTCCCCAATTTTCAATTTCTTCTTTGGTCCAAAGTTCGGGGAAGAAGATCCTTCTTTGATAGGATGGGTGAAGATATTTTTGCCATTCGCTTCCGCCAGTAGCTGCTTTATTTTCTCCTTTAGAGTTCAAATAGTACTCAGCTGTTTTTAGATGTGCCAATGGCCAAACAATGTTATAGGTAACATCAAAGTTTCTTAATGCTTGTTTTAAAGCTATTGCTTTCTCATCACTTGCATTTAATTTCAAGAAACGATTATAGATGTTTCTTCCTTTGTATTTATGAGCAGTAGCTTTTAGGTTATCGATATAACGATCCTCAAATTGAGAGAGTGTTAATGTTTTCTTTCCTGTTTTATGATCTAATCCGGCATCTTTCCAATATAAATTATCAAATAAATAATTCATATCGGTATCCGCATTCACTTGTGGTTTCACTCTGCTATTCACTAATAAGTGAACATCTGTACAATACAATTCTATGAATCTGAATTGTGCCGACTGGAATCCACTGGCAGGAGCTAATGTTAAGCGGAATTGATTATACTGATCATAATCCATTCCTTCGCGCATTACTGAGAAGGATTCAGTAAGTATGCCTGCATATCTGTTTATACGATCGATCTTATTTGCAAAAATGGCAGTATCAATATTTTCATTATCTACAATTTGTTTGATCTCATGTGTGATCAGCTTCAATAACAATTCAGTTACCTGGTGGTACATGATGAATATAGGTTCATCGCTGAACTCTGTTCTTGGTTTTTGCAATGAAAGAAGTGTATCAACTTCTACGTAATCCCAATAGTTGATCAGTTTACTATGAAACAAACCTTTTAAGTATGTGTTGGGATCTTGTCCCATATTCCTATACTTCTCTTCAATTGCTTTAATGATATCGTTATCCATTTCCATTAATTTTACCCGAAGATAAGAGGTGTTTCCGAATTATCGTAATGATAAATATCATTTTTTGCTTTTTTAGGAACTGCTGCTCAAAATCTATAAGAGTTAGCAAGCTTTTCGGGAGTTGCAATATTCGCACATTTTCAGTACTATTGTCTTTAATACTCCAACAGATCTATGCTGACGAAATATTGGGAATTTATTTCAAATTTGGGAATTGATAGTACGATCAATCGTGATAACATTAAGCGGTTGAAACTTACCAATCAATTGATCCTGATCTCAGTCATATTGACTATTATCTATGTTTTTATTTATTCGTATTTAAATTTAGGCAAGATCGTTTACATAGAGATTGGATCCACCGCATTTTATACTTCCTTATTGTTTTTTTCATTTTTTAAGTATTACAGGGTTGCGCGCTTTCTTTTTGTAGTTGCACTAAATATTCAGATGTATTTTTTAGCACTAAGCTTGGGCACCGAATCGCAGGTTCAGCTTTTGTTTATTCCTATTGCAGCGGTGCCTGTTGTATTGTTCCGTCTCAAAAATATTCGCTCCATATCATTTTTAGTCTTTTTAAGCATAGGTTTGCTTATATCGTTGTATAAATACAACTTCAATAATTACTTTTTTGTTGAAATTGATTATGCGGTGATATTGAAATTGAGAGTCATTTTTTTGATCACATCTGTAATATGTGAAGTGATCGTTATTTATTCTATTGTAAAAAACTATGAAACCAGCGAATATAAATTAGGTCGTTCCAACGAATTGCTTCAATATCAATTTCAATCGATGTTTGATAATTCTTCCGATGCCCTGTTTTTGGTAGATTGGAAAACAAGAATGGTGATCAAAGCGAATAAGAGAGCGATTGAAATGTTTGAGATGGAGCGGGAGCAGGATTTTTTTGACAGACAATCGGATGATTTTCATGCGCATCAGCTAACTGCTAAAGATCAGGAAGACATGAGTTCAGCACTTCTCAAAAATGGTTCGTATGATGGGGAAGTACTATACAAAACGAATTTGGGGAGAGAGTTTTGGGGAGCATTGGCTGTTCGTTTGATCTATATTGGAGGCAAAGCTTTTCAGTCGGTTCGTGTTACAGATATCTCTGAACGAAAAAAGGCAGAGCAATATACCAAGGCCGCTTTACAGGAAAAAGAAATTTTATTATCAGAGATACATCACCGTGTTAAGAATAATATGGCGGTAATTAGTGGTTTGATCGGCTTACAATCCAACTATGTGGAAGATGAAAAAGCGAAGGAGTTATTTGAGGAAAGTCGTAACAGAATTCATTCGATGGCATTGATACATGATAAACTGTATCAGCATGAAACATTTGCCAAGATCGAGTTCTGTGCTTATATCAACGACTTGGTTGATCACATTAAAGGTTCATACAATGCTACAGAAGCCGATGTTTCGTTTAGCATCACCTGCAATGATATATTTTTAAATATTCAGCAGGCGGTTCCTTGTGGTTTGGTTTTGAACGAATTGATCTCCAATTCATTTAAACATGCTTTCAAAGGAAGAAAAGAGGGAGAGATAAAAATTGTTTGTACCAAGATGGGAGAAAAATTCACCATGATGGTCAGCGATAACGGTGTTGGGTATGATGCGGATAAAGCCTTGAAGGAATCAAATTCATTAGGCTTAACATTGATCAATGCTTTGATTGAACAGATTAACGGTACTGTAAAAACTACTAATCATACCGGAACAACCTATTACATTTCTTTTGAAGGATAAAATGAAAAAAATATTAATTGTAGAAGATGAGGCCATTGTGGCAATGGAAAACAGGATGAATCTGACAAAATCAGGTTATCAGGTTGTTGGCATCATCTCGTCTGCTGAGGATGTAATGAGCAAATTTATTGAAACAGCACCTGATATTATATTAATGGATATTAAGCTGAAAGGAAATATGACAGGCATTGAAGTGGTGAAATTAATTCGTGAAAAAAGTAATGTTCCTGTTCTTTTCTTAACAGGTAATTCCGATAATCGTACCCAGCTGATGATGAAAGAGATCTCCAACTCTTCTTTTCTTTTAAAGCCTGTTCTAACGGGCGATCTGACCTCTACTATAAAACAATTGCTTCAATCAAACGCTTCTATTTAGGATCATGAGCCAGGAATTGAGTCGATTGAATGAACTTCGTAACTTATTGAAGATCGAACGCGATGAGGATTTTCGTAACTATAAAGAACACTTCTCACGAAATAATATTAATTATCGCAAACAGAATGGTGTTACCTGGTATCCCATCGTTATTAGTAATGTGGAGATCGGATTAGGAGAATATTTGATCATTGAGGTAGAACGAACAACAAATCATAATGAACCACATCAATTCTCCGGTGGAAAGATAGCTGCATTGTTTTCCAATGCACAGCCCGATGCAACACCCATCAACGGAACGATCAAAGTGATCAATCAAAATAAATTACGATTATCACTAACGATTGATGATCTGCCTGATTGGTGTGATGATGGAAAGCTGGGTATCAATTTATTGTTTGATGAAACCAGTTATAAGGAGATGGATATTGCATTGGAGAAAGTGATCAATGCAAAAAATAATCGTTTAGCACATTTAAGAGATGTGATGTATGGCTTAAAATTACCTGAGTTTGAAAAATCTAATGAGCAGTTACATGTTACAGGATTGAATCAATCTCAAAATGAAGCAGTAAAAAAGATCTTGTCAGCAAAAGATATCGCCATCATACACGGCCCACCAGGAACAGGAAAAACAACCACACTTGTTCAAGCGATCAGACAAACATTGATGACAGAAAAGCAAGTGCTGGTTTGCAGTCCAAGCAATACAGCTGTAGATCTCTTGACTGAAAAATTACATCGAGAAGGAATTAGTGTATTGCGATTAGGAAATCCGGCACGGATTTCTGATGATGTGTTAAGTAATACACTGGATGCAAAAATTGCTGCTCATGAATCGTACAAGGATCTGAAGAGCTACCGTAAAACGGCTGACGAATATTTTAGAATGGCAGGGAAATACAAGCGGAACTTCGGAAAAGCAGAGCGGGAGCAGCGTCAATTGTTATACATTGAAGCCAGAAAGATCTTACAGGAAGCAAAACAGTTGGAAGATTTTATTTTGTATGAACAATTCGATAAAACACAAGTGATAGCTTGTACACCTGTGGTGTCGTCTAATAGAATGATGCGTGACAGACAATTTAGTACAGTGTTTATTGATGAAGCTGCACAGGCGCTAGAGCCTATGTGCTGGATCCCGATCAGCAGAAGTGAGCGTGTTGTTTTTGCCGGAGATCATTTTCAATTACCACCCACTGTTAAATCAAAAGAGGCTGAACAGAAGGGATTGAAAGAGACCTTGATGGAAAGATGCATGCAGTTAACTGACTGTTCCATTATGTTGAATGTTCAGTATCGTATGCATGAACATATTATGAACTTTTCCAATCAAGAGTTTTATGGAGGAAATTTAATAGCCGATACTTCGGTAAAAGATACCGTATTGAGTTATGATGAAAATGAATTTTTGTTGCATACTGCTTTTGATTTTATAGATACTGCCGGTTGTGGTTTTAATGAGGAGCTGAATTTAGAGAGTTTAAGTACGAGTAATCCGGAGGAAGCCAATTTGTTGCTAAAACATTTACATGCTTTGTTAGGGCAATATGATCAAGGGAATAAACAAAACAAAAAATTAAGTATTGGTATTATTTCACCTTATAAAGAACAGGTTCAGTTGTTGATAGAAAGAGTAAATGCAGATGAGGTATTAAAAGACTATGGAAATCGTTTAGCTGTCAAAACGATTGATGGATTTCAAGGTCAGGAGCGTGATGTGATCTATATAAGTCTGGTTCGCTCCAATGATGATCAGGAGATCGGATTTTTAAGTGATACCAGAAGGATGAATGTAGCACTAACCCGTGCAAAGAAAAAACTTGTCGTTATTGGCGATAGCGCCACCTTTGGCAATCATCCATTCTATAAGTCCTTCCTGGATTATGTAGAAAAAATTGGAGCTTATAAAAGTGCCTGGGAGTTTTTATAAGATCCGATTATAGCTGTATTCCGATCAAAAGAATATCATCGGTTTGTTCGTTATTGTTTTTCCATTCACGGTGTATTCGCTCTAATTCCAGATGCTGTGTTTGTATAGAGTAGCGTGATGTTTTCACTAAATTTTCTTTTAGATTTTTAACCATAAATTTTTTGTTCCGATCTCCACCAAATTGATCGGCATATCCATCGGATGTTAAAAAAAGGCGATCTCCTTTTTTGAATTCTATTTCCTGGCATTCATATTTTCGTTCCTCTTCGATCCTCAAGCCTCCAATTGGATATCGCGAACCATCGTATTTATTAAACAGATCATCACTAATGTGATATATGGGTCTTAATGCACCTGAAAATGCGATTATGTTTTTTTCTTGATCGATACAGCAGAGGGCGATATCCATTCCATCATATGGATGTCTTTCTTCATCGATCAGATCCGTGGAATAGCTGAATGCTTTTTTAAGTTTATGATCCAAGCGTTGTAAAATAAATGATACATCTGTATTTCTTTCTTCAATCACAATTTGATTAAGGAGACTTATACCTAATACCGACATGAATGCTCCCGGAATACCGTGTCCTGTGCAATCGGCCACGGCAATCAACGTTTTATTTTCAATTTTTGTGAACCAATAAAAATCCCCGCTAACAATATCTTTTGGTTTGAATAATAAAAACGATTCAGGAAACAGTCTGTGTAAGTGCTTTTCCTTTAGCATCATGCCTTCTTGAATGCGTTTTGCATAAATAATACTATCGTTCAACTCATCTCTTGATCCAAGTTTGTTTGTTTTGAGTTGAATATTCTTGCCGCGTTGATGTGTTATATTGGAACGTTTAATAGTTTCAATCAGAGAATTGAATAAGTTAAATGTTCTTTTGACCGCCTTTGATCTTATAGTTTTGGAGTGCATGCTGTATTTATGTTTACTGCAATGCTACAAACCGTTTACTACTTCAAAGTATGTCGAAAATAAAGGAATTGTTAATTAAGAGGAATGTGTAATTTGCCGGCATTAATAAATCAATAGTGTCGATTAACAATAATCTCATTAACCATGCTTGATCTTAAAGATCAGAATAGTAGCCGCCAGGATCAGTGTGATCGAATTGGCAATGATGATCGGTAATTCATTCAGGTAGAATCCATACACCAACCAGCAGGCGATCCCGAAGGTGAAGATCACATACATTCCCAGTGAAATGCCTTGGGTGTTTTTGGTTTTCAGTATCTGAACTACTTGTGGTACAAAAGAAGCAGTAGTGCAAGTGGCGGCTAAAAGCCCTATGATCGTGGTAATATCCATGGTTGATTGTTTCCAGCAAAGCTAATGAAAATAGCCTTTTGAACCGGAATAAAAATTTTCCGTTTTTGACCTTAATTTCTCTATCTTTATGGTCAATTCTATCATTAAATTTGTTTCATGAGTCTATCGTTTCGAATAGCATTTTTGTTATTCTTTTTGGTGAATATTCTTTTTGCACAAGAGCAAAAGAATTTTTCAGCCATGACATTGGAGCAGTGCATTGATCATGCGCTGAAAAACAATATTCAGATCAAACAATCGGAATTAAATACCGATCTGAGTAAGGTGAACTTAACACAGAGTCAGGCCAATCTTCTACCATCCCTGAATGCCAGTGCTTCTCACTCTTATAACATCGGACGTACGATCGACCGTTTTACGAACCAATTTGCCGATGCACAAGTGCTTTCACAAAATTTTGGTTTGAGCACAGATGTTACGCTGTTCAGTGGTTTGCAAAATATTAATACCATTCAACAGAATCGATATACCTATTTGGCCAGTAAGTATGATGTGGATAAAATGAAGAATGATGTGGCGTTGAATATCGCAACAGCCTATCTACAAGTGTTGTATGCAATGGAAGCTGTTGAGAATTCTAAAAATCAAATGGGTATTACTGCTGCTCAGGTAGAACGCACTAAAAAATTGGTGGAGGCAGGATCGGTTGCCAATGGAACCTTGTTAGATATCAAAGCTCAATTGGCACAAGAAGAGCTGAATTATACAAATTCTCAAAATCAATTAGACATTGCTTATTTATCATTGGCACAACTGCTTAATCTGAATTCAACAGAAGGATTTAGTATTGTTAAACCTGAACTGAATGTGGCGGGACAAGCTCTTTTGGATGTGAATCCAACTCAAGTGTATAACAATGCGGTTACTGCTTTACCAGAGATTAAAAGTGCTGAGTTTAAAGTAAAAAGTGCGGATAAAGGTTTGGATGTTGCCTGGGGTGGATTGAGTCCACGATTAACATTTAGCGCTTCTTATGGTACGGGTTATTCCGGATTGAGCCAGCGAATGATCGGCACTCCTAATTTTTTAGGTTATGGTCCGAATGGCGATCTTACTTCTTCGGGTGATACTGTTTTAACGCCTTATTTTTCTGATCCGCTTATGGAAAAGACTCCATTCACAGATCAGTATAACAACAACGTAAACAAGTCATTCGGATTCTTTTTAACGGTTCCTATCTTTAACCGTTTTCAAACAAAAGCTTCAATCGACAGAGCACGTATCCAAAAATGGAGCGCTCAGTACACTGTTGAATCAACTAAACTTCAGGTTCAAAAAAATATTCAGCAAGCCTATGCCGATGCAAGTGCAGGCTTGAAAAAATACAATGCAACACTGAAAGCTGTTGAAGCAATGGAAGAATCGTTTAAGTATACACAACAAAAATTTGATGTTGGGATGGTGAATACGAACGACTATAACGATGCAAAAAATAAATTGATAAAAGCTCAAAGCGACTTGTTGCAAGCGAAATATGAGTTTGTATTCAAAACAAAAGTGCTTGATTTCTATCAAGGAAAGCCATTGAAATTATAATTTAATTAGATACATACATGAAAAAGTTAATTTGGATAATCATTGCAGGTGTGGTGTTGTTATCATTGGTGTTGATCTTTAAGAATTCAGGAACAACAGCCTTGAATGTGACTACCGAAAAGGCAGCCAAAAGAAATATCACGGAGCTGGTTTCTGCTAACGGAAAAATTCAGCCCGAAGTTGAAGTTAAGATCAGTTCGGATGTATCGGGTGAGATCGTTGAGCTTTATGTAAAAGAAGGCGATCAGGTAAAAAAAGGAGATCTTTTGTGTAAGATCAATCCATTGATCTATGAGTCCAACTCCAGCAGAATGGTAGCAACATTGAATGGTGCAAAAGCTAATCTGGCCAATTCAAAAGCACGTTTAGAGCAGATCAAATCATCGTTTACTAATACGGAGATCACCTATAACCGAAACAAAAAATTATTCGATCAGGGTGCCATTTCACAAGCTGATTTCGATGCTTCTAAAGCAGCTTATGAAGGAGCAAAAGCAGATGTGAAAGCAGCTGAGGAAAGTGTAAATGCATCGGAATACAACGTAAAAAGTACAGAAGCCTCTTTGAAAGAAGCGAATGATAATTTAGCAAAGACCAATATCTATTCTCCTGTGAATGGAACCGTATCGAAACTAAACAAAGAAAAGGGGGAACGTGTAGTGGGTACTGCTCAGATGGAAGGGACAGAGATCATGCGTTTGGCTAACTTGAATGAAATGGAAGTGAGTGTAGATGTAAATGAAAATGATATTGTTCGTGTGCATTACAATGATACTTCATTAATTGAAGTAGATGCTTATTTGGGAAGGAAGTTCAAAGGGATTGTAACAGAGATCGCTAATTCAGCTAATACAACAGGTGTTACGGCAGAGCAAGTGACGAATTTTACAGTGAAGATCCGCATTCTTCAGGAATCGTATCAGGATCTGATGGTTGAGAATAACAATCGTCCTCCTTTCCGTCCGGGGATGAGTGCAACGGTTGATATACAAACAAAACAAGCAAAGAATGTTGTGACAGTTCCTATTCAGGCAGTAACCACACGTAGCGACAGTTCTGCGTTTGAGAAAAAGGGAATGAAAGAAGGTGGTGAAGAAGAAGGGGAGATTGTTGTGAAAGATGAGAAAGATAAATCTGGTGAAGAGAAAAAAGAAGAAATAAAGATCGAAGAATGTGTGTTTGTGTACGCTGAAGGGAAAGCAAAAATGGTGAAAGTAAAAACAGGAATTCAAGATAATAATTTCATTCAGATCGTTTCGGGTTTGAATGATGGTGATGAGATCATTAGTGGTCCGTATAGTGCTGTTTCCAAACAATTGAAAGATGGGATGGAAGTGAACAAAGTGGATAAATCGGAATTATTCAATGCGAATAAGAAGTAATACTGTATGGCATTGATCTTAAATATAGAAACTGCAACAACCATGTGCAGTGTGTCGTTGGGAAAAGATGGTCAACTGATCGCATTGAAAGAGCTGAATGGCGATTATACACATGCCGAAAATCTTACTTTATTTATTGAAGATGTTATTCAGCAAGCTGGAATTCAATTAAAAGACATTGATGCCGTAGCTGTGAGTAAAGGCCCGGGTTCTTATACCGGTTTGCGAATTGGAGTGAGTACCGCAAAAGGTTTGTGCTATTCATTGGATAAACCTTTGATCGCGATAAATACTCTTGAACACCTCTCCCTAACCCTCTCCAAAGGAGAGGGAATAATGCAAACGCACGATGCCCCTCGTTTTCATACTGCGTCAAAATTAGATTGGAACTCATCGATTGCTTTTGCAAAGCAAAATAGATCGAATCCAACGGAGGCAGAGAAAATTATTTGGGAATCAATAAGAGCATCTAGATTGGGTGCTAAATTCAGGAGACAACATCCAATTTATAAATACATTGTTGATTTTGTTTGTATTGAGAAAAAACTGATTGTCGAGATAGATGGTAAAATTCATGAGTTTCAAAAAGAAGCAGATGATTTTAGAACAGCTGAATTGAATAGGTTTGGATTTAGAGTTATTCGTTTTGCGAACGAAGAAGTTGTATCTGCTCTCGAATCAGTTCTCTCAAAAATTAGAGAAGAATTGGATCTTAATACAGATTCCTTTCCGAAAGCATCATCAAATATGGAGGTTTTGTATTGTCCGATGATTGATGCACGTAGAATGGAGGTTTATTGTGCTATATATGATAAAGACAATAACTGTGTTATGCCGACAATGGCAAAGGTTATTGACGAAGATTCTTTCCAAGAGTTCCTCTCTCCTTTGGAGAGAGATAGAGAGAGGTGTTTGATTTTTTTTGGAGATGGTGCTGCTAAATGCAAAGAAACATTTTCTTCCCAAGTCAATGCTATGTTTGTAGATGGGGTCTTTCCTTCTGCCAAGCAAATGGTTTCGTTGTCTGAGAGCGCCTATCAAGCAGCAAAGTTTGAAGATGTGGCGTATTTTGAGCCTTTTTATCTGAAGGATTTTGTGGCAGGTAAAAAGAAGGAAGCTTAATAATAACTATAAGCAAATTTCACGATCCCTATCAAAGCATTCTTGTGATCACGGTTGATATACGACTTCACCAATTTCTTGTTTTCATCGTATAAATAACTGATCTCATTTAAAAGTTCATTGTTCTTTAATCGTTTTTCTGAAAGTAGTACTCCGTTCGCATCGTATTCGAATACCTGTTCTGTTTTTATTTCACCACTCTCATTACTGGAATAGGTTTGTTCTATCAGAAAGCCTCTGTTATCGTATTCATAAACATTTTCACTGCGCATCCAGCTTACAATGAAGTTGTAATTTTCGGATGTCTTTTTCCCACTTTCATTATAATTGATGATGGAGTGTTTGTATTCACGGCCTTCATCATTCAAACATTTCTTTTTTACTTGTGTTGGTGTTAGGTTCTCATATTCAAAGCTTTCTTTTGAAAGAACAGTTTGTACGCCCATTTTAAATTCCTTTTTATTCTCACTCACATTCGTTTCTTTACAATGCATTTCCTTTTTTAGGAGTCCTTTTTCATTGTACTCATAATAATAGGCATCGTAATAGTCGCCTAATCCAGTACGTTTTAAAATGATGCGATCATTCTCATCATAATAGATAGATGCAAAAATGGTATCATTCAAATATTTGGTGATGGTCTTTGTGTAGGCCTTTTGAATGATCCTTCCTTTGCGTTTTACAGCAGGAACATCAATATCTTCGTATGCAATTCCTTTGAATATGGTATAATAATATTTACAAACTCTTCCTTGTGTATCGAATTCAAAACCCTGGCCTGCTCCTTTATCCACGATCACCTTCCCATCAGGCTTATCCACCATCACGACATCTATCCGTTTTACTTTTTGTTCTTTGATGATCGCAGCGCTAAAATGAATAGGACCAATATTGATCTCTACCGGTTGGGTATTGATAAGCTGTGCCTTTGAAGTTAAGAGGCAGAGCAGGAGTAATGATGTACTAATTTGTTTGATCAAAATACCAATTGCTTTAAAGCATCTTCGGCTTCTTTAACAGGTAACAGGCAGGCTTTTTCTTTACACACATAAATGTATGTTTCGTTGTTCACCCATCTGTTCTTCAGTAATGCTAAAGTGCTTTCCGATTCGCTATATGCAAATATCAGGTTTGGTAAATAATGATTTTGGAAGGTTCTGATCTTTTCATTAACAGATTTACCAACAATGGCCACCTCGTAAAAGGGTTTAATGTTCCAGAGCAATAAACTACCCCAATTGCTGTAGCCGGAGCCATAGCCTTGAATATCATCGATCATGCAGGATAACATTTTTTTGCTTTGCTGCGTATATGCATCATTCTCAAAATAATGTCCCAATATAGACAATGATTTGGCTATGCTTGAGTTGGACGCAGGAATGACATTATCAGATAGCTCCATTTTTCGGGTGATGAGTGCTTTGTCGAGATCGGATGTAAAAAAGAACATGCTCGAATCTGCATCTTTAAAATGTGTCAGACAATATTGCATCTGCTCATTCGCTATCCGCAAATATTTTTCGGTTCCTGTACTTTGATACAAACTGATCAATGCTTCTATCAGGTAGCAATGATCCTCTAAGAATCCATTGATGGTTGATCGTCCGTTCTTGTACGAATGGAAAAGACTTCCATCTTTTTGTAATTGCTTGGAAAGAAGGAAGGTCATGTTTTTTTCAGCCATCTCTAAAAAGCGACTTTCACCAAATGCCTGATAAGCATCTAATAATCCTTTTGCCATTAGGGCATTCCAGGATGTGAGTGTTTTGTCATCCAAGCCGGGTTTTATTCTTTGTTCGCGGACAGATAGCAATGTTTTTTTGTTTTGTTCCAGCTGAAGGATCAATTGTTCTTTCGTGATATGATACTTTGAAGCGATGGTGTCCAATTCGTCATTTCTTAATAAGATGTAATTCCCATGTTCCCAGTGGCCCAGTTCATTCACATTATATACATCTGCAAACGGTTGAAACTGCTCTTTTAATATTGTTTGCAGTTCTTCCTTTTTCCAAACGTAATACTTGCCTTCTTCGCCTTCACTATCGGCATCTAATGCTGAATAGAAAGCTCCTTCGGGAGAAGTTAATTCACGTTCTACAAAGTCGATCGTTTCATAAACCACTTGTTTGTAAAGCCCATTTTTTGTTCTTTGAAAAGCTCTGCTGTATAAGGAAACCAATTGTGCATTATCGTACAGCATTTTTTCGAAGTGGGGGACTTTCCAATAATGATCTACTGAATAGCGGGCGAATCCACCGCCTATCTGATCATAAATTCCGCCATAGGCCATTTTCTTTAAGGTCAGGTGTACATGCTCTTCCACTTCTTTGTCGTTGAACAGAGCTGCATATTGAAGTAAAAATTCATAATTATTAGGCAATGGAAATTTCGGAGCTTTTTGTGGTCCACCATCAGTGCTGTCGAAGCGTAGCTTCCAGTTTTTAATACATTCATGAATTATATCTTCACTGAGTGCATCATCTTGTGGTGTTTTTACCAATTCCGCTAAACGGACTCCTTCTGTAAGTTGTTTGGCATAATCAATGGCTTTTTCACGTTCATTTTTATAGAGGTCCGACAAATTCAATAAAACATTTATCCATTGATTTTTCGGGAAATAGGTTCCTCCGTAGATCGGGCGACCATCAGGTAAAGCAAAACAGTTGAGCGGCCATCCGCCTTGTCCCGTCATTAGCTGTACGGCTAACATATACACTTGATCAATATCCGGACGTTCCTCTCTGTCTACTTTTATACAGATAAAATAATCATTCATGATCTTCGCCACGGTTTCATCTTCAAAGCTTTGATGTTCCATCACATGACACCAATGGCAGGCTGAGTAGCCCACACTGATCAAAATGAGTTTATCTTCCCGCTTGGCTTTTTCCAATGTTTCTTCGTTCCAGGCATACCAGTTAACCGGGTTGTGTGCATGTTGCAGCAGATAGGGACTGCTTTCATTTATTAGTGAGTTGGTGTATTTGTGTTCGCTCATGCTTAAAATTACAAAGGAAAAGTCAAATTGTTTGTTTTAATTATTTATTTTCACAGTATGTCACAAAAATTAATTGGGGAGCCCGATTCAAAACTACAAACCTTTATTAGAACAAAAGGTATTTATGTGGTCATGGCCACTACAGCTGTTGGTTTGTTTGTGGGGATTCCACTTTTGTTTTGGCTGTATTCCAAAATGGTTATCTCTATAGGATTGTTACTTCTCTTGATATTTTGTGGCGGAACACTGGGTTTATTGCAATGGGGTTATTTTAAACGATTACTCGATATGCAATACCATCAATTTGCGATGTTTTCCTTTTCTGGATTTGGAATGTGTTTGGTAAACAGTATTTTATTGTTGAATTATTTTACCAGTATTGATTCATATTCAAATACCTATCAAGTAGCGGAAATGAGTATATATAATGATGCATTTCATTTTACCCTGGTAGGTGATGATGTGGATTTTGCATTGGAATTTGTGGTGAATGATTTTGTAACCAATCATTACGAGCAATTGCCACGCATTCATCAAATAGAAGTGCAGTTTGAAACAGGCATATTAGGAATTAATAAAGTAGTGGACTGTCAGTTGTATCAATTACCTCAGGATCTGTAAACGATGCGAGTCCAGTTTCAGGAAGATAAATAACAATATGGTAAATGACCATAAGGATGATCCTCCATAACTAAAGAAAGGTAGCGGAATACCAATAACAGGAGCCAATCCGATTGTCATACCAATATTAATGGTTAAGTGAAAAAAGAAAACGGAGGCAACGCCATAGCCGTAAATACGACTGAATGGTGAACGTTGTCGCTCTGCCATAAATACTAAGCGGATGATCAATACCAATTGTAAGATGATCACTACTGAGCTGCCTAAAAAACCCCATTCTTCACCCACTGTACAAAAAATAAAATCAGTATCCTGTTCAGGTACAAAATCGTATTTGGTTTGTGTGCCTTGCAAATAGCCTTTACCGGCAAAGCCTCCGGAGCCGATCGCGATCTTTGCCTGATTCACATTGTATCCTTCTTTTTTTAAGTCAACCGTTCCTCTACCCAATAATACATCAATACGAACTTTCTGATGTGGTTCCATGTGTTCGTACACCGTACTTGTTCCTTTTACCATTCCACAGGCGATCATACCAACCATAGCAATGATAAATAGATTCTTTGCATTACGTTTTACGAAAAGCACTGCGATCACACAAAGTGCTCCAATGATAGCAAACAGATACATATTGTTTACCAGCAATGCCATCACAAAAAGAATAACAGCCAAAAAGCCTAATAACAAATAATTGATGGATAAACCTTCGCGATAAAGCGTGATAATGAATGCCACAAACACAATGGCTAATCCTGTTTCATCTTGTAACACTTTTATGACCACCATCGGCACACCAATAATGATAAGAGAAATAATGGTGTTACGATAATCCGATATTTTAATGTGCTGATTACTCAGGAATTTAGCAAGTGCGAGGTTAGCTGCAAACTTCATGAATTCGGCTGGCTGAATACCAAAGTCGCCAAAGCGGAACCAGGAGCGACTTCCTTTTACTTCCCTTCCCAGGAAAGGTACAGCAAGGTTAAGCACCAAAAAGAATCCGAAAATGAAATAAGCGAATGCGGTGTAAAAACTTTCATCAATGATAAGAATAATAAGTGCGATCAAGAATGCCGTAGCGATCCAGATCATTTGCTTTCCATATTTCTGACTGATGTCTGTAATAATATAATGTTCTTCATTATATACAGCAGCATAAATATTCATCCAGCCCATAATAACAAGCAGCACATAGATCAGGATCGTTATCCAGTCTACATTATAAAAGATGCTATTATTGGTGGATTGTCTCAATGTTCTTTTATATTAGTGTGTAGTTTTTTCTTCAGTCGTTTTTCCTTTGTGGATCAAATCGCCTTCCAACATTCGCTTTTCAAGGTCAGGACGGGTGATCTCTCCTTTTAAATATTTTTCCATCATCAATCGTGCTATCGGTCCGGCCCATGTGGAACCAAAACCGGCATTCTCGATCAGGATACCAATAGCGATCTTTGGTTTGTCAATAGGCGCAAAACAAACGAACACCGAGTGATCTTTTCCGTGTGGGTTTTGTGCTGTTCCTGTTTTAGCGCAATAAGGAATTCCTTCTATCTTTAATCCTGCAGCTGTACCCCCTTCTACTGCTTTTGCCATACCTCTGATCACATCATTATAAACAGCTGTATCGGTAATTTTTGTGTAATGCTTTACTTTAAAGCGATCCAGCAAGGTGTCATTCTCGTTTCCTCCAATCGCTTTTACAATATGTGGTGTATAGTAATATCCTTTGTTGGCAATGATCGAAACTAAGTTTGCATTTTGCAAAGGAGTGATACCCATCTCGGCCTGCCCGATACCTAGTGAAATAACGGTGCTGGCTTTCCATGATCCTTTTCCGAATACTTTATCATAGTATTTGATACTTGGTACATTTCCTCTTAATTCATTGGCAAGGTCGGAGCCGGTCTTTGTTCCTAAACAAAAACTCATGGCAATATCTCTCCAGTTTTGATAGGCTTTGTAGGTGTCGTGATATTTTTTATCATCGATCACACTTTTAAAAACGTAGGAGAAATAAGAGTTGCATGATGTTCCGATAGCACCATGCAGATCCATAGGTGATGCATGCGGATGGCATTTCGGGCGACCACCCAATGGAGGATAACCCCTTGCGCAAGGATAACGTGTGTCGGCTGTCAACACTCCCTCATGCAAACCGATCAATGCCATTACTAATTTAAATGTGGACCCAGGAGGATACGAGGCCATGGTAGAACGGTTGAATAAGGGATTACCAATGGTATCTTTTAAGAGCATCGAAAAATTTTTGTTACGTGCTCTACCTACCAATAGGTTCGGATCGTAAGTCGGACTGGTGATGATCGCCAATATTTCTCCTGTTTGTGGATCGATGGCAACCAAACTACCGATCTTGTTTTGCATCAACTTCTCACCATATTCCTGAAGGTCGGCATCAATTGTTGTGGTTAAAGGTTTTCCGGATATCGCCATGGTATCGTAAATACCATTCATGTAACTTCCTTTTTCACGGTTGTGAACATCCACCATCATGATGCGCATCCCTTTTTTACCACGCAACACTTTTTCGTAGGTCTTCTCAATCCCACTTATACCAAGGTAGTCGCCATCTTTGTAATACGGATCTTTTTCCGTTATGTTTTTGTCGGCTTCACCAATATAGCCAAGCATGTGTGCAGCTATCTTTTTAGGATACTTTCTTAAGGTTCGTGATTGTACCCAAAATCCTTTAAAGCGATATAATCGTTCCTGAAGCGATGCGTATTCACGTGGCGACAATTGTTTTTCGAAAATGGATTCTCTGCGAGGTGAGTTAGGCGCTTGTACAGCCTTTTTCATTTTCTTTAAGAACTGTTCTTTAGTGATGCCTAATAAGTCACAAAAATCTGCCGTGTCAAGATCTTTTACGTCTTTTGGCAATACCATCAAGTCGTATGCAGCCTCGTTGTAAACGAGTAATTTCCCTTTACGGTCGTAGATATAACCGCGGATCGGATACTCTGTTTTGTAGCGGAATGCCTGATTACGTGCATCCAGTTTGTAGGTATCATCAATTACCTGGATGTAGAATAAACGGGCAATGTAGATCAAGCCGATAAGAATGAAGATCCCGATGATAAAATATTTTCTATCACTCAATTGGTTCATTCTTTATCTGTTTTACGGTTAAACAAATATTGTGTAATGACGATCAATAGTAAAGTGAAGATAGAGCTGATGATCACTCTGAAAAAGGTAGAGAAGAATTCGGAGAAGCGGAAGATCTCGATGTAAAAGAGAACGAGATGATGCAATACCACTAAAATACTTGCGTAGGATAAGAACCAGGGTACTCCTAAGTATTGTACTGTTGGCTGTGTCCCAAATTCATAACCATCGCGTGGAGAGAAAAGTTTTAAAACACCCGGACGGATATAAGCCATGAAAACGGTTGCTGCAGCATGCATTCCGGCTGTATCGTAAAACATATCGATGGTGATGCCTAACACAAATGCACTTACTAATAATAACCATTTAGGTGTTTCAAATGGAAGAACAACAATAAACAAAACATAAATAAAAGGATTGATGAATCGCCCTAATTCAATGTTCTTGATGATCAGTGCTTGTACAAGCACCAATAAAATAAAGCGGATGATATTTCTTATGATCTCATTAATCATTATTCCTTATTGCTTTCTTCAGTTTTTTTCTCTAAAACTTCTTGTTCTTCTTTAAACATGTTGGTAACAACATATACATGCGTTAACTTTTTGAAGTCGGTAGAAAGTTTTACTTTCACCGTGTAAAAATATTTTCCTGATTCACGCTCGAAGCTTTCTACTGTTCCGATCAACACATTTTCCGGAAAGGTAAGTGAATATGGACTGGTAACGATTGTGTCACCTTTGATCAATTTTACGTGAGTAGGGATATCATTCAATGTAGCAAAATCATAACTTTCACCATTCCATACAAGTGGTCCGTACGACCCATCTTTTTTGATCTTAGCACTTACAGTAGTTTTGCTGTGAAGCAATGACATGACGGTGCAAAAATTATCAGATACTTCTTGTACTTGACCCACTACACCTGTACTGGAAATAATGGCCATGTTCTTTTTTACACCTTGATTACTTCCTTTGTCGAGTGTCAGATAGTTATTCCTTCTGCTGGTAGAATTGTTCACCACTTTCGCTTCGGTGTACACGTATTTTTGGTGAAGCGTTGGTTTGTTTACCTGATGTGTGTCGGTCATCATCACAAACTTAGACGCAATGAGTTGTGTCTTAAGCCAAGCATTCTCTTTGGCAAGATTTTCATTCTCGGTCTTCAAATAAAAATATTCTTCAATAGCTGCCGATGTTTGCAATACACTTGTGGATGCAGCATTGGAAGAGTTAACAAAACTTGCTTTCTGATAAAAATTATTTTGCACAACCAAATAGATGCAGAACGTTTCTATTATCAGGAAGAGAAAAAAGAAATTGTGTTTCCAGATAAAAACGATCAGGTTACGCATTTAAAGTAATTGTTGAGTTTTAGAATTATTGAATTGTTGAGTTTTTATTAATATCGATTTGATTTTTTTCTCGCAACGTTTTTCTTGATTTTGCTACAATCGATAGAATTTCTTTTGCTTCGTTTGAGTACTTTTTAGATTCTTCAACTTTAATAATTTTAGATTCGGTTAGCAATTCAATCCAAAACAGCACCTCATCAGCCTCTTCTACTACAATACTTAGTTTTGAAAAGAATTCGCCATCTGACCTAGCTCTACATACTGCCCTATAATTTGCTGCTACTGAAAAAGAAGAACGTAATAATTGTTTTTTTATAATGAATGCTTCGTCAGATTTTGGAAATGTTTGAGTAAATTGAATGATGTCTATAGCAAACTGTTTTGTTCTATATTTTAGTTTTTCAGCAAATTCAGACATATATCTTGATTTTCTACTTGTATAACTAATGCTCACTTATTCTTTAACTCTCAACTTCTCAATTCAACAATTTCTAAACCCTCTAATTCAATAACTCTCCAACTCAATAATTCTCCAACTCTCCAACTTTCTTCTATTTCATCAAGAAAGGGAACTTGTCTACATTCTTTAATGCAATACCTGTTCCGCGTGCAACAGCGCGAAGTGGATCTTCAGCAATG
>JAEUTU010000025.1 GCA_016786925.1 Bacteroidia bacterium
TAACCGGTTCTCAAAGTTATGAGGGAACTATTGCCGGTAATTCAATTGATATAAAATTGACTGATGCAGAAACTAAAAAGTCTGCTAACCGGATTTATACCTTTTATGCGCTTTAATTGAGGGTGTATCTTATGCCTATAAAATATCTTCTTCCCTGAATCGGTGCATAATTGTAGCTAGGGTCGAAGGAATAGCCGTTCGGATTATTCTCTGTAATATGCTTATCAAATGGGTCGAATGGCCGTAGTATTGGATCCTTCGGAACAAAATTCAATATATTCTTTACGCCTCCATAAATTTCAAGACCTTTTTTAAATTTCTTTGTTAATTGAATATTTTGCAGGCTGAACCAAGGTGAATATTGAGGTCTGAAATCATTGGGAACTGTTGGAAGCAACATCGGTCCTTTAACGATACCTGTATAGTCAATACTGATGCCTGATTTGCTGAATGTATAACTTGCCGTGAAGTTGCCTGAAAATTTAGGTGCATGCATTTGTTCTACTCTGTATGAATATCCCAATGAATCGTTTTGTATACTATACACATCCATGAAAGTTCCTGCTAAGATGATCTTCAGTCCGTTTTCCATTGTCAGATCTAAACTTAATGAGCCACCCTGTGAAACTGCATATCCGTTCAGGTTATCATAAATGATCTGATTAGCATTGCTTGTAAAATCAGCAATGATCCGGTTAGTAAAGTAGGTGTAGAACAGACTTGCATCCAAGTTTACAATTCCTTTTTTGAAGATGAAATATTTTTGATAATTCAGATTGATATTCCAGGATCGCTCCGGTTTTAGATCTTTTTTTATAACTACTTCTCGGGCTCCTGTCAGTGCAGCATGGTCTTCTGTAAATAAATTCACTACGCGGTAACCGTTTCCTGCACTTAAGCGCAATATGTTATTTTCATTTGCTGCGTATTTGAATGCTAAACGGGGCGATAAAATATGCCCGTGTGTGGAATTATGATCGTAACGTAAGCCACTTAATAATGTAGCTTTAGTATTGAATTTGATCTCTGGCTGAATGAAAATGCCGGGCAGTAATACGGAGGATGGTTTGTTAGTATGAATAAGTGTATCGGACATTTGTGTAGCCGGAGTGTTGTCATCATAATACGTGTATCTGAGCGGTATTCCGGATAATATCACTATTTTATCATTGATCTTTTTATTCCAATATAGTTGTGCAAAAGCGACTGTTTGATCTGCATTGTAGGACGTAAGACCATAATATGAATTCTGAAGATGAGTATTGAAAGAGTATTGAAAAAAAATGTGTTCTTTGGCAATAGGCAGTTGATAGTTTCCAATTAGTTCATATCGTGTTGTATAGATCGACTCACCATAAATACTATCACCACCTCTAAATTCTTTGCTCCAGTTTGCTTCTCCTCCCCAGCGGTCTTCATATACAAAACGTGCGGCTATGGTAGCAACTCTGTTTTCCTTTCTTTCAAAGCTCCATTTGTTGAATAGAGAGATCCTATGCTGAAGTGTTACATCGGTGAAGCCGTCATTATTTTTGTCCATTCTATTTTGGAAGTTAAAATAATTCAACCCTAGCAATGAGTGAGCTTTTTTAATGTTACTCTTAAAACCAAGATCAACATTGAATTCCTGATCACTTGTTGCCATTACATCGGCACTTATTTTTGGTGCAGAAATAGGATTCTTCGTGATCACATTGATCAATCCACCTACAGCTTCTGATCCAAAGAGCGTGCTGGCCGGCCCTTTTACTACTTCAATACGGTTCACTAAACTATTCGGGATCCCACTCAAACCATACACTGTTGCCAGTGAACTAACGATTGGCATTCCATCAATGGTGATCATTGTATACGGACCTTCCATGCCGTTGATATGAATATCACCGGTATTGCATACATTACAATTCAGTTGTGGCTGAATTCCATTTACCATGCCGATCGACTCAAATAAACTCGGACTTGGATTTTTTTGAAATAGTTTTGGAGTGAGTATGTCAATCGGAATGGCTGATTCTGATTTGCTCACCTCATTCAGTGTTCCTGTAACTACCACTTCATTCAAGCGATTATCAGTAGGAACCAATTGATGATCGATGATCAATGGTTTTGATGGACTGATCGTCACTTTTTGTTTGATCTTCATATAGCCGACCAATGCTACTTGAAGCTCATAAGTCCCCAATGGAATGGCTGACAGCTCATAATAGCCTTTACTATCCGAGTTCGTGGAATAGTTGGTTCCCGTGAGACCAATGCTGACAAATTCTAATCCTCCTTTTCCATCTTGTATACGACCTTTGATCGAGCCCGTTTGTGAATAGGCAAGCATAGATAAGATAGAAAATAAGATGATACAGGCTTTTTTCATTTATGCAAATGTAAATAAAAATTTAGACTAGTCTAAAAAATAATTGACGTATGTTTAAAAATTGTATATTTGCATCAAATTGATCTCCATGAATTCCTTTACAGAAGAGAATTATTTAAAAGCGATCTACAAGCTTCTTGAAAAAGAAAGTGTTGTTACAACGAATGCTATTGCTGAAAAAATGAATACAAAAGCAGCTTCTGTAACAGATATGCTCAAGAAATTGGCGGATAAAAAATTCATTAACTATCAGAAATACCAAGGGGTAAGTTTAACTGCGAAAGGGGAGAAGATTGCTTTGAATATCATTCGTAAGCACCGCTTATGGGAAATGTTTTTGGTAGAGAAGTTAAATTTCAAGTGGGACGAAGTGCATGATGTTGCCGAGCAATTAGAGCATATCGATTCCGATAAACTGATCGCACAGATCGACCATTTTTTGAATTTCCCGAAATTTGATCCTCATGGTGATCCTATCCCGGATGCTAACGGGAAATTTCATATTCAAAAATCGCAACTGCTATCGGAGTTAAAAAAGAATAGTGCTTGTATAATGACAGGTGTGGTGGATCATTCTCCTGCTTTTTTGCAATATTTAGATCAAGCTGCCATCGGTTTGGGAGACGAAATTAAGATCAAGGATATTGTATCATTTGATAAATCGTTGCAGATATCAGTCAATAAAAAGAACAGCCTGTTTATTAGTAATGAAGTAGCTAAAAACATATTAGTAATAATCAAATAATTATGGAAAGTGTTTATACCTATTTAAAATCGATCAACCCAATTTGGGCGGCATTTTTAGCAACCACATTTACCTGGTTTTTAACGGCATTGGGAGCATCTCTTGTCTTTTTCTTCAAGAATTTGAATAGAAAGGTAATGGACTCCATGCTTGGTTTTACAGGAGGTGTGATGATCGCAGCGAGTTTTTGGTCATTGCTGGCACCAGCCATCGAAATGTCCGAAGGCGGTTCATTGCCATCCTGGTTTCCTCCGGCAGTAGGCTTTGCTGCAGGAGCATTATTTTTATTTGCTTTAGACAAGATCATTCCACACATCCATTTGAATTTTCATGATCATGAAAGTGAAGGAATAAAAACCGATTGGCACAAAACAACCTTATTGGTATTAGCAATCACGCTTCATAACATCCCGGAAGGATTGGCTGTTGGTGTTGCTTTTGGGGCTGTAGCAGCAAATTTACCTCATGCCGATATCGGAGCGGCTGTTGCTTTAGCAATAGGAATTGGAATTCAAAATTTTCCGGAAGGAACTGCTGTTGCTGTTCCTTTGAGAAGAGCAGGTTTAAGTCGGTTTAAAAGTTTTTGGTGGGGACAATTATCTGCCATCGTTGAGCCTGTTGCAGGCGTAATTGGCGCAGTAGCTGTTTTGTATGCACAGCCTGTCTTGCCTTATGCTTTAGCATTTGCTGCCGGAGCCATGATCTATGTGGTGGTAGAAGAAGTTATTCCTGAAACTCAAAGAGATAAATACACGGATTATGCAACATTGGGATTGATTGCCGGATTTTTGGTGATGATGATTTTGGATGTCGGATTAGGATAAAGCGTATCTTTGCGTAGTTTATGAGTTCAGAGAATACGATCAATATCAAGAATAAAAGGGCTTCGTTTGAATATGCATTCATCGATAAGTATATTGCCGGTATACAGCTGACCGGAACCGAAATAAAATCGATCCGTGAAGGGAAAGCAAATATCAATGATGCTTTTTGCGTTTTTCAAAAAGATGAATTGTTGATCCGTAACATGCACATTGCTCATTACTTTAATGGCACTTACAACAATGTGGAAGAAAAGCGCGACCGGAAGTTGCTGTTGAACCGTCAGGAATTAAACAAACTCCAGAATAAGTTAAAAGATCAGGGATTAACGATCATTCCTTTGCGATTATTCATTTCCGACAAAGGATATGCAAAGTTGGAGATCGCTCTTGCAAAAGGTAAAAAGCTCTTCGACAAGCGCGAGGATATTAAAAAGCGGGATACAGACAGAGAAATGAAAAGAAAATTGGCTTAATGAATAAAGGAAAACTATACCTCATTCCTACTACTCTTGGCGATACTGGAGAAACAGCAGATGTTATTCCACTAAAGGTAAATGAACTGATCAATAAGATTGATGAGTATATAGTAGAGAATGAAAAATCGGCCCGTCATTACCTAAAGAAGATCGGAATAAAAAAGCCATTACAGGAGATCGTTCTGCATCCCCTAAATCAGCATACACAAGCACATGAGATCTCTTCCTATTTAAATTCAATTCAACAGGGTAAAGATATTGGGGTGATCTCTGAAGCGGGTTGTCCCGGGGTAGCCGATCCTGGAGCAGATGTTGTGAAACTGGCGCATGAAAAAAACATTGATGTCATTCCATTAGTTGGCCCATCTTCTATATTATTGTCATTGATGGCTTCCGGCTTTAACGGACAAAATTTCGCATTCAATGGTTATTTGCCCAAAGAACGTTCAGAGCGCATCAAAAAGATCAAGGATTTAGAAATGCTAGTTTATAAGCGTAAGCAGACACAGATGTTCATTGAAACTCCTTACCGTAACATGCATATATTAGAAGATATTCTCAATTCTTGTGAGAATAAAACAAAGCTATGTATTGCTTGTGATATAACGCTTCCAACTGAATTTATTAAAACAAAGAGTGTGTTTGATTGGAAAAAACAATTACCTGATATCAATAAAAGACCAACGATATTTTTGATCTACCAATAAGCCGCTACAATCGTAGCTATTTTCTGTTTTTTTAATACAATCGAATTTAAGCAAATCTTGAACGATAAGAATTCTTATATTTGGATACTATGGTCATGGAGATTATTTTATCGCTTGCATACACCACATTTTTTGTTTTTCTGATCCAAAAGATTCGATTTTTTGAGCTGAGCGGGATCTCCAAAAAATGGGTGATAGGGACATTTTTACTGAAAGTTGTTGCCGGCTTTGCAGTATGGGCTATTTATACCTTCTATTATACCGACAGAGCGACTGCAGACATCTATAAATATTTTGATGATAGCAAGGTGATCTTTGATGCACTAAAAATAAATCCTTCCCACTATTTTGCCATGCTTACGGGTATTGGAAATGATGGAGGTGATTTTAATCAATATTACAATCAGATGAATTTTTGGGCAAGAGCTCATGATACAAATGTGCTGAACGACAGCCATACCATTATCCGTTTTAATGCGCTGGTACGCATTTTTTCAATGGAGTATTTTAATGTGCATACTGTTTTTATGTGTTTCCTTTCCTTTATAGGATTAGTAGCTATTTATAAAACATTCTCTGAATTCCTTATGGACAAGAAAATAGAATTGTTTTTTGTGGTGTTTTTACTTCCTTCTGTTTTATTTTGGGGCTCGGGCGTGTTAAAAGAAGGGATCTTGTTTTTTGCTTTGGGATTAATGATCTATTTTTTTAATCGTCTTTTCGAATTTAAAGCTAACATTGTTGTTATATCAATGGCCTTTTTATTAGGCTTTTCAAAATTTTATGTTTGGCTTTCGCTTTTACCCGGTTTAATTTTTCTGTTATGGATAAATAAGACCGGCACTCAAAAAGTAGGTTTGAAATTCATGACCGTTGTGCTTGTTTTGGCAACAATTGGGTTTAATGTCGATAAGATCATACATATTCAGAATCCATTGGTTACGCTTTCTCAAAAACAGCTGGAGTTCAATAAATTGGCATCGGGCGAAATGACCGATATGACCGGGAAGCCGATTCCCGTTGCTAACAGTGCCATTCACATCAATAAATTAGAGCCAACATTTGTTTCATTTGTAAAAAATATTCCACAAGCAATTTCTAATGTATTACTGCGACCATTCCCATGGGAGATGAATTCGATCATGATGCTGATGGCCGGTTTTGAGAATATGTTGATCATCGCGATCTTGTTGCTTTGTTTGTATTTTATTCTCCCTTTTAAGCAATTACCATGGCATTTGATCCTGTTTTGTCTGTCATTTGTTATATTACAATTTATTGTGATCGGTGAAACAACCCCAATCATTGGAGCAATAGCAAGATACCGTACACCTACACTTCCTTTTTTATTGATCGCTTTTCTGCTGGTTTTGGACAAGCATAAATTAGTATCTAAACTACCCTTTTTAAAAAGGATTTTAAATTGATTTTTTATCCTAAATTTGTTTTGTAACCCTAAACGATAGATATGAGCTTTAATAGTTTATTCAGAAAGAAGTCTGTAACGGATATTTTAAAACAAGTAGAAAAAGATGGTGCCGGTGATGGACATGGTTCTCTTGGAAAGCATTTAGGTGTTAGAGATCTTACTGCGTTTGGTATTGCGGCTATTATTGGAGCCGGTATTTTTAGTACCATCGGTAAAGCGAGTGCTGATGGCGGCCCTGCTGTTATCTTTCTTTTCATTTTCACAGCCATTGCTTGCGGATTTGCGGCTTTTGCCTATGCTGAATTTGCGTCCATGGTTCCTGTTTCCGGAAGTGCTTATACTTATTCTTATGTAGCCTTTGGTGAATTGGTTGCCTGGATCATCGGTTGGGCGCTTATTATGGAATATGCCATTGGTAACATTACCGTTGCTATTTCCTGGAGTGATTATTTTACAGGATTGTTAAGTAGTGGAGGAATTCATTTGCCGGAATGGATACAAATGGATTATCCCTCTGCTTCAAAGGGTTTTGATCAAGCTACAGCTCTAATGCAAAGTGGTAAATCCTTTGAAAACCTGGATGCTTCGGTGCAAGCTGCTTATACAGCATGGACAACGGCTCCAACATTAGGTCCCTTGCATTTGATCGCTGATATTCCTGCCTTGATGATCATTGTGTTGATCACTTGGTTGGTTTATAAAGGAATGAAAGAATCTAAGAATGCCAGCAACTTGATGGTGGTGATCAAACTGTGTATCATTTTGCTGGTGATCGCAGTTGGTGTTTTTTATGTGGATACCGAAAATTGGGATCCATTTGCACCGAATGGAATAGGAGGAATATTAAAAGGCGTGTCGGCTGTATTCTTTGCTTATATTGGTTTTGATGCCATTTCAACGACTGCCGAGGAGTGTAAGAATCCACAACGCGACCTTCCAAGAGGGATGATGTGGGCCATTATTATTTGTACAGTTCTGTATGTGATCATTGCTCTTGTACTGACAGGTATGGTTAGTTACAATGAACTAAATGTAGGTGATCCTCTGGCTTTTGTTTTCGAAAAACTGGATCTTAAATGGATGTCGGGTATCATTGCTGTAAGTGCAGTTGTGGCTATGGCGAGTGTATTGTTAGTGTTCCAAATGGGGCAGCCACGCATCTGGATGAGCATGAGTCGTGATGGTTTATTACCAAAGTCTTTTGCTAAAGTTCATCCGAAATATAAAACACCTTCTTTCGCAACCATCGTAACCGGTTTTGTAGTTGCAGTGCCTTCTCTTTTCCTGAATCTAGAGGTAGTAACTGAATTATGTAGTATTGGAACATTATTCGCCTTTGTTTTAGTTTGTGGTGGTGTACTTGTATTGCAAAACAAAAAAGATATTCCTCGTGGAAAATTCAAAACGCCTTATATCAATTCAAAATATATTATGCCGGTTTTATTGATCGCTGCCATTGTATTATCCTTGACATACAATAAAGAGGCGACCATGAACTTTGTTACCAATGAGAAACAAATGAATGATGCTGCCACCATCGTTACCTCATTGAATGAAGAGCAGATCAATTCAGTAAAAACACATATTGTTCAAACCGATAGTGCTGCATTCGCTGCTGCAAGTAATGATATTGAAACGTATATGAGCAGTTTAACGGAAGAAAATTATTCTTCATTTGTCAATTCATTGCCTGTTGGAGAAGATTTAAAATTTGAGTCAGGATGGAGTTTGTTCAAGCATAAGATCCCTATGTGGATCTTTATTCTGGTCACTTTAGCACTGACAGTTTGGGCTTTCCGTGCAAACTTATCCTTGATACCTATGTTAGGCTTGGTAAGCTGTTTATACATGATGGCAGAATTAGAGGTTTCTAATTGGGCAGGATTTGGACTTTGGTTGATCGTTGGATTAGCGATCTATTTTGGGTACAGCAGAAGAAATAGTAAATTAAATAAAGCATAAATTATGATCGCATTAATTACAGGTGCAACAGCAGGAATAGGAAAAGCAACAGCAGAACTCTTTGCTAAGAATGGATATAATATTATCATTACAGGAAGAAGAAAAGAACGTTTGGAAGAATTTTCTTCTCATTTAAAAGCAAGTTATAAAGTAGATGTATTAACATTGAATTTCGATGTCCGAAAATTATCTGAAGTAGAAGCGGCTGTCAATTCGATCCCGGCTGACTGGAAAAAGATCAATGTGCTGGTTAATAATGCCGGTTTAGCAGTTGGTCTTGGCCCTATTCAAGAGGGAATCATTGATGATTGGGAACGGATGATCGATACCAATATCAAAGGTTTGTTATATATAACCAGAACATTAGCTCCGCTAATGATCCAAAATGGTTTTGGTCATATTGTAAATATTGGGTCTATTGCAGGGAAGGAAGTATATGCCAATGGAAATGTATATTGTGCCACAAAACATGCTGTGGATGCATTAAATAAAGCAATGCGTATTGATATGCTTCCACATGGAATAAAAGTAACAGGCATTCATCCGGGAATGGTGGAAACAGAGTTTAGTATTGTACGTTATAAAGGAGATGAAGAAAGAGCGAAGAATGTGTATAAAGGATTACAGCCCTTAACGGCTGAAGATATTGCAGATACTATTTATTGGGCAGCATCCCGTCCGGCACATGTGAATATAAGTGATGTGATCATTACGCCTACAGTTCAGGCAAATGCAACAAATACCATCCGAAAATAATTGATGAAAAAATATATTGTCATCTTTTGTTCGATATTGTTTTTTTCTTGTTCTCATCAACAAGAAGTCGATCTGATCGTTCATCATGCGGTCATTTATACGGTTGACTCCAGCTTTTCGAATGCTCAGGCCTTTGCTGTAAAGGATGGTAAGTTTATCGCTGTTGGCTCTGATGAGGAGATCTTATCGAAATTTGTAGCGAAAGAAACATTGGATGCGAATGGTAAATCCATTTATCCCGGTTTTATCGACTCACACTGTCATTTTTATGAATACGGAAGAGGCTTACAGGAAGTAGATCTGGTAGGTACTCAGTCATTTGATGAGGTAATTGAAAGAGTAAAAGCGTATTCCAAAACAAATCAGTCGGATTGGATCATCGGAAGAGGATGGGATCAAAATGATTGGGAAAAAAAAGAGTATCCCGACAGATATCAATTGGATAAACTATTTCCGAATACGCCTGTTTTTCTGGAGCGTATTGATGGACATGCAGCTCTTGCCAATGCTGAAGCATTGAGAAGAGCACATGTGAAAACAGATACGAAGATCAGTGGTGGAGTGATTGAGATCGACCTCATTTCCAAAGAGCAAGGTGGAGAAGAGATTTGGCTGGAAAAAGAACTAGCTTCAGAAGTAATGCATTTGAATTATCCGATTGCCATGCCCAGCGGTATTCTCGTTGATAATGCTGTTCAATTGGTAAAAAAGGCTATTCCGAATGCATCCCCAAAAGAAATTGAAAAGGCCTTGTTAGCAGCAGAAAAAAATTGTTTGGCTGTTGGATTAACAACAGTCGATGATGCCGGTTTGATGAGATCGACCATTCAGGTGATTGATGAAATGCAAAAAGCAGGATCTTTAAAAATGCGCATCTATGCCATGCTCTCCGATAGTACAGATAATCTGGAGTATTATCTGAAAAAAGGACCTTATAAAACGGATCGTTTAAATGTCCGTTCGTTTAAATTTTATGTAGATGGAGCATTGGGTTCACGCGGTGCTTGTTTGATGCAGCCATATTCTGATATGCAGGACGAGCAGGGTTTTTTGTTGAATACGACAGCCTATTTTGACAGTATGGCAATTGTGATGCGTGATAAAGGATTTCAAATGAATTCTCATTGTATTGGTGATTCGGCTGTTCGACAATTAAGACTAACGTATTTTAATACACTTGTTTCAAATAGCACAGCGAGTCCTGCACCAATGAGTTTTAGATGGAGAATAGAGCATGCTCAAGTGGTTGATGTGATTGATCAAAAATTTTTCTCTGGTATGATTCCTTCCGTTCAACCTACTCATGCTACCAGCGATATGTATTGGGCAAAAGACCGTTTGGGAGAGAATCGTGTTAAATATGCCTATGCGTATAACGATCTGCTAAAAGCCTGCGGTATGCTCGCATTAGGGACAGATTTTCCGGTGGAACATATCAGTCCGTTTTATACTTTCTATGCTGCTGTTGCCCGTAAGGATCTGAAAGGGTTTCCTAAAGATGGTTTTCAAATGGAAAATGCTTTATCAAGGGAGAATACCTTGCGTGGAATGACCATTTGGGGAGCTTATGCCAACTTTGAAGAAAAAGAAAAAGGAAGTATTGAAGCAGGTAAATTTGCAGATTTTATTATGCTTGATACTGATATTATGAAATGCGAGATCGATAAAGTACCTCATGCAAAAGTGCTGCATACTTTTATTAATGGTGAAAAAGTATATTCAATGCAATAGATGAAAAAAGGACTTTCCATATTCATTGTACTTGTACTGCTTGCTTGTTCTTCAACAGAAGTAAAGGCACAATATGGTTATCATGTCGGCACGCTTCATCATCGTGTGAGCGCTGGACCTGTGATCTCCTTTTTTTATAATCACCCGCAAATGACCACCGGCACTAAACGTAAATTAGGTGCGAATGTGGCGTATAAAGCAGAGATCGTGATTGCCCGGAGAACCAATTTGCTGGTAGGATTAGAGTATCTTAGTCAGGGACTTACGTTCAAAGGTTATTATAAAGCACCCGGTGGGACTTATTTGTTCGATGGCTCCTATGCATACACACATGATCTTCGTTATAACGAACTTCAATTACCAATTGGGTTAAAACTGGCGATGAACAGTGAACGTGAATATGGCGCAACACCTTATGTATTGGGTGGAGTAGGAGCACGCTATATTTTTAATTCCTATGTTGTTATTACGAATGATTCAACCGGTACTTCTCCTTATGATGGAAAAGGAGATATTGGTTTTGAGCATGAGTTTGTAACAAAAGGATTTAATGCATTTTTCTTTGGAGGGTTTGGTCTCCAAAAAAATTACCGCGATACAGGAAGAGCTTTGTTTGTTGAATTAACTATGCGTTATGGTATTTCCAGGATACGTTACGAAGGATATCAGAAGTCGAATGATATAAAGATCAAAGAGCCTAATTTGGCGATCACTTTCGGATTTAGATTATAATATAAAATTTGCTTTTCTGCGTTTTTTTTCTAAATTTGGTAAGATAAACTACGCTAAGATGAAAAAAATCTACTCCCTTTCTTTATTAGTGACTTTGTTTTGCACAGCTCAACTAAATGCACAAAACACTTGTTCAACACCTTATTTATTTGCAACAGGTTCAACATATACTTATGTTATGGATACAGGGGTTGTATTTTCGGATACGACTAATGATTACGGTTGTTTACAAAGTACTCCTAACCCATTATGGCTCTATTTGGACGTTTGTATTTCAGGACCAATTACCTTGAATATGCAATGTGTTGGCTCATCAGGATCGGGAATGGATGCTGATTTTGTTGTTTGGGGACCACTATCGTCCTCATCATTCTGTGGCATGGATTCTACGCAGATAATTGACTGTAGTTATTCTACATCTACACAAGAAACAATTTTCATTCCCCATGTTAATGCCGGACAATATTATAAGGTGCTGATCACAAATTTTTCAAATCAGCCGGGAACTGTGAACATTTCTCAAACTTCCGGTGCCGGTGCAGCTTGCGACACTACTACTATTGCATGCTCGGTTGTTCCGGTTTTTCAACAACAGATTTGTAAAGTAACTACTGATCATTCTGTGAATCATAATATTGTTTTTTGGGATAAGGATCCGCAATTCTTTGGTTTCTATAATATACAGAGAGAAACAACTACCATGGGCGTTTATTCTACTATAGTTTCTGTGCCAAGTACAGACACTTCTGTATATGAAGACGTATTGGCAAACCCCATGATCCAATCTCATAAATATAGAATAGAAACGGCTGATACTTGTGGACATTCAATGGTAGCACCTGCTCATCAAACAATTCATCTTTTAACAAGTAGTAATTTGGTCACAGGATATCCTCAGCTTTCTTGGAACGCTTATCAAGGTTTTTCTTTTGGAACATATTACATTTATAGAGGTTCAGCGGCTTCATCTATTGTGTTATACGATTCTATATCTGCTTCAAATACAACTTATACTGATGTCACTCCTGCTGCTGGAATAAATTACTATGCAGTTTCAGTGGTTCCTCCTGTTCCCTGTCAACCTTCCAGAGCTTTCAATGATTACAGTATTTCTAACTTGAGCCCTGTACTGTTTACAGGTATTGCGGATTTGGATCTTTCTCAGATAGTAATTAGTCCTAATCCTGCAAATGAAACTTTGACAGTTTCCTTAGGTGATAAACAAATTGAGAATGGAACGATAGAATTATTTGATCTTACTGGTAGGCTTATTTTAACTGAATCAATAAAAAATGAAAATGTTAAGAGAATTGAATTAAATTCAATTGAAAGTGGATGCTATCTTTTCAGTCTTAAAACTGAAAATAAGATGATTCAGAAGAAGATAATAGTCAATAAAAAATAGAATAAAAAAAGCCTCAACAAATGTTGAGGCTTTTTTATTTTAAAAATTCTTGATCACTTTTCGAATGATAGAAACACATTCCATCAGTTGTTCTTCAGTGATCACCAATGGTGGTGCAAAACGGATAGTATCACCATGAGTTGGTTTGGCTAATAAGCCATTGTTCATTAAATCGATACACACATCCCAAGCGGTTTTACCATTCTTCTCATTGATCACCATCGCAGCCCAAAGTCCTTTTCCTCTTACCGCTTTCACGGTCTCAGGATGAGAAGCCTGAATGGCTTTTAATTCTGTTAAGAGTATTTTTCCTAAACGTTCAGAATTCTCAGAAAGTTTTTCTTCTTTTAAAACTGTTAAAGCAGTTATCCCCACTTTGCAGGCCATCGGGTTTCCACCATAGGTAGAACCATGTTGTCCCGGCTTAATACAAAGCATAATGTCATCATTCGCTAAAACAGCTGATACCGGGTATGTTCCGCCCGATAATGCTTTCCCAAGGATCAACATGTCGGGGTGCACACCTTCGTGATCGCAAGCTAAACGCTTTCCTGTTCTTCCTAAACCGGATTGGATCTCATCTGCAATGAAAAGTACATTGTGTGCTTTACACAGATCATAACATTTCTTCAAATATCCTTCATCAGGAACAACAACTCCAGCCTCGCCTTGAATAGGTTCTATTAAGAATGCAGCAGCTGTTTTTCCATATTCTTTCAATGTTTTTTCAAGATCAGCTGCATTGTTGTATTCAACAGCTAGGATTCCAGGAGTAAATGGTCCGAAATTTTGACGGGCATCAGGATCGTTGCTGGCCGATACAATGGAGATCGTACGCCCATGGAAATTATTTTTGCAAACAATGATCTTAGCTTCATTTTCCGCCACTCCTTTTTTCTCATAGGCCCATTTACGAGCTAATTTTAATGCTGTTTCCACTCCTTCTGCCCCTGTATTCATCGGTAATACTTTGTCGAAGCCAAAGTAAGCAGTGATGAATTTTTCATATTCTCCTAGGGAGTCGTTATAGAATGCTCTGGATGTAAGTGTTAATTTTTGTGCTTGTTCCACCAAAGCTGAAACGATCTTTGGATGGCAGTGACCTTGGTTTACCGCGCTATATGCCGCTAGAAAGTCGAAATATTGCTTTCCATCCACATCCCAAACATATACACCTTCTCCACGCTCTAACACCACCGGTAAAGGATGGTAGTTGTGTGCTCCGTGTTTATCTTCCAGTTCTATTGCTTGTTTGGCTGTGATCTTGTTGGTCATAATAGTCGACATAATTCAGTGTTTTAGTACTACAAATTTAAGGAAATTATTTGAAAGGCTTTTTGTAACTTCGCACGTTATGAGAAAAATGGATAAAAAGCCTCCTCAAATCGTTGAGAATATTGCTGTGATCGATGCAAGTTCTGATGGTCAGGCGGTGGCAAAAACAGAAGAGTATGTGATGTTCATCAAAGGGGCTGTTCCCGGTGATGTAGTGGATGTGCAGATCACCCGCAAAAAAAGTAAATACCGAGAAGCAAAGACCATCGCTGTGAAGCAACGTTCCGATAAACGTGTGGATGAAGTGTGTTCGCATTTTGGTGTATGTGGAGGCTGCAAATGGCAGAACATGAGTTATGAGTGGCAGTTGTATTACAAGCAGAAACAAGTGACAGATGCACTTACCCGCTTGGCAAAAATTGAATTACCGGAGATACAAAAGATATTACCCTCAGAAAAGACCTATCATTACAGAAATAAGTTGGAATACACCTTTTCCAATAAAAAATGGTTGACAGTAGAGGAGATTGAAACCAATCAAACGATCGATAATAGAAATGCTCTAGGATTCCATATTCCAGGCTTGTTTGATAAAGTGCTGGATATTGATACTTGCCACCTTCAGGAAGAACCATCCAACAGTATCCGTTTGGCCGTAAAAGAATTTGCATTAAAAAATGGATTGACGTTTTTTGATCTGCGTGAACAAATTGGATTACTTCGTAATATCATTATTCGTAGCACTTCAACAGGCGAATGGATGGTAATCATCTCTTTTTATTATGATGACAAAGAGAACATAGCAGCTTTGCTGGAGCATTTGTCAGCTCTATTTTCTCAGATCACCTCTTTACAATATGTGATCAATTCAAAGAAAAATGATACCATTAACGACCTTGATATAAAAGTTTACAAAGGGAACGATAGCATTTATGAGAACATGGAAGGATTGAAATTTAAGATCGGTCCGAAAAGCTTTTATCAAACAAACTCAGAGCAAGCCTACAATTTATATAAAGTGACACGTGATTTTGCCGCTTTAACCGGTAATGAAATAGTGTATGATCTTTACACCGGAACGGGAACTATTGCCAACTTTGTAGCACATCAGGCAAAGAAAGTAGTGGGAGTGGAATATGTGCCGGCTGCTATTGAAGATGCAAAGATCAATGCTCAACTGAATGGAATTGAGAATACATCATTCTACGCAGGTGATATGAAAGATGTGTTGAACGATGCTTTTGTTCAAGCAAACGGAAAACCCGATGTGATCATAACAGATCCTCCTCGTGCTGGAATGCACGATGATGTTACAAAAAAGATCCTGGAAATTGAACCTCAAAAGATCGTTTATGTGAGTTGTAATCCTGCTACCCAGGCCAGAGACCTGCAATTATTGGATCAAAAATATAGAGTGACAAAAGTGCAGCCGGTAGATATGTTCCCGCAAACACATCATGTGGAGAATGTGGTTTTGCTCGAGAAACGGGCATAAAACAAAACAGGCTCCGGAATGTTAGATAAAGAATGGTTTTGAATAGAATAAAATATAGTTTGTTTTTTCTGCTTTTGAGCATCTCTCTCTTTGCTCAGAAGGAAACCGTTATATCCGGTCGTGTAACTGAAATAGGTACCAACAACGGTGTTCCCTTTGCCAATATTTATTTCAAAGGAACATTTCAAGGTACGGTAACCGACTTTGACGGACAGTATGTTTTAAAAACAACAGCTCCCAAAGATTCGATATTCGTTTCCTTGATCGGATACAAATCAAAAGCGAAGCCGGTAAAAAAAGGCACTACACAAACCATCGATTTTCAATTGAGTCCGGAAGCATTGAACTTAAATACCATCGAGGTTCGCCCCGGAGTGAATCCTGCCTTGAGGATCATTAAAAATGCACAGGATAATAAAGACAAATACAATCGCGATAATTTAGAATCGGTTCAATACACCAGCTATACAAAGCAGGAAGCCGATGTGGATAATGTAACACCCAAAATGCGAAAATGGCGTTTGTTCAGAGGTTTTACAAATATGTGGGATAGCTTGGATCAATTGGCAGGAGAGGAAAGTAAAGCCAATTTGCCGGTGATGATGAGTGAAGTGATCTCCGATATTTATTCCTACAAAGTAGCTGATAAAAAAAGGGAAGAGGTAAGTGCCGTTAAGATCAAGTTTGTGGGAATGAAGGATGGAAGTGCGGTTTCGCAGTTAACCGGAACCGATTTTCAGAACTACAACTTTGGTAATAATGTGATCACTTTACAAGCGAAGGATATCTTAAATCCGATTGCTGATAATGCCATGTTGTTTTACAACTACTATTTGATCGATAGTATGGTCATTGATGGATTCAGATGTTATCGCATTGATTGCCGTCCGAAGAACAAAAAAGATCTGGCCTTCACCGGCTCCTTATGGATCACCGATACCACCTTTGCCATAAAGCAACTCGATCTGGAAATAACTCCTGATGTGAACTTTAATTGGTTGGATCGTGCACGGATTCAGCAAGTATTAATTCCTACCGATGCTGGTATTTGGGTGCCGGAGCAAACCCGGACGGTGGTGGATTATTCTACACTAACAGATAAATTTGTGAGTTTGATCGTTCGAACATATAATTCCAATCGCAATTTTGTTGTGAACAAACCAAAGCAAAATGATTTTTATGAAACCCGCATCCAGTATGCCGAAGATGCCATCATCAAAGATACTGCCTGGTGGAGCGGCAATCGTCATGAACGCTTAACTCCTCTGGAGGCTAAATCCTACGACATGATCGATACCGTTCGTAGTATCCCTATCATCAAGAATGCGGTGAATGTTTTGTATTTCTTGTTTTCAGGATACAAGGATTTTGGACCTGTTGATCTGGGACATTATATGCAGCTCTATAGCTACAATCAGGTGGAAGGAAATAAAGTGAAGTTAGGGTTCCGTACCAATGCAAAACTTAGCAAAGATTGGGTGATCAGAGGCTACGGTGCTTATGGATTCAGGGATCAGCGTTTTAAATATAACTTGCAGGTAGAACGGATCCTTACCCGTTTCCCTTGGAGTAAAGTGGGAATTCAGTATCGTGATGACATCGATCAAATTGGGACAAGTTTTAACTTTTCACAAAACATCAACCTTGGGCAGTCGCCCAACAATTTATATAACTTCTCTTCTAATATTGGTAATTTCTCGAGATTGGTAAAGGTGCAGGAGGGAAGACTCTGGTATGAAAAAGATTTTAATATCGGACTAAGTTCAAAAGTTACCTTTCAGAATGTAAGAACATCTCCTTTGTTTGATCTTACGGTTGCTCCCGATGAGTTCAATATTTTTCAGCAACGTAAATATTCTATCACAGAAGCATTGTTGGATCTTCGTTTTTCAGCCAAAGAACGATATGTTCAGAATGGAAATGAACGGATCAGTTTTGGAAATAAAAAATCAGCTGTGATCGGATTGAATTTTACTGCAGCCATAAAAGATGTGTTTGATGGCGACTTTGAATATTATAAATTAAGTGTTTCCTATACCAATCGTTTCCGCTCCGCAACGCTTGGTTATTCACAAGTATTTTTGAAAGCAGGAAAAGTGTTTTCGGAAGTGCCTTATACGTTGTTGGAGATCCCACGTGGAAATGAAACCTTCTTTTATGGATCGAATACTTTTAATCAAATGAATTTCTTTGAATTTGTCAGCGATCAATACGTACAAGCTTTTTGGCAACACCATTTTAGTGGATTGTTCTTTAATCGTGTTCCGGTACTTAAAAAATTGAATTGGAGGGAAGTGGTTGGTATAAACATGGTGTATGGAACATTAAGTCAGCAGAACAAACGATTTAATGCCAATAACAATTTTACGGTGATGGATGATGTACCATATTTTGAGGCGGATCTGGGAGTGGAGAATATTTTCAATCTGATCCGTGTTGATCTCTTATACCGTTTAACGTATAATGATGATTTTTATAAAAAAGATTACGAAGCAGCGAATCCGGGAAACACCATCAGTAACTGGGGAATAAAAGCCGGCTTTCAATTCTCTTTCTAAAATTAATTGTATGATAGAACTCAATCAGGAATATTGGACCAAACGTTATAATGATCAGGAAACGGGTTGGGATGTAGGAGATGTGAGTGCTCCTTTAAAAGAATACATTGATCAAGTAGCGAATAAAAATTTGAAGATCCTGATCCCCGGTGCAGGGAATGCGTATGAGGCAGAATATTTATACGAACAAGGATTTAAAAATGTGTTTGTGATCGATATCTCACAAGAACCGCTGAAAAATATATTGAAACGATCACCTGATTTTCCTGCAGCACAACTGATTCATGGCGATTTTTTCGAACATACGAATACCTATGATCTGATCATTGAGCAGACATTCTTCTGTGCGATCGATCCCTCCTTACGTGCTAATTATGCAAAAAAAATGGCAGCGCTTTTGAATAAAGGCGGAAAATTAGCCGGTGTTTTATTTGATGACCCTTTAAATACGGCACATCCGCCATTTGGTGGCAATAAAGCGGAGTATGTCAAGTATTTTGAACCCTATTTCAACTTCAAAACATTTGATCCTTGCTATAATTCGATAAAGCCAAGAGCAGACAGGGAGCTATTTATTATTTTAGAAAAGAAATGAATATGCTGCATTTAATTGTCCCACTTTGTTTCTAATAGTTAAATAGCTTCATATTAATGTTTGAATTATACTTATTTGTGTATTATAGAGGTTCTAGGAATACCTCTTTAGATGGTTCCAATAGTAAGTGGGATGGTTTTATACAGCTTTCTGCTATTATTAGTATGCATATCTTAACCATAATGTCCATTGGTCAGTTTGCTTTAGATATAAATTTTTTTGGATATAGAAATATTTTCCCTGAATTTGGTGATGGATATTTACAAAATAGAATTCGAGCATTTGTAATAATAATACCTCTCTGGATTGCAATATTTATTTATTATTTCATAAAAAAGAAAAAAATAAACAGCATTTTAGAAAAGTTTGAGTTAGAATCCAAAGAAGAATTTATGAAAAGAAAAGGACTAATCGTTGGTTTTTGGTTATATCCTTTATAATCCTTGCTTTGTCGTTAATGTTACCTTTGTTAAAGTGACGGAAATGCTGTAATAATTGGATGGATATTAATGCTTTTTTGTGCAGAATTATTTTGTTAAGTATTTAAGTTTTTGTGTTTAAAGGGATAGTTATGAAAGATATTTTAATAGGAATATTATTTATTATAATTGGTATAATTGTGATTATTCTAGATTTAAAGTTTTCAAATGACGAAAGGGCCGATTATAGAGGAATATCTGGAGCCATAATATTTATTATGATAGGCATCGCTTTATTGTTTGGTTTTGTTCATTTATAATAAACTTTCCTATATTAAATGCCATAGTTAATATTTGTACAGCCTTAATTATAAAGCCATGAAAAGGTCTCCATATATTCAATTCAACATTGCAGCTTATAGTCCAATGAGTGTTGAATTTAAGACCATGTTCAATTCTGTAGCTAATGTTGTTTCACAAATGTATTCCTCTTTTCTTTAAGAAGTGGATATTCCTAATTGACAAAAATTAGCTATATCAGTATCTAATTATAGTAATGAAACTAACTTTATAAGTGGGAGAAATTTTGTAGGTGGAGTAATAGGTATTAGAAAAATTTATCACGACTTCAATAAATTTGAAACACTAAATTTTTTTCAAAAAAAGGTCGAGATTCTTGAATTAATGCAAAGCTATTTGATCGAATTATGTACCCAAAATGGCTATAACCCGGAGCCATTTGTTTTAGCATACAACAATATAAAGGAGAATAATTACCAGTCTGTTTTTATTTTAATGGGTAAAAAATTCACAAATAGAAAGACAAAGATCTCAGTTTTAGTAAAAGTTGAACAAAAAGAAATGGGGGCGCTTATAATTTTTGATTTTTATGATGCTAATTCACAAAAACTTAAGTCAGTTGAAACAATCGAAATTCCTAATGGACCACTTTTTCTAGATTCTTATATGTCTAAAGGCGGGAAATGGATGGATGATAATTCTTTTGTGCTTTTAGATAGAGATAAAGTACCAACGCTGAAAGTGTTTCTGTCTGGTAAGTATGAAAATTTGAAATTTAAGATGTTTGATAAATAATTGCTCTTCCTTTTGCGTCTGCTAGACAGGCCCGAGTCCGTCTTAGGCGGATATGAATCCTGCTTCCGGATTAAAATATTGGTTGATCCATTCTCTGCCTTTTCCTGACTTGAGATTTTTTTCTCTGTTCATGGCTTCCTGCTTTGTCTCAAAAAATTCAATGTGGATCATTTTCCACGGTCTGAATCGGGTTGTGAATCCTTTTTTACTGTTGTTATGCCAATAAATACGTTGGATGCTATTGGCTGAAAAGCCAATATAGAATCGTTTGTTGGAGTAGGAATACAATACATACGTTACATATTCCATAAAAAACAAAGCCCCTTTCGGGGCTTTTAGTAGCGAGATCGGGAGTTGAACCCGAGACCTCAGGGTTATGAATCCTGCGCTCTAACCATCTGAGCTACCTCGCCATATTATATTTTAACTCTTTCACTCGTTGAACCCGAGTCCGCCTAGGCGGATATGAATCCTGCGCTCTAACCACCTGGGCCTTGTCGGCCTCTGGCGGATACCTCGCCATATTATATTTTAACTCTTTTATTCGTTGAACCCGAGTCCGCCTGGGCGGATATGAATCCTGCGCTCTAACCACCTGGGCCTTGTCGGCCTTTGGCGGATACCTCGCCATATTATATTTTAACTCTTTTACTCGTTGAACCCGAGTCCGCCTAGACGGATATGAATCCTGCGCTCTAACCACCTGGGCCTTGTCCGCCTCTGGCGGATACCTCGCCATATTATATTTTAACTATTTACTCGTTGAATCCGAGTCCGCCTAGGCGGATATGAATCCTGCGCTCTAACCATCAGGGCCTTGTCAGCCTCTGGCGGATACCTCGCCATAGGTTTTGAGGGCGCAAATATAGTATTTATCTTTTCAGATAAAAAAAAACTGCAATATTTTTACAAGAATTAGCTATTGACAGAATAATATTTTTTTATATATTGCAAGAGTTTTGTTCTAAAAAGCAATAAAATGGGCAAAAATCAAAAAAATAAGAAACAAGC
>JAEUTU010000039.1 GCA_016786925.1 Bacteroidia bacterium
TGTTCTATTACTTTGGATATAGGATCGAGTTTTAGGTGCTGAACCTATATTTTTCTTATCTTCGTGCTTCATTTTTAATATGTAAAACAAATGAGCACCCTAACAAAATTGAATGCCATTTCTCCTGTTGATGGACGTTACCGTAATACTACCGAAAAGTTGGCCGATTATTTTTCGGAAACAGCATTGATCAAATACCGTGTTTTGGTAGAGATCGAATATTTTATTGCATTATGTGAATTACCTCTTCCGCAATTAAAAGGTTTTGATAAAGCTTTATACCCTTCTCTAAGAAATATCTACAACAACTTTTCAGAAGCAGATGCGCAGCAGATAAAAGATATTGAAAAGACTACCAATCATGATGTGAAAGCGGTTGAGTATTTTATCAAAGAAAAGTTGGATGCCTTGAAGATCGCTGATCAAAAGGAGTTTATTCACTTTGGTTTAACATCTCAGGATATCAATAATACAGCTATTCCCTATTCCGTAAAAGATGCCATGAACGAGTGTTTATTGCCGGTATTGGAGGAAGTTGTTGCGAAGTTAAATGCTTTAAGTGAAGAGTGGAAAGAAGTATCCATGTTGGCACGTACACACGGGCAACCTGCTTCGCCTACCCGTTTAGGGAAAGAGATACAGGTTTTTGTAGCCCGTTTACAATCACAAATAGCACAGCTAAAAGCAGTGCCTTACGGAGCAAAGTTTGGTGGTGCTACCGGAAACATGAATGCGCATCATGTAGCTTATCCGGAGATCAACTGGTTAGGTTTTGCCAATGATTTTGTGAATAAGACATTAGGATTGAGTCGTTCTTACCCAACTACTCAAATTGAGCACTATGATAATTTTGCTGCGTATTGCGATGCATTGAAACGTATCAATACCATCCTGATCGATCTTGATCGTGATGTGTGGACCTACATTTCTATGGATTATTTCAAGCAAAAGATCAAAGCCGGAGAGATTGGATCATCGGCTATGCCGCATAAAGTGAACCCGATCGATTTTGAAAATTCGGAAGGGAATTTAGGTATTGCCAATGCCATTTTGGAACACCTTTCTGCAAAACTTCCTATATCACGTATGCAGCGCGATCTTACTGATTCCACTGTGCTGCGTAATGTGGGTGTGCCATTGGCGCATAGCTTGATCGCTTATAAGTCATTGTTGAAAGGCTTGGACAAATTGATCTTGAACAAAGATGCTTTTGAAAGAGATCTGGAAAATAACTGGGCAGTAGTGGCCGAAGCCATTCAAACGGTATTGCGCAGAGAAGGCTATCCAAAACCTTATGAGGCTTTAAAAGAATTGACCCGCACCAATACACATATCACAAAAGATAGTATCGCTGTTTTTATTGATGGCTTGAAAGTAAGCCATGAAATAAAAGCAGAATTGAAAAAGATCACTCCATCTAACTATACAGGAATTTAATAGTATGAAAAAATATTTTTGGTTTATCGCTGTATCTTGTTTTGCTTTATTATTAACGGCATGCTCTTCGGGGAATGAAAATGATGGTAAGGGTGATAATAAAGATTCTGTAATAGCACAAAAAGAGGACTTCAAAAAAGCAGAGGTGCTCGATCAGATCACGATCAAGTTGAAGCCGGCAGAGAGTTATGCTTTGTATGTTCCGAGTACGTATGACCCTGCTAAGAAATATCCGGTGATCTTGGCATTTGATCCACATGCAGATGGAAGTTTACCTGTTTCGCAATACAAAGAATTAGCGGAACGCTATGGTTATATCATTGCAGGATCGAATGTTTCCAAAAATGGGATTTCCTGGGAGGATTCAAAATTTATTGTCAATAATTTATATACGGATGTGCTTCAGCGTTTGTCTGTTGATTCTCAGCGAGTATACATGATGGGGTTTTCGGGCGGTGCCCGTATCGCCAATGGCGCTACCATTGTTCATAGCGGAATAGCCGGTGTTATTTGTGCCGGTGCGGCCTATCCGGCTGTCAATTCGGAGCATCCAAGAAATGATTATGTGTTTTTAGGTGTCGTTGGGATGGATGATTTTAATTATACCGAAATGCGTAAATATGATCTGGTGGATCTGGCTGGGCATAATTTAAAACACTCACTGATCACTTATAATGGCAAGCATGAATGGCCTCCTGTAGAGGTTATGAATGAAGGCTTTTTGTATTTCGAATTTCAGAATATGAGAAGAGATCTGAAGAAGAAAAATGATGCATTGGTCAACCAATATTATCAAGCTAAATTAAAAGAACTGGATTCATTAATGAATGGAAAGCATAGCTATGCAGCGTATCAGTTATGTCGCAGAACCATCAATTTTTATGATGCCCTGGTGGATCTAAAACCTTTTTACGATGCTTATAATCTTTTAAAAGCAAATAAAGATGTTGATCAGGCTCTTCAGCAAAGCGAAAAACAAATGCAAGATGAAGACAAGTTGAAACAACAGTATTTACAGTATTTTCAAACAAAAGATATCAGTTGGTGGCAAAAAGAAGTGAAAATACTTTCACAAAAAGCTCAAAATTCGAAAGATGATTTTGAGAAACATTCATCTGCCCGCATCTTATCGTATTTAAGTTTGATCGCTTATATTCAAACCAATGGTGCTTTGGCACAAAACAATGTGTTGGCTGCCGAACAAATGGTGAAGGTTTATCTGGTAGTAGATCCAAGCAATAATGAAGCCCATTATTTAAATGCGATCGTTGCTGTAAAATCGAATAAGGTCAAAGAAGTTTACTCTTCTTTAAATAAATCCATAGAGCTTGGCTTTAATGATAAAGGACGTTTGGAAAATGAAAGCTCTTTCGTTTCTCTAAAAGCAGAGAAAGAATTTCAAGAGATTCTGCAAAAACTCAAATAGCTAGTTGTTATTCAAATAAAAATCCCTGAATGTTTTTCATTCAGGGATTTTTTTATTATCTACACCTCTTATTTATCTTAGATAGATCCTGCACCTAGCATCAATACAGGGTTCTCTAAATTGTGTTTTAATGTTTGTAGGAATGCTGAACCTAATGCTCCGTCAACCACACGGTGATCGCACGATAATGTTACTTTCATGATGTTGCCTGGTACTATCTGACCATTCTTCACTACAGGAGTTTGTTTGATGCCACCAACAGCAAGAATACAAGCATCAGGAGGATTGATAATGGCAGTGAACTCATCAATGCCAAACATTCCTAAATTAGAGATCGTGAATGTGTTTCCTTCCCAGTCGCTTGGTTGAAGTTTTTTCTCTTTTGCTTTCACAGCATAGTTGCGTACTTCCGTTCCAATTTGTGTTAAGGTTTTTCCATCGGCAAAACGCACAACAGGAACCAATAAGCCTTCTTCCACTGCTACCGCTACTCCAATGTGAATATGATTGTTGTAACGGATACGGTCGCCTAACCATGAAGAGTTGATCTTCGGATGTTTACGTAAGCTCATGGCCACTGCTTTGATCACCATATCATTGAATGATATTTTAATTCCGGCAACAGTATTGATCGCTTCACGTGCTTTGATTGCTTCATCCATATCAATTTCCATTGTTAAATAGAAATGAGGAGCAGAGAATTTACTTTCACCTAATCTGCGTGCAATTGTTTTACGCATTTGTGAAACAGACTCTTCGGTGAAGCTTTCTGCGCCAACAAATGCAGGCATAGCGCTGCCATTCGATTTGAAATTATCGATGTCGCGTTTAACAATTCTTCCATGATCACCACTGCCTTTCAATGCTGAAATGCTGATGCCTTTTTCTTCTGCTAATTTTTTAGCAAGAGGTGAAATTTTCGTTCTGCTTCCATCAGATGCAACTGCAGGTGCCGTTTGTGCAACAGCTTTTTTCTCTAGCACCACTTCTGTTTTAGCAGCAGGTTTTGAATCAGCAACAGCTGCCGGAGCTGCAGAACGGTTAGCGTCAGCAGCAACAATTGCAGCAACATCTTCGCCACCTTTTCCTAAGATCGCCAAGATAGAATCTACAGGAGCACCTTTGCCTTCTTGAACACCAATGTGTAATAAAACACCATCCTGGAATGATTCAAATTCCATCGTGGCTTTATCGGTTTGTATGTCCGCTAATAATTCGCCAGACTTCACTTTATCGCCTACTTTTTTATGCCATTTAGCAACAACACCTTCGGTCATTGTATCGCTTAATTTTGGCATACGAACTATTTGTACCGTGTCAGGGATTTTTACTTCTGCTTTTGGAGCTTGAACTTTTTCTGTGCTAACCTCTACTTTAGCATCAGCTTTCGAAATAGAACTTCCACCTTCCGATTTTAATAAAGCGGTGATATCTTCCCCTTCTTTTCCTAGAATAGCAAGGATAGAATCAACAGGTGCGCCTTTTCCTTCATTCACACCAATGTGAAGTAATACACCATTTTGAAATGATTCAAATTCCATAGTAGCTTTATCGGTTTCGATCTCAGCCAATACTTCACCTGATTTAACTTTATCACCCACTTTTTTATGCCACTTAGCAACAACCCCTTCGGTCATTGTATCACTTAATTTGGGCATGCGTACTATTTCAGCCATAAATGAAATTATAAATTATGAGTTATAGATTATAAATTTTTAATGTTGCCTTGCGAAGTTTTTACGATCGCTGTTAAAATATTTATAATCTCTTCTATTGCTTTTAATTCGTTGTTGTAATCTTTTTTTATAAGCTGGCTTTTGCTTAAAAGCTTTAGCCAATATCTTGTTTCTCTTGCTTCTTTTAAAGAAATTCCCATTTTAGCGGTAAATTCTTTTTTTGATATAGCTCCCACTGCTTCTTCCACATTCGCTCCAATACTTGTTCCTGAGCGAAGTATTTGTTTTGAAAGAACGAACTCTTTATTGTCAATTAAAAATGTGTATAACTGAATGATCTGTAGCGAAAAATTAAATGTTTTTGTAGCGATCAAATTGTCTTTTGTCATACATTCATTTATAATTCATCATTTATCATTTATAATTATTCTATGATGTAAGGATAATCATCTTGAACATATACATCTTTGTATAGTTCATCAGCAGTTGGATATGGAGAATCTTCACCAAACTGAACCGATTCTGCAACGATATCATCCACACGTTTTTCTATTGCCTCAATATCTGCATCTGTAGCCCATTTGTTTTTCTTAATGGTTGCTAACACTTTTTCGATAGGATCTTGTGCTTGATACTCTTTTACTTCATCTTTGGTTCTGTATGTTTGAGCATCACTCATAGAGTGTCCTTTGTAACGGTAGGTTTTCATCTCTAACAAAGTTGGACCGTTTCCTTTACGGGCATGTGCAACTGCTTCTTCAATAGCCTCATGAACAGCTTCAACTGTCATTCCATCTACTGCTTTTGAAGGCATATCGTATGCTAAACCTAATTTCCAAAGATCATGTACATTGGAAGTACGTTCTACCGATGTTCCCATCGCGTAATTGTTATTCTCAATAATAAAGATCACTGGTAATTTCCAAAGCATGGCCATATTGAATGCTTCGTGCAATGCGCCCTGACGAACAGCACCATCGCCCATGTAACATAGTGTCACGAGGTCGTTGCCATTGTATTTATCTGCAAATGCAATTCCGGCACCTAATGGAATTTGACCTCCTACGATCCCATGACCACCAAAGAAGTTGAATTCTTTAGAGAACATGTGCATCGATCCGCCCTTTCCTTTGGAACATCCGGTAACCTTTGCCATCATTTCGGCCATTACATATTTTGGATGCATGCCTCGTCCGATCGGATGTGCATGGTCGCGGTAAGCAGTGATCACTCTATCCTCTCTTCTGAGTACAGATTCTGCACCTGCTACCAAAGCTTCCTGCCCGATATACAAGTGGCAAAAACCTCTGATCTTTTGTTGGATATATAAGTGTCCTGTTTTTTCTTCGAATTTACGCATCAACAACATGGATTCATACCAGTTCATGTAGGTTTCCTTGCTGAATTTTGTGGCCGATTTGGAGTCGGTAGATGCTTTTTTACTTTTAGCTGCAACTTTTTCCATTTTCTTCATAGTTTAGAGAAAACAAATTTAACGATAATATTGATATAAAACATCCATTTTCATGGATTGTTTAGCCTTCGAAAATTAGGATTTTTTGAGCTCTTC
>JAEUTU010000051.1 GCA_016786925.1 Bacteroidia bacterium
TCACCGATCTTCTTTACCTCGGGTGCAAAAACACCCGGCAAACTTACCACTACCCAAATAAAACCGATGATACAAACAACGGTTAGGAGAACAGGACGTTTTATTTGAATTGCTTGCATGTGAATAATTAATTACTTCTGATGGCTTCCACCGGATCCATCTGCGAAGCGGTATAAGCAGGCACAAAGCCCGAAACAACACCTATCAGAATGGAAATAGTGAATCCAAGAATAACATTCGAACGGGACAATACGATCTCCATGCCAAAAGAATCACCTGCAAATAATGTGATCATAAAGACGATCAGCAGGCCGATCAAGCCACCGATAAAGGAAAGAAAAACCGATTCAAACATAAACTGCAACAGGATAAAATAGTTCTTTGCACCCAACGATTTCTGTATCCCGATAATATTGGTCCGCTCTTTTACCGATACGAACATGATGTTCGCGATCCCGAATCCCCCTACCAAAATAGAAAAACCACCAATGATCCAACCTGCAATGCCTATTATTCCGAAGAGACTATCAAATTGATTAGAGATCAAACTGGTTTGATTGAGGGCAAAATCTTCCTCCCCAGCTGGTTTTATTTTACGCACAGAGCGCATCAAACCGGTAAGTTCACTGATCAGGTCATCGTTGGTAACACCCGGCTTCGCCCTCACCATGATCTGCGGGTCGAGGCTTTCATCGCGGATATCCACCAAACTGCGGGCATAATTCACAGGCACTAGCACTTGCGTATCCGGACTGCCACCGAGAATACTCTCCCCCTCTTTTTTGAATACTCCGATCACCGTTACCTTTGCTCCGTTCACTTTGATGGTTTTACCTAAAGGATCCTGCATCGGAAATAAAGCTTTTGCCAATACGTCACCAATCACAGCTACAGGCCTTCCGGCCGAAGATTCAATATCCGTAAAATAGCGTCCTTCCGCTATTTCAAAATTCTTTACTTTATCATACTGATGTGAAGCCATCACAATGGTCACATTCTCAATGCTGCTACTCTGATATTTAACAGTGATGCGGGATGTAGCTACAAATGCAGCCGACTGAGCGCCATCGCAGCCTCTCAATACTTCATCCAATTCTGTGTAATCGGGCAATGGGCGGTTCATGTACTTCCACCAAGGATAATCTTCACTGAATGCCCAAGGCCATTTTTGAATGAAGACCACATCATCACCCAGACTTTGAACACTTTTGCGCAAATTTTGCTCCAGCGAATCCACCACTGTAAACACCATGATAATGGCGAAAATACCAATGGTGATGCCTAATAGAGACAGGATCGTGCGAAGTTTATTCACCACCAGCGCATGCAAGGCAAATAAAATACTCTCTCTGAAAAGTCCTAAAAAGATCATGAATCAAGCGCTGTTTTTACTCAAGCAAATGTACCATTTTTTATCCCAAAAAATCAATAAAAAAAAATCGCTGGAAAGTGGCTTAAAATCTACGTTATTAACAAAAAAAACATTTATCAACAAATTACCTTGAAAGGCTCTGAACACCTAAAAATTAATACTTTTGTAAGAGCAAAAATTTTACACGTTATGAGCGGATCGAAAAAAATTAAAAACGCATTAATTTCAGTCTATTACAAAGATAATTTAGAGCCTGTTATTCATCAATTGAATGCATTAGGCGTAAAAATATTCAGCACCGGAGGAACGCAAGAATTTATTGAGAACCTTGGTGTTGCTGTTACTCCGGTAGAATCATTAACATCATATCCATCCATTTTAGGTGGACGTGTGAAAACATTACATCCCAAAATATTCGGTGGAATATTGAGCAGACGAGAATTACAGAGCGACATTGCACAATTGGAAGAATATGACATACCGGAGATCGATCTTGTGATAGTTGACTTATATCCATTCGAAGAAACAGTTGCATCGGGTGCAGAAGAACAAGCGATCATCGAAAAAATTGACATCGGTGGTATATCATTGATCCGTGCTGCCGCAAAAAACTTCAAAGATGTGATCATCGTTCCATCAAAAAATGAATATACATTTTTGCACGACACGATCCTAGTTGCACAAAAAGGAGAATCAACATTAGCAGATCGCAAGAAGCTTGCGGGTAAGGCATTCAACGTTTCATCACATTATGATACAGCCATCTTCAATTACTTCAATGGTAGTGATGTGGTGGCGTTCAAACAATCTGTTCAGAATGCAAATGTGTTACGTTACGGTGAAAATCCACACCAAAAAGGCGTGTTCTATGGCAATTTGGATGAGATGTTCACCAAGCATAATGGAAAAGAATTATCCTACAACAATTTGTTAGATGTAGATGCAGCAGTGAATTTAATTGCTGAATTTACAGATACCACTTTTGCAATTTTAAAACATAACAATGCTTGTGGTTTAGCATCACGCGAAAAATTGGTTGATGCTTACAAAGATGCATTAGCAGGTGACCCAACAAGTGCATTCGGTGGTGTGTTGATCACCAACAAAGAGATCGACTTGGCGACTGCTGAAGAAATGAATAAATTATTTTTTGAAGTGATCATTGCACCATCGTATGATGCAAAAGCAATTGAGCTTTTAAAATCTAAACCGAATCGTATCATTCTTCAACAGAAAAAAGTTAAGTTAGCTGATAAATCATTCCGCACTTTGTTGAATGGTGTGATCGAACAAGATAAAGATCAGAAAACAGAAACCATTGCCGATATGCAAACGGTTACAAAAGTGGCTCCTACAAAAGATGAATTAAGAGATATGGTGTTCGCTAATAAATTAGTGAAACACACTAAATCAAATACGATCATTCTTGCAAAGAATAATCAGTTACTAGCAAGCGGAGTTGGACAAACATCGCGTGTAGATGCATTAAAGCAAGCGATCATCAAAGCTGAAAGTTTTGGATTCGATCTAAAAGGATCGGTAATGGCATCAGATGCCTTCTTCCCTTTTCCTGACTGTGTAGAGATCGCTCACAAAGCGGGCATCACAGCAGTGATCCAACCGGGAGGAAGTATCAAGGATAAAGATTCAATTGCTTATTGCGACAACAATGGATTATCAATGGTAATGACCGGCACAAGACATTTTAAACATTAATCAATTAGGATTAAGGATTTCAGAATTTAGAATTCCTACTCCATTTAAATAATAAAAAAGCACACAGATTTTGAAATCCCATTCATAAATTTCAAAATCCTAAATCTAAAAATCAACTATGGGTTTATTTAACTTCTTAACACAAGAGATCGCTATCGACTTAGGAACAGCAAACACCTTGATCATTCACAACGACAAAGTAGTGGTGGATGAGCCATCGATCGTTGCTGTGGATCGTATGACGGGAAAAGTGATCGCAGTTGGAAAACAAGCGATGCAAATGCATGGTAAAACACATGAGAACATCAAAACGATCCGTCCGCTAAAAGACGGTGTAATTGCCGATTTCCATGCTGCAGAGCACATGATCCGTGGCATGATCAAAATGATCAATCCGGGAAGAAAATTATTTACTCCTTCGTTAAAGATGGTTATTTGTATTCCTTCCGGGATCACGGAGGTGGAAAAACGTGCGGTACGCGATAGCGCTGAACATGCAGGTGGTAAAGAAGTGTATTTGATCCATGAGCCAATGGCTGCTGCAATTGGTATTGGAATTGACGTGGAAGAACCAATGGGAAATATGATCATCGATATCGGTGGTGGTACTTCCGAAATTGCCGTTATTGCTTTAGGTGGTATTGTTTGTGATAAATCGATCCGCATTGCCGGTGATGAATTCACAGCCAACATCGAAGAATATATGCGTAGACAACACAACATCCTGATCGGTGAGCGTTCTGCTGAACGTGTTAAGATCGAAGTAGGTGCTGCTATGACAGAGATCGACAATCCTCCACCTGATTTTGCTGTACACGGCCGAGATCTAATGACAGGTATTCCAAAAGAGATCTATGTTTCCTATGTTGAAATTGCACATGCATTGGATAAATCTATTTCAAAAGTAGAAGAAGCGATCCTGAATGCATTAGAGATGACGCCTCCTGAACTTTCAGCCGATATTTACCGAACAGGTATTTACTTAGCTGGTGGTGGTTCCATGTTAAGAGGATTGGATAAACGTATCTCATTAAAAACAAAATTGCCTGTACACATTGCTGAAGATCCACTTCGCGCTGTTGCACGCGGAACAGGTATTGCATTAAAGAATGTAGACAAGTTCCCTTTCTTGATGAAATAGAAGAAAGTTGAATAACTAGTAGTGAGTAAACAAAAAACGAACTCAACAATTCTTTAATTCACCAACTCAACAAATAATTAGATGCGTAACCTGATCGTTTTTATCTGGAAACACAATTTCTTTTTTCTCTTCCTGATAATAGAAACGTTCTGCATCTATTTGGTTGTGCAAAATAATTTTTATCAAAAAGCAAGTTTTGTTAACTCTT
>JAEUTU010000086.1 GCA_016786925.1 Bacteroidia bacterium
ATTACAGGAAACAGAACGATAATTCACTGAAACTGTGGTTGGAGCAGCAATACCAGAACAATCGCGGTACAATGCCAAGCGTATACGGTATTGGTTACCGGACAAACATTGGTATGTCAAATTTCCCCCTTGAACATGGGATGCTAGAAGTTGGTTGGTAGCTCCAAGTAATAGAAAAAAAACGACAAATGTTAGTAGTTTGTGTTTCATAGAGAGTATATAGTTATTGTATAATTTAGTTTTAATGAACAATAATAGCTATATGTTGCTATTCTACAGCACATAGTTGCATTATGTTTCCTTTAATTTTTAACATTTTTCAACTTTATTTAACAGTCTTAGCTAAAAGTAAACATATTTGTTAATCCTTTTTAATTTAAAAAACAGACAAAAACACAAAATAAATATACTAAAACCTAAAAATTATCGACTAACAAATAAAAACTTATCTTATGTCAAGTCAATATTGATTCAAATATTATTTTAAAATAATGATCTTTTGATGAACAATTTCTTGCTTATCTCCTCCAATTAAGAAATATGTACCATTTTTAAGATCATTCATATTTAAAGACTGGTCTCCATTCGCTTCAAAAACAAAAGCCATCACTCGCTGCCCCAATTCGTTAAATATTTGATACGTACCTGCTCTCGCATTCTTGACAGTAACAAATCCTGTACTTGGATTAGGGTACACCTCAATAACTGGTTTCTCATTCTCTTCTATCCCAACAACAATCACATTTGTACAAACAGATGTATCCACACATGAATTTAATGTGATCTGAACGGCATAATCACCGGTAACCGTTGGAGTGAAAAACTGAGAAGTTTCACCCACAATAGGAGCAAATGAGTTATTGCAATCCAACCACTGATAAGAAGCAAAATTCTGATGAGCGCTAACTGTTGTGGAAGCCAAACTTACCGTATTATCAATTATTGTTACAGAAGCAGCCAATGGTTGTCTTGCACTTGATACACATCCATTATTGCTTACTTCTACATAATACGTAGTTGACGAAGATAAGCTTGGTGTTATATACGTCATACCTGTTCCGACTAAATTGCCTCCTGTTATTGCATCAAACCAGCTAATAGTTCCAGCGCTGGCAGTTGCTGCTAAACTTAATGAACCTGCATCACATCTGCTTGCAGGAGTTGTTGACAAAATAGTTGGAGTTGTGTTTACAGTGGCAACGATTGACACTAGCGGAGAAGAAGCGCATCCATTGGATACCGCTTCTAAATAATAGGTGGTAGTCGATGACAAAACAGGGGTTGTATAGGATGTACCAGTTGCAAGTAAATTACCCGCAGTAGCAGCATCATACCAATTGATCGTACCGGCACTTGCAACCGCTCCTAATGTAAGCACCCCGCTGTCACATCTACTGGAAGGAGTAGTCGATACAATACTCGGAGTCGTATTAACAGTTGCTACAATCGCTACTCTTGGTGAAGAAGTACAACCATTTTCAGACACCTCTACATAATAAGTAGTTGTTGCTGTAATAGAAGGTGTTGTATAAGATGTTCCTGTAGCCAATACATTTCCTGCAACAGGTGCATCGTACCATGTAATTGTACCTGATGTAGAAGAAGCGCCAAGAACAACTGTTCCTGCATCGCATCTCGAAGCCGGATTAGTTGATGTAAATGAAGGTGTTGTATTTATTGTTGCAATAACAGGAATTCTTGGACTGGAAGCACAACCATTAGCAATTGCTTCAACATAATAAGTGGTTGTAACACTAATACTAGGTGTAGTGTATGTAGTACCTGTTCCGACCAAATTGCCTCCGGTAATAGCATCATACCAATTAACATTACCTGCACTTGAAGTAGCACCTAGAGAAACACTGCCTGCATCACATCTTGTTCCTGGACTGGTTGATAAAACACTTGGAGTGACATTAACTGTAGCTAAAACAGGGATCCTTGGACTAGAAGTACAACCATTTGATGTTACCTCCACATAATAGGTTGTGTTGGCTGACAGCACAGGTGTAGTAAATGTTGTACCTGTTCCAACTAAATTACCGGTACTGGCAGCATCATACCAATTAATTGTTCCTGCACTGGCAACAGCTCCCAAAGCAAGTATTCCTGCATCACATCTAGTATCAGGAGTGGTGGATGTAATACTTGGCGTTGTATTTACGGTAGCAATAACCGCTACTCTTGGTGAAGAAGCACATCCATTCTCAATCGCTTCAACATAATAAGTTGTTGTTGATGCGACAGAAGGTGTTGTAAACGATGTACCAGTACCAACTAAATTGCCTGCAGTAGCTGCATCGTACCAATTTAAAACTCCGGAGCTAACCGTTGCATTTAAAGTAACTGTTCCTGCATCGCATCTGCTAGCAGGTGTGGATGACAATACAGAAGGCGTTGTATTTACAACTGCCGTTACATCTGTTCTAACTGAAGTTGTACATCCATTAGATGTTGCTTCTACATAATAAGTAGTTGAAGAACTGATGCTAGGAGTCGTAAAAGATACTCCAGTGCCAACCAAATTTCCTGCAGTTGATGCATCATACCAATTTATTGTCCCTGCGCTTGAAGAAGCACTTAAAACAACAGTCCCTGCATCGCATCTACTGGCTGGTGTAACCGACAAAATAGAAGGTGTAGTATTTACTGTCGCGACTACAGAAGTTCTAGGACTTGAAATACAACCATTATCATCTGCTTCAACAAAGTAGGTTGTTGTTGAACTAATAACTGGCGTAGTGAAAGAAGTACCAGTTCCGACAAGATTACCACCTGTAATAGCATCATACCAATTGATTGTTCCTGCACTTGCTGAAGCAGATACAGTAACAGTTCCTGCATCACATCGGCTTGCTGGCGTAGATGACAATACAGAAGGTGTTGGATTTACAGTAACAGTTATTGCTGTTCTCGGACTGGCTAAGCAGCTGCTGTCCTGTGCATAAAAAGTAGTTGTAGAAGATAAAGATGCAGTTGTATAATTTGTACCCGAAGCTAAATAATTTCCACCGGTAGGCGCATCATACCAGGATATTGTACCCATTCCTGAAACAGATAGCATAGTTGAATTACCACTACAAATAGTAAGATTAGCGATCGGAGTAATATCGGAAGGTGCAGGCGGAGCTGATGGAACCCCTGACACATTAACAATTTGAGAACAGCTATCTACATTACCACTATTATCGGTGACATACCACTTAACAGTTGTTGAACCTACAAGGAAAGAAGTTGGTGCATTATTGACAATTGACAATACACCACAATTATCAGAAACCAAAGGTGATGTTAGTGCTAAATTATCGATAGAACATGTTCCGGGCGATAAACTTAGAAATAGATCAGCTGGACAAGTAATAGTTGGCAATTCATTATCCGTTACCGTAACAGTAAACGAACGAATGGTTGTGTTTCCGGAAGCGTCTCGAGCTGTATCGTAAACAGTAGTTGTTCCTACAGAAAAAATATCTCCAGAGGAAAAATTGCTTGCAATGGTCACCCCAGAACAATTATCGGTGGCTGCAGGGGCTGCGTAGGTAACAACAGCAGAACATTGTCCTGGATCCGCTGTCTGAGTTATATTTGAAACGGTAGTAAATACAGGTGCAATGATATCATTTGTACTAACGGTAATTCCTCTCCTTAGAGCAGAAGCTCCACAAGTACTATCTTGAGCATAAAAAGTGGTAGTAGATAATAACACTGGAGTTGTAAAAGGAGTTCCTCCACCCAAATAAGTCCCTCCGGTTGCAGCGCTATACCAACCTATAGTCCCAACACTGGAAACAGATATAACAGTTGAAGTTCCTGCACAAATTGTAAGATTCGCTGCAGGCGTTGTATTTGTTGGTCGAGGAGGCAAAGGAGTTACTGTAGCAGTTATTGAAACTCTTGGACTTGATGAACAACCATTATCAACTGCCTCTACATAATAGGTAGTAGTGGCACTGATACTTGGAGTTGTATAAGATGCTCCTGTTCCTAACAAGGTACCACCTGTTGAAGCATTATACCAATTGATCGTTCCTCCACTAGCAGTTGCTGACAAAGTTAATGTACCTGTACCGCATCGATTTGCAGGTGTGGTTCCTGTGATTGAAGGAGTAGAATTAACAGTTGCAACAACAGCCAATCTTGGAGAAGAAGTACAACCGTTATCGGCCACTTCTACATAATAAGTTGTTGTTGTACCAATACTTGGTGTTGTAAAAGAGGTTCCTGAACCAACTAAACTTCCTGCAACAGATGCATCATACCAGTTAATCGTTCCGGCACTTGCTGTTGCTCCTAAAGTAACGGTTCCTGCATCACAAATGCTTGCATCTGTAGTTCCTGTTATGGAAGGAGTAGTGTTAACTGTGGCAACAACAGCTATACGAGGAGAAGATGTACAGGTTCCACTTGTTGCATCAACATAGTATGTGGTAGTAGAACTGATCGATGGTGTTGTAAATGAAGTACCAGTTCCAACTAAGTTTCCACCGGTTGGAGCATCGTACCAATTAATTGTTCCACCACTTGAAGTCGCCAACAAGTTCAATGTTCCGGCATCACATCTACTTGCACCTGTTGTGCCTGTTATAGAAGGTGTTGTATTTACAGTCAATACCCCTGCAGCAGAAGGTGTTCCTGATGAACAAGATCCACCGATCACAATACATCTGAATTGATATGAATTGTATCCAACTGTTACATTAGTTAAATTCAAAGTCGTTGTATTGGAATTACTATATATCCCACCGCTTGCATTATTCCATGTTACGCCATTATCGGTACTTACTTCCCATTGGTAAGATGTACCACCCGATGCTGTAATTGAAAAACTTGTATTGGATCCAGCACAAACTGAAGCATTGGAAGGATGCGAGGAGATTGTTATACCGCCAAAACTGAACGCTGTAGAGTTTCTATAAGATGTATTAGAACCTACATTCGTAAAATCGCCTCCGATGTAGATACTAGGTGTCCCAACAGTCAATGTATAAATTTGGTTATCCCCTACATTCGGATTCCAGGAAGTTGCTAAACCTGTTCCTATATCAATTCCTGCTACCCTGTTTCTTGATTGCCCGCCAATAGTTGTAAATGAACCAGCAACATATAGCGTGGATCCATTTAAACCTAAAGCGTAAACCAAGTTATTCGGACTTGGATTCCAGGAAGTGGCTAGCCCGGTTGTTGCATTGATCGCAGCTAGGCGGGGACGGGCTTGTCCACCAATGTTGTTGAATGCCCCACCAACATAAACGGTTCCTGCATCAACTAATAATGTATTAACGACTGCACTTGGAGCAGGATTCCATGCAGTAGCAGTACCTGTAGTGGCATCAATTTCTGCTAATCGATTCCGTGCTTGCCCACCAGCTGTTGTAAACAGACCGCCAATAAAAACAGAGTTTCCACTTATTGCAATTGCTTTTACGGTATTGGCTGCACCGGGATTCCATGCTGTTGCTAAACCTGTAGAGGCATCTATAGCCGCCAAACGTGTCCTTGATTGTCCACCTATTGTTGCAAATGTTCCACCGGCATATACCAAACTACCACTAATTGCAAGAGCATTTACACTTGCACTGGCATTTGGATCCCAAGAGGTAGCTACACCCGTTGAAGTACTAATGGCTGCAATACGGTTTCTTGTTGTTCCGCCAACTGTTGTAAACAGACCACCAACATAGAGTGTTGTTCCATTAAGAGCTAATGCATAAACCGAGTTATTGATATCAGGATTCCAAGAGGTTGCTATACCTGTAGAAGCATCTAAAGCAGCAATTCGATTTCTTGCCTTCCCTCCGATATAAGCAAAAGCACCACCGGCATACACATCTGTCCCATCTTTTGTCAATGTAAACACAGTACTGTTGGCATCCGGATTCCAGGATGTTGCAAGTCCGGCAGCATCAATTTCTGCTATCCTGTTTCTTGTTTGTCCGCCAACGGTTAAAAAATCACCTCCGAGGTAAACGTTTGTCCCATTCACAACAATACTTCTTACTGTTGCTGAAGCATTCGGATTCCAGGAGTTAGCAGTTCCTGTTGTAATGTCTAAAGCGGCTATTCTATTTCTTGCTTGACCTCCAATAGTTGTAAAAGCCCCACCGGCATATACTGTTGAGCCGCTGATAGCAATACAATTCACCTGTGCACTTGAAGCAGGATTCCATGGAGTAGCAAGTCCGGTAGTAACATCTAATGCCGCTATTCTTGCTCTAGCCTGACCGCCAATGTTAGTAAAAGTACCACCGGCATAAATGGTTGACCCATTTAAAGCAAGGGCACTAACCAAAAAATCGGCATTCGGATTCCATGCAGTTGCACTTCCGGTTGTAAGATCTAAAGCAGCAATATTATTTCGGGTTTGTCCACCAATAGTAGTAAATGTACCACCAACAAACACGGAAGAGCCATTAACAATAATAGCATTGATAGAATTATTTGCATTCGGATCCCAAGAAGTAGCCAAACCTGTAGTAGCATCAATCGCAGCAATATAGTTTCTTACTTGTCCCCCAACGTTTGTAAAAGAACCGCCAATATAAATTGTGGAACCGCTTACAGTTATTGCATTTACAGAATTATCAGCATTGGGATCCCAAGAGGTTACTTGACCTAATGAATTAATATGAGCTAAACGATTTCTTGTTAATCCACCAACAGATGTAAAGGCACCTGCAATATAAAATCCGCCTGATCCGTCAGAAACAGAGGCTAGTACATTACCACCCGACACAACAGGAAATGTTCGATCTGCTTCACCGGTCGTTCCGCTCAATAGAGCTCCTTGTGTATAGAATGGATTAACAACAGTGAAATCACCTCCTATATAAAATAGATTGTTTGCAGCATCAAAAACGGATGTATTCACCGTCCCGTTTGTTGCAAACATGGATGAAATAGGAGCATCACATTGTGCTATTGAGTTTGAGTTTACTAATAGGGCAAAACTAAATAGTAAACAAATTCGAAGTAGCTTTTGTTTCATATACCTTTATCTGTATTGGGTTAATAGGTAAACATATCAAAAATATCCCAATTTACGCTTATAAAAAAAGCAAGTTTCTTCAATTTCTTACGAAAAAGCATTGAAATAATTAATTACGAAAGAATAACTATCGACTAATCGCCAAAAAGCTACAATAAAAACGATAAATCAGAAGACAAAACCGAAAAACAGGAAAATAATCTATTGTGAAACTAAATATCAGATAAAATTAGTTTTGAGGCAAACAAGCAAAGCTTATAAAGCACTGTTAATGAACAGCTTGCAATAAATACATCTAGTTTTTGCTCACTTTAATGAGGTGTTCTCGTCACCACTTTGATAAGGCAGATATGTAACAATGAATTGGAACATTTCATCCTCTGTTCGCATGCTCCCTTCCCGTTCGGCAACCAAACGTGGTGGAGAGAAAGGATTATTCGGATTATTTCTAGTATTATCAAAAACGCCCTCCACTATAATAGTTGCGCCTGCAGGGATCTTTACCATTTTTTCGAACGTATAAAAATATTGCCATCTAAAATCCCATTTTTTTATGCGAATAAGAGGTATCGTGTCTTTTTGAACCGTAATAGCATATGCCCAGAAACTCTTTCCCAACAAATGCATGTGAGGATTGATCGTAAGAATTGAGATATCGGCAGGTACAGTATATTTTGTTACAAACTTCATAATGGTATCTGGAGGAATGACCAAAGCAGGCTCAATTGATGAAACACCAAATGTTCCCATCTGAAATTCTCGTGTTGGTCGTTTAGGTGCTTCCTTTGCAAAAAACACATTAAAGGCAGTTTGATCACTTGTATCAATTCTAGAAGGACCGTAATGCATATCTTTTAAAAAGAGCGCACCTTTTCGTTTCATTTTGAAACCTCCTATTCCATTGGGATAAACTGGTGGTGTTACTCCTGGAAGGAAATTAGTAACCGAAGTGGTCATCATTGGAAAACTTCCATCATCATTAGGAAGATCTAATTTTTTATAGGCTTCCAGAATGGTCGGATATTCATTGATATCGACCACCACCTCCCCTTTCATGACATCCTTTCGTTTATCAAATTCATAACTGAGTAATTGGGCATTTACGTGGTGAACTAATTTTTTGTTGTCAGGCACCACTTCAATAACGCTTATAAATGTGTCTTTAGGGATCTCGTAAGGAACACGCATCAATAAAAATCGATCTTTCAGATCGCCTTTGATCTTGTACACATCTCTTAGCTTGATAACAAGATCGGGCTTTCCTAACTGCGAACCTGATGGAAAATCAGGAACAGAAGGAATATTCAGAGAGTCTCCTATTACACAGCCTTCATCTACCCAACGCACGATCAAATCGATTTCCTCTTGCGATAGCACTTTCTCATCTACGAAATGTGTGTAGCTGGCATCAGCTGGCCAGGGTGGCATAAAACGGGATTTAGTAACTGTTTTGATCAGCTGCTTTCTACTCAACACATCCTGATATGTTAACAAAGGAAATGGGCCTGCTTCACCGGGCCGGTGACAATTAGAACAATGTTTATAGATCAAAGGAGCTATGTGTTCCGAATACGTTACTTTTTCTACTCTCCCCTCCTCCACTTCACTGCCACAAGAGATGAGCACAAGAGTGAATAAAAAAATGACATAAATGTATCCTTTGCTATTTTTCACGTTATAGATGTGTTAATAAAGCCGTGAACAAAAATAGAAAACATTTCGAGCAAAAACACTGATTGAAATTACCTTTGTTTAATATGATGGACCACAAACCATATCGTTTCCTTATTATTTTGTCTGTTCTCTTTTGCCTTGCACTCCCTGCATGCAAAAGCAAAAGCCCCTATAATCCATACCTTACCATGAAGCGTAAGCCAAGTGAACAAATGGCCAGAGAAAACAAAAAGCACATCAAAAAAGGAAACAGAGCTTACAAGAAAAAAGAAGAAAGTAGCCGAAAGCATCTATTCGGACGAAAACATGCTCCTACAAAATAGATTAGACCAAATTGCCCAGAAATTTCATGGTATCTATTCCATCTGCATAATCAAACAAAGTAGGACATTGTGCCTGACCAAAATAGACCGCGTTAGAGAATAATTCACTCTTTGAAACAACACATTGGATCATTTCTTCATCCTTGTCTATTTTTTCTTTTAGCAACAAGAGATCATCGTAATACTCATAATACAAAACACCTATTGGCGATGAATATGTTTGATCTTCTTTCAGAAGCAGAAAATTATTATCCAATAGCCCTTTATCATTCTTCATAAGATAAACGGTTCTGTTGTATTCATAATTGTTTACATACTTATTAACCTCTATCAAATGCTGATACTTGTAGATAGAATCGAAAAACAAATTAAAGGAATAGCCTTTAGGCACAAAGAGTTTGGATACATTCCTACAACCCAAACCAAAGTACATAAAGATGTCATCAGCTAACAACTCTAACTCTTCCTTGGTTTCATTACCTGTTAAAACGGCTACGGAGTTTCTGTTTTTTCTGATGATGTGTGGATATTTTCCGAAATAATAATCGAAGTACCTTGCCGAATTATTACTTCCGGTTGCAATGACAGCATCCATTTGTTTTATAAAACCTTCGGTAAACGCTATCCGACCCTCAAATTCTGGCTCAATGGCCATCAATACTTTCGAGATAAATGGCAATAACAACTTATCATCGCTGGATAATTTCCCTAAAAACTTATTCCCTGACATCAACACACAAAAAAAATCATTGAAACCCACCATAGGAATATTGCCTGCCATAATAACGGCTACTGATCTGGGCGTATGTTCCTTTTTTAATTGATCGCGATAAACTGCTAACCAATTGATCAACGTTTCTTCTTTCAAACTATCTGCAATTGCAGCAATTGCCATTCTCACATTCGATTCAGTAAACCAGGGATTTTGAACCCTAACAGCTCTGATCAAAGCTTCCATATCATCATAGAATAATACGTTCAAAGGATCGTTATCCATCTTCACACCATCTTTTCTGAACTGCTTCAAAAAACTGCCTAATACGACAAATGCTCTCACTCGCTGATCTAATTCCATGAAATTTATATTGTTTCTAAACTTTTTATAATGAAGTATGTATTATATTTGCATCGATTTTTTTTACAAAACTATAAACTATTATACACTTATGGCAATTAAAATTACAGAAGAGTGCATTAACTGTGGTGCTTGTGAGCCGGAATGCCCTAACAATGCAATATATGAAGGTGGAAATGAATGGCGTTTTGCGGATGGAACATCCGTAAAAGGAATGTTTACATCTAAAAGCGGGATTTCTGCTGATGCTGATGCTCCTCAAACTCCTGTTGCAATGGATATTTACTATATCGTATCTGACAAATGTACAGAATGTGTTGGTTTTCATGACGAACCTCAATGTGCAGCTGTTTGTCCTGTTGACTGCTGTGTTGATGATGAAAACTGGAGAGAAAGCAAAGAAGATCTTTTAGCTAAAAAAGCAACACTTCATGTGTAAGCTCAAAACTGATTCAACAAACGCCATTCAAAATTTGAATGGCGTTTGTGTTTAAAATAAAACACTTCTCTTTGCGTTAATTATTCTGTACTTTTGAGATATGCGAAAGATCATCTTTCTTCTTCTATTTTTTCAGTTCACGGATCTTTTAGCCAAAAAAGATACGACACTGGATTATTTTAACGCTCAGCAAGCAAAGATCATTCAGATCAATAAAAAACTATTCAAGAGTAAGAATGATGATGAAAAGCAAAAGTTAAATACGGAACTGCTTGCAGTCTTTGAAGAAACGCTCAACCAACCTCAATCTTTTGAGTATTCATTCGATTCATTAAAAAAAGACATCGGTATACTAGCATCGCCTGATGGCAAATTCAGGATCATTAACTGGAATATTGAAAAATCAGATGGTACCCACCTTTATTACGGATTCATTCAGGAAAAATACACTTCAAGCAAGAAAAAGACAGAAAGTATTTTGCTTTTCCCCTTAATTGATAAATCTGGCGAGATCAAAAATCCGGAGAATACGATCAGTGATAATAAAAAATGGTATGGGATGCTTTATTACAAGATCATTCCTGTGAAACAAAAGAAAAAGACGTATTACACCTTGTTAGGAAGGGATATGAATGATAAGACCTCTCAAAAGAAGATCATAGATGTACTTAGCTTTGATGGGAATGGCAATCCACGTTTTGGCATGGATGTTTTTAGCTTGCCTAAGAAATATCCAAAACGTATTGTTTTCGAGTATGCGATCAACTGCGTATTCGCATTAAAATATGACGAAGATCTGAACATGATCGTATACGACCGTTTAGGTCCGATCGAAGCACAATTAGAAGGTCAATATCAATACTATTGCACTTCCGATTTTGAATATGATGGCTTAAAATTAAAGAAAGGCAAATGGGTGTTTACACCCAATGTAGCTCCCAAAAACAATAAAGACAATAAAGACAAATTATATAATAACCCGGATGGTGGTGGGGCAAAACCCCAAAGCGACACATTCATGAAACGTCCAAAAAAGAAAAAGAAATAAATAATTCCATCATCTATCCCATGTTTCATTCAAATATTTCCTAATTTCGTTGCGTATTTATACATCATACCACAAGACATTAAAAATTCATCATAACTATGTTAACCACAACAAAAAAAGTTCACAATTTCAGTGCAGGTCCAGGTATCTTACCCGCTGAAGTATTAAAGCAAGCTGCTGAAGCTTGTATCAATTTTGATAATCTTAATCTTTCTCTTTTAGAGATCTCTCATCGTAGTAAAAACTACGAAAAAGTGATGGATGAATCTCGTGCATTAGTAAAAGAATTATTGGGTTTAAATGACAATTACAAAGTTCTATTTTTAGGCGGTGGTGCTAGCTTGCAATTTGCAATGGTTCCATATAACCTTTTAAGAACAGAAGGTACTGCGGGATACGTAAACACCGGTGTTTGGGCTAGTAAAGCGATCAAAGAAGCAAAAATGATCGGCAATACACAAGTGATCGCTTCCAGTGAAGACAAAAAATTCAACTACATTCCAAAAGGATACGAAATCCCAAGTAATTTAGATTATTTGCATATCACTTCTAATAATACGATCTATGGTACGCAAATGAAGTCATTCCCAAAAACGTCTGTCCCATTGGTTTGCGACATGAGTAGCGATATTTTTAGCCGACAAGTAAATGGAAATGATTTTGCCCTTATCTATGCAGGTGCTCAAAAAAACATGGGCCCTGCTGGTGCTACAATGGTTGCTGTTGATGAAAGAGTATTAGGAAAAACCGGACGAAAAATGTTATCTATGCTGGATTATCAAGTACACATCAAAGGTGACAGTATGTACAACACACCTCCTGTATTCCCGATCTATGTAAGCATGTTAACCATGAAGTGGTTAAAAGATAATGGAGGAGTAAGTTGGATCGAAAAGATCAATCAGGAGAAGGCAGATACTCTTTACAAAGAGATCGACAGAAACAGCATGTTTGTTGGTACAACAGCTGTAGAAGATCGTTCGAATATGAATGTAACCTTTATCATGCATAAACCGGAGCTAGAGCCGGAATTTGACAAAATGTGGAAAGAGGCTGATCTTAGCGGATTGCGTGGACATAGAGATGTAGGAGGATACCGTGCCTCTTTATACAATGCATTGCCATTAGAAAGTGTAAAAGCATTGGTTGAAGTAATGCAAGCATTCGAAAAGAAGTTCGCATAATCACAATTGATCATAAATAAAAAAACTCATGCTTATGCATGAGTTTTTTTATTTATAACATATTCTTCCGTTTGAATAAAGCGCCTTTGAGGATATGGTATTTCAAAGAGATCTCTGCTCCCCCATTCAATTTACTTGCTTTCCGATAGCTGGAAATATTAATATCATAAGATACACCAATTGAAAAATCTTTCACCTGATAATATACTTGAGGAATAATCGCATCCATCAAGCGGTAGTGAAGTCCAATGGCAATGCCTGACTCTGAATAAAAACCGGTGATCTTGGTTCCGTTTTTTAAACGATAGCGAACAGAACATCCTGCCGTTACTTCCATATTAGGGCCTTGCATAAAATAGATGGCTGATGGCTGAAACGACAACTTCGTCCCTGCTTTATCGAAATGTCCATTCACATTCACAACCAATTTTCCATACAATTTTTCAGATACACTGATGTATTTCTGTGTTGGCTGATTAAGGTGGAAATACGCAACACCTATGGCAAAACGCTTTTCATCATCTCGTGAAAAATTGATCTTTGTATTGCTATACTCGTAGTACAAACCTGCCCCCAAATCAAAATAAAAAAAAGCAGCATTGCCTTGTGTCTCACCGGAACTGATGTTTGGATCAAAGCCCTGACCGTTGTATTGCGAACCCCATACAACAGAATTTAAATTTGCCGTTTGTTGAGCCCCGCCCAACGATACTCCTAATGAAAGTTTACTAGCTTCAGCAACAGGGATAATACCGGCTACACACAAATTTGTCTGCGTCAATCCCATTTTACTATCGCCAGCCTTATCATTAAAAAAATTCAAGCCTAATCCTAAATGTGCTTTCCGCTCATTATAATCAAACAAAGGGATATCGAAAGAAGCTGCTATTGTGTTAAATGCATTTCCCATGGCAGCCCATTGGTTCTTATAATTAACGATACCACGCATATAGCCGTTATAGACACCAGTGGCACCAGGATTTAATAGTTGAGGTGTTTCTCTGAATTGAGAAAAATGAACATCTTGTGCAAATACTTGCCCCGATAGGATCAGAACAAAAAATGAACAAACAATTTGATAGACAATTTTTTTCATACACACACCTTATCTTACCAATGTTATATTCCCTTTTCTTTCTACAAAATCACCATTGGGCAATACGCCTGACACACGGTAAGCAAACACACCCGGATTTACTTTTTGTCCGTTGAATGTTCCATCCCATCCTTTTGAACGATCAGTAGTTCTAAATACAATTTGCCCCCAGCGATTGTAAATGGTAAAATCGATCTGATCAATACTACCTAATACATAAAGAACATCGTTCACCCCATCATCATTTGGAGAAAAAGCTGTTGGAATGCCAACCTCTTCTCCACCCGGTGGATCCTCGGGCTTTCTGAACACAGCAATAATATTATCTGTTTGATTAAGATCAACAGCAACAGAGTCATTAATTGTAGATGGTGTTGGAGTATGGTTTTGAAATTCCCAATGATCGAATGTCCAGCCGGGATTAGCCGTTGCTCTGAAAATAGTATTCATGCCACCAAAATAGCTTGCATTAAAAATGTAGGAGCTGGGAGTAATGCTATTCACTTTTGCAATTCCTGAACCGGCAGGTTGCACATCTACGGTGATCGCAAAAGGACCGGTTAATGTGTAACAATCGATCATGCCTTGCGTCATTGAATTACAACGGTCTTGAATATCCTGTCTGAATGCTGCTGCATTTGCCTGCCAGGTAGAAAAACTTCCGCCCCATTTTGCACAATGTGCAGTCATCTCAGGCTGTATAACTGCGATCATACTGTCTAACAATGGTAATGCAAAGTTGCAATTCAAAGAGGTGTTCATTAGATCCACATATCTTGCCTGATAGTATTGTTTGAACCCAGGGTTCGCCATTAAAGCATTTAATATTTGTGTATGCCCTTGTCCACCCGGATCAGGCAATCCTTCTACATTACAAGGATCTGCATTCGGTGATGGATCAGGTACTCCGGTATAATTAATATAATGCCCCAGAATAGCATCCATATCCCAAAGGGTGTATCGCCACTTCTTTTTATCTCCATTGGGATCTAAACCTCTCCACCAAGCTGTGTTCCAATCGAGCCAATCGGAAGTTACCAGCCATGAATTAAACACAAAATAGTCGACAAAACTTTTTACATTGAACAAACTATCTACATAATCATAGTTGGACTGAGTTGCCATACTATTCCCGGTGATAAAAGCACGCAAGGTGTTCCAATCGGTTTGAGCTTGTGCTCCACCATATTCACTCCAGGTAGCACCCCATGTTTTCAAGAACTGAATATTAGGTTCATCCTGGTCATAATAATAACTTATAAAATCGGAATCATCTACTTTCTCCCTTACATCATAAACGCCCCAATACTGACCATTTACATATAATACTGCAGGTGCCCAGGTTCGCTCATCTATATTTAATTTTGCGCGTTGAGATAATGTATGTGCATAAGAATCACGAATGTGTGCAGGCAAGCCGGGAGTTCCTTCAGGAAAATTATCATTCGCGGCAGCTTTAAAGATCAAACGCTCAAAGGAATCTCTTGTTTTATTAATAAAAACCTGATGATTAACAGCATGATTATAGCCCATTTCATCTTTAGACACATAGTCAAAGCCTCTTTGATTATAAGCCCAAGAATCATTACCATGTTCATTCGCCTCACCTTCTGTTTCCGCTTTTAAAACTTGTGAGGCATCAAAATATTCTAATCCTGTTTGAGGAAAAATTTGAGATCCATTTAATAAAGTTTCTATTTGGTCACCAAATACGGATACAACATTGGTTGTATGTGTTGCATTAATAAAATAGGTATTACTATTCACAAAGCTTGGGGGAATATTCGTATTTGAACTAAAAGCCCTTGCTCTTAAAACCTTTGTAGATGAAATAGAAACCGGACCGGAATATAAAGTTGAAGAAGTTGTAGGAGTGGAGCCATCCAAAGTATAGTAAATAGAAACCCCTGCATCCGGAGAAGAAATTGTCACCGTTTGAGTACCCGAATAAAAACCGGCATTAACACTCATTGCCGGCTTTGTGGCATAATTTTGTTTCGCATTTACATTCGAAGCATTGGGAGTTGGTGTGGTAAAAACGCCCCATGTTGTTGCGCCATCTGTAACTCTACCTCTTGAATGATTACTCTGTGTCGGCA
>JAEUTU010000082.1 GCA_016786925.1 Bacteroidia bacterium
CTACATCTGTCTGTTCTGAAATTAAAGCAAATCACCACATCTTCTTTTTGTATGGTGGCAATAGGTTCTCCTTTGTCGTTGCAACTTACTATTGGTTTAATAAATTCATCCGTAATATTATCTGCGTAAGATTCTTCAATAGCCTTTAGTATATTATTGGTTTTTTTCCCTTCACCCTTCACCAATAGATCATAAGCAAGTTTTACTCTTTCCCATCTCTTGTCTCTCTCCATGGCATAATATCTTCCGATAACACTTGCAATTTTTCCTGTCGATTTTTTTAAATGGCTTTCCAAATTGGTCATATAGCCCAATCCGCTTTTCGGATCAGTGTCTCTGCCATCCGTGAATGCATGTATAAATACTTTTTCTAAACCATTATTTTTTGCCATATCACATAAATAATGCAAGTGTTCCTGTGAAGAGTGAACCCCTCCTTCTGATACTAATCCTAATAAATGAACAGCTTTATTATTTTTCTTGGCGTAATCAAAAGCCTCAACAAGTGTTGGGTTTTTGTCAATCGTTTTTTCTCTGATCGCTTTATTGATCAGTTCTAGATCTTGATAAACAATTCTACCGGCTCCAATATTTAAATGTCCAACTTCACTGTTTCCCATTTGTCCATCAGGTAATCCTACTTTTTGCCCAGAAGTATGCAATGTAGAGTGAGGATAATTTTTAAATAAACTATCCATAAATGGGGTATTTGCTTGGGCAATTGCATCGGATTTAGATCCATCGCCTAATCCCCAGCCATCAAGTATGATCAATGCTACTTTCTTCGACATAATTTTAAATATAAAATGTGACTTCAAATATACTTCCTTTTGGAGTATTGTTTTTTACTGCAATCGTTCCATTATGAAGTGTTACTAAATAATTGACAATGTATAGTCCCAGTCCGGTTCCTTTTGTTTTTCGTGTTTCTTCGCTTCCGATCCGGTAAAATTTTTGAAATATATTTTCTTTCTCTTGCTCAGGAATGCCGTTCCCTTGGTCGATCACCGATAAAATAATTTTTTGTCCGTTTTGTTTCAGCGATACAACAATCTCTGAATCGGCAGGAGCGTATTTGATAGCATTCTCTACTAAATTAAGTAAGATAGAGGGGTAGCTGTTCTTATCGATCTTTAGTTTGATCCCGGAGTCAATTTTAAAAGTGATTCTTTGTTTGTGATCGGAAGAATGAATAGATCGAAGAAGAATATCTTGTGTTAATGTAGACAGGTCGCATTCTTCTTTGTTGATCGAATATACACTATTGTCAATACGGGCTGCTAAAAGAATATTTTCAACTAAGGTGTTTAAACGTTCGGTATCGGCAATGGCGTTTTGGATGATCTCTAGTTGTTTTTCTCTAGATAGCTCACGTTTTTCCAATGTTTGGAGCTGTAGCTTGGCAGATGCAATGGGTGATTTCAATTCATGAGTAACAGATAGCAAAAAGTTTTTTTGCTGGTGCGCCAATTCACTTTCTTTCTTGAATGTTTTTCTGATCTGATAGATGCCTAAAAGCAGTAGCCCTATAAAAAAAGCCCCTTCACTGGAGATCATAATCCAGCGCTTATGTAAACGGTCGTTGATCTCATTTCCTTTTAGAATGACATCTTCGGCTGATTCACCTTTTAATAAATTTAATTCCGTTTTAAGAGTAGAGATCTCATTATTCAGTTGGAACATGGAATAGGTCCACCAGCTGAACTGCAGAAATACATATGCAACGAGTACATAAAAAATGAAAAGAGGACGTGATTTTTTATCACCGGAATTCATACCACAAAGATAATAAAAAAGCCACTCTGTAAAGAAGTGGCTTTATCTGTCTTAGTCCTTCTGGAATTGAACATTTCGGATGAAAGCCTGTGTTTTAGAGTTACATAAGTAAAAAAAGAACGTTAATAAAACAGTTTCATTTTACTGCTATTTTCAACTTAAATTATACCTCTCATGGGCATTTCATATTGTCAATTCAAGGCTTTTTAGTATTGATAATTATTTTATTCTATGACCTAGAGCGATTATTCTTTTTTATAAATTTAAAACTCCCCAATGTTCTCTCTAAACATGTTGGGGAGTTTAATCAACAGAGGTAACCTCGTTTCCTTCTAAACCTAATTATTGGTGGATTTAACACCCTCTCTGTGATTTCTTGATGTTCTGATTCTTTTACGATCCCAATTCCAAACAACTTGTTGGTAGCTTCTCCATAAATAGTCAATTGGATATACCAAAAAGTGAACAAAACGTGTAAATGGAATAATTCCAATAATCGTAAATGCTGATACAACGTGTAGTTTTATTGATAAAGAATTAACAGTTGAAATTGCTTCTATTTGTGGATCAAATACAAAAATGGAGCGTAAGTATGGAGTTAGGTACGCTGCAAACCAGGATGAACCCCATCGGTTGAAATAAGCAACCCATAAACCGCTAATTATTTGTGTCAATAGTACAATGTAAACGACTACATCCATTCTATTGGTAACAATTTTTACTCTTTTATTGGTCATTCTTCTAAAGATTAATACGAAAAGACCTGTTAATGCTGAAAGTCCGAACGCAAATCCTGATGTTTCCAGAATTAATAATCTTACAGGTTGTCCGTTCCAGGCAATGACTGTACTTGGGAAAAGGAAGGCGATCAAGTGGCCAAAAAAGAGGAAAAACATTCCCCAGTGAAAAGGTTGACTCCCCCAAAATAAGGTTCTTCCCTCTAAAAATTGTGATGATAGTGAAGAAACCTGGAAGCCTTTCATTTTGTAACGATAGATAGAGCCGATCAGAAATACTGCTAATGAGGCGTATGGCAGGGCTACGAATAATAAATAGTTTATCATGGCTATAGTTTTTTAGTTGATATTTACTCTAGTTAATTGTACTCTTTTTAAAGAACGAATGATGATGGTCACTTTCTAAAACTGCATTTCTCTCTTGATCCTCAGATTTTTTTTGTTCAGGAAAATCTGATTGTAAGATCAATAAAATAGCGTTAAAGCAATTCTTGTATACATTTCCTTGATTCAGATTTTCTTGAATAACAGCTTTGTGTAATTTTTTAAGAACTTGAAGCTTTAATTCTATTCTTGCGCTTTCAAATTCAGCAATTATTTTTTTTACAGCAGGAATAATGATGTCTGAAACCAACTCGCTGATAAAATCAGTATCATTGCTTTTCGAGATAAGTGTAAAAACATTTGCTATATTGTCTGGGAGATCCGAGCCACAATCGTTGTTTAGTTTCTTTTGTTCTGTTTGCATATGCAATAAGAAGGCTCCTCTTTTATAATCTTCTCCGAAGATCACATAGCCAAGGTCTAAATAACAGATGGGTTGAACATCAAATGTTTTTGTATAAATCTCTTCCCTTTCATCAATTGTAGCATTTTTCATATAGCTTGAAAAAACAGAAAACTCAGAAGCTGCATTGCTATAATGTTCTTTCATCAATTGTTCGCAACGATCCATCTTTTCAAGAAATCCGCTATCGGGATACTTGAATAACTCAGAGAGTTGTTGGTAATGTTTTAGATCTTTCATATTATAATCCTCTAGCTGGTCTTTCTTTAAATCCAAATCCTGTACTTCCTTTAAAGTCGGCTGTGTTTTCTAACATTTCGATTGATTCCTCTCTATGTGCAGGAGGGATTACAAATCTTTCATCAAAAGTCGCTAATGTTGTTAGACGGAAAATAGCATCGGCAGTATCGGCATTCATGGATACTTCATTCATTGCCTCTGATATTTCTTCTTTTTTAAGATCACCAACTGTAACTCCACGTCTGTGTAGTCGAACAGCCATCAGTCGTTTTAGAACATCAGACACTTTATTTACATTTCCAGCTGAGAATAATGATGCTAAGTATTTCATCGGTAATCTGTTACTCTCTATTCCTCCCCAAAGCGATTTACTAGTGGTATTATACACACCATCAGCTACACTTGCCATACCTGGCAATAATGCCGGAACATAGAATAAGTTTGGCAGTGTTCTAAACTCAGGATGAAGTGGAAGTGCAAGCTTCCATTCTTTTACGAATTTATAAACCGGTGATTTTTGTGCTGCAGTGATGGTTGAATCTGCAATACCATTTTTCTTGGCATTGTAAATTACTTCAGGATCAAAAGGATTTACATAAATATCCAATTGGCGATCCACTAATTCATCTTCATTGCAAGAAGCTACTGCTTGGATCTTGTCTGCATCATACAACAATACGCCTAGATATCTGATACGACCTACACATGAGTGAAAGCAGGCTGGTGCTTGACCTGATTCAAGTCGAGGATAGCATAACACACATTTTTCAGATTTTCCAGTGTTCCAATTGTAATAACTTTTTTTGTAAGGACATGCTGTAACACACATTCTCCAAGCTCTACATCTTTCTTGATTGATTAATACAACTCCGTCTTCTCCTCTTTTGTAAAGTGCTCCTGAAGGGCAAGATGCAACACATGCCGGATTTAGACAGTGATTACAAATTCTTGGTAAATAGTGGAATGTCATTCTTTCCAACTGAAACATTGCTTCCTGTTCCGCTTTTGTAAGATCTTTAAAGTTTACATCTTGTCTGGCGTAATCTTTTGATCCACCCATGTCATCGTCCCAATTTGGACCAGACTTCACATCTACATGCTCGCCTGTTACTAACGAAACAGGTCTTGCTGTTGGCTGATCATCTCCTTCAGGAGCCGTGAATAAGTCTTGATATTTATAGGTCCAAGGTTCATAATAATCATCTAATACAGGCATATGCGGATTATGAAAAATATTTTTCAATCCTTTAAATTTGCCTGTACCTTTTAGAGAGATAGAGTTTCCATCCTTAACCCATCCTCCTTTATAAATATCCTGATTTTCCCATTTAGTAGGATAACCAGTACCTGGTTTGGTTTCAACATTATTCCACCACATATATTCAGCTCCTTTTCTGTCAGTCCAGATATTCTTACATGCGATTGAACAGGTATGGCACCCGATACATTTATCGAGGTGAAAAACCATTGCTACTTGTGCTCTAATGTCCATAATTTTATGTTTTTTAGATTAAAATTCGATACGATCCATTTTTCTTACTAATACATGTGTGTCACGATTCACACCCACTGGTCCCCAATAATTGAAGTGATAGGAGAATTGTCCATAACCACCAACCATCAAGCTCGGTTTTAAGTGAACACGGGTAAAGCTGTTGTGTCCACCTGCTCTTTTTCTTCCTCTCACTTGAGATTTAGGAACAGAATAAGTTCTTTCAGGAGAGTGGTAAACAATACAAACTCCTTTAGGAATCCGTGCACTCACACAAGCTCTGGTACAGTATACACCATGGTCATTATATACTTCTACCCAATCGTTATCTTCAATTCCTAACTCAGCAGCATCTTCTTCGCTCATCCAACAAGGCTCCATACCTCTTGATAATGTTAGCATACGAAGGGTGTCACCATAAGTTGAGTGGATATGCCATTTTCCATGTGGAGTTAAGACATTTAACATTTTTGCTTTTCCATCATTCACCGTTTTTCTCAAATCACCATATGCCTGAGGTGTTGGAGAAGGTTTGTATGTCGGAAGATGTTCACCAAAAGCAATGTATCCATCATGATCTAAATAAAAACTTTGGCGACCGGTTAATGTTCTCCAAGGAACAAGACAATCAACATTGTATGTGTAAGCAGCGTAAGCTCTGCCATTGTCCATTAAGCCTGACCATAGAGGAGAGTTGTTGTATCTTCTTGGTTGTGCCTGAAGATCTTTATAATCAATTTTAACAGCTTCATAACCTTGCCCATGTTGTAATAACGGCACACCAATCTTTTTCTCCATGTTTTTATAAGCTCTTACAGTCAGCTTACCGTTTGTTAGAGAAGATAGTCTTAATACAGCATTTACAGCTTCAACATCTTCTTTTACAGATGGATATTCTTGTCCGTTTACTTTTTGAACATGTCTCTTGTCTTCTAGCATTTCTTTGTAAACATCATCAGCCATGAAACTTACTCCATGCGCCCCAATAGGGTTTGATTCAATGTTTTTACCCAATGAAATGAACTTGTTATAGATCTGAGTATAGTCTCTTTCAACTACAACAATTTTATGCATTGTTTTTCCAGGAATAGGCTCACACTCTCCTTTATACCAATCTTTAATGTGTGGCTGTGTAATTTCATCTGCACTGTCGTGAGAAAGCGGCACATTCACAACATCTTTTAAAGGATTTGGCAAATATGATTTTGCCATTTCGCTTACGGTTTGTGCAATGATCTGGAATATTTGCCAATCTGTTTTTGACTCCCAAACAGGAGGCACTGCTGCAGATAAAGGATGTATGAAGGAGTGCATATCCGTACTATTGATATCAGCTTTTTCATACCATGATGCAGTTGGCAAAACAATGTCTGAATAGAGAGCTGTAGTATCCATTCGGAAGTTAATGTCTACTACTAGATCCATTTTCCCTTTTGGCGCCTCTCTCCAAAGTAACTCAGAAACATGATCTTTAGCCACTTCATCAGCAATCTTGTTGTTATGTGTTCCTAAGTAGTGGTCGAGCATATACTCATGACCTTTTGCACTTGACATTAATGCATTTCCTCTCCATATAAACCAATTTCTAGGGAAATTAATTTCATCGTCCGGATCAGAAATAGAATACTTGATCTCCTTATTTTTTAATTTTTCTACCAAGTACTTCTTAATATCTTCATCACTTGACGCACCCGCTGCTATCGCATCTTTAGTAATATCAAAATTACTCTTGTTGTATTGTGGATAAAAAGGCATCCATCCATTTCTCACAGCCATCGCTGCAAAATCGGCAGAGTGCATATTCCCATATTTACTGCCTGACGGAATGTTATTGTACTCAGCTTGATTGCCATCATATCTCCACTGATCAGAGTTAATGTAATGCCAAATCGGACCTTGCTGTAATCGGTTTGCACTTTGCCAATCTTTAGCTGCCATTATAGTTGACCAAGATTCCATTGGTGCAAGTTTCTCTTGTCCAACATAGTGATTCATACCACCACCATTTACGCCATTACATCCGGTTAGCATTTGCGTCATGATGGATGAACGATACATAAGATTGTTATGGAACCAGTGACAGATTGCTGCACCAACAATTACCATACATTTTCCTCTTGTTACCTCAGCTGTATTTCCCCATTCACGAGCCAATTGAAGAACTGTTTCTTTGCCGATTCCGGTAAAGATCTCTTGCCAAGCCGGTGTATATGCAGCATTTTTATCATTATAATCAGATGGGTATTCTCCTGCCAATCCTCTTCCCACACCGTACTGACCAAACGTAACATCATAAACAGTTGCTACAGCAATTTTTTTACCATCAACAGTTTCAATGTATCTAACAGGAACTCCTCTTAGTGCTTTTTTGTTCAGACCGTATTCAATAAACTCAACTTGTAATACATCGTCATTTTTGTTTAAAAATGTTAATGTTGGTTCGTAAGGAGTGTTGTCAACGCCATCTTCATACTTCAAATTCCAGTTGCCAATGCTTTCTTTGTCCCAACGTTGTCCCATTGATCCTTTTGGCATTACCGGTTTTCCTGATTTTTCATCAATGTTTAAAAATTTCCAGTCTCCATTTTCAACATCTTTATATTTAGAGATGCGATTTGCTCTTATAAACTTTCCTGGAACAAAGTGGTCGCCTTGTTTTTCAAGTTCCATTAAAAATGGACAGTCGGTATATCTTTTTACATAATCGATAAAATAGGGAACTTGTTTATCTGCATGAAATTCCTTTAAGATAACATGTGTTACAGCCATCCAAAAAGCGCCATCACTACCAGCATGAACAGGGATCCATTGGTCAGCATGTTTAGCTACCATACTAAAATCTGGCGACATTACAACTGTTTTTGTGCCATTGTGTTTGGATTCCGAAAAGAAGTGAATATCAGGTGTACGAGTCATCCCTAAATTTGCTCCCATAGAAACAACAAATTTGGAATTGTACCAATCTGCACTTTCGCAAACATCTGTCTGTTCTCCCCAAATTTCAGGGAATGCAGTCGGAAGATCGCAATACCAATCATAGAAACTCAAGTTAACGCCACCCATTAATTGCAAATATCTTGCACCAGCAGCATAGCTTAACATGGACATGGCAGGAATTGGAGAGAATCCGATGATCCTATCCGGACCATACTTTTTAGCAGTATATAAATTTGCAGCAGAAATTAATTCCAAGGCTTCTTCCCATCTTACTCTTCTGAATCCACCTTTTCCTCTTGCTTTTTGATATCTAGAGCGTTTTGTTTTATCAGATTGTAAGCTTTCCCATGCCTTAATCGGATCGCCATCAAATTTTTCTTTTTCCTTTTTGAAAAGATCCAAAAGTGCGCCACGCATAAGAGGATATTTTACTCTGATTGGGCTGTACAAATACCATGAGTAGGAAATACCTCTTTGGCAACCTCTTGGTTCGTAAGGAGGTAGTGTTTCTTCCAACAGAGGATAATCAAGAGCTTGTGTTTCCCAAACTACAATTCCATCCTTAACATGTATGTTCCAAGAACATCCACCGGTACAGTTTACTCCATGTGTGCTTCGTATGACTTTATCGTATTGCCAGCGATTGCGGTAAAATTCTTCCCATTTTCTTGTTTTGGGAGAGATGATGTCTTCTATCCAGCTCATATTTTTTAGTTTTATTAGTTTAACATTAAATTGTATCTCTTTGTCTGTCGTAAATATGTTGTTTCACCATTTTTCTCTTTTTATTATTCCATATTATCATGATCAGAGTTATAATGATGCACAAGCCAATAAATCCTCCAAAGAGTAAACCGCTTGAATCTTTTGCATGTCTATGAACTTTATCTTTATCTACCAACATTAAGAAGCCGGTAAGAGAGGTGATTTCTTCTTCGGTTAATGGATTGTTTTTGTATGCTGATGTCATAGCAGGAAAAGGAGGAGCATTCAAAATTCCTTTTATACCATCGTCTCCCCCAAGTCGGCTATGTGCTTTTGTTAAGTCTTTCGCCAACATACCGCCCGGTATAATATTGTCGTAATCTAAATTATGGCAAGAAATACATGCAGTTCCTCCATTTACAAAAGGCTCACTTCCTTCAAAGTACTTTCTTCCTTTCATGATCAGTGCAGCGGTCAATGGGATAGCTTTAGGTGCTTCAACATTTTCTGCAGGTTTTTCATCCGATTTATTTGCAATGAATGTTAAAATCGATTTGATCTCATCTTGTGATAGATTTTGATCCGGCATGATTACCTGATATTCGTCATAAATAGCTTTTGCATCGGGATCGCCTTCTTTGATAAAAGATTGTGAAGCCTTAATGAATTTATGAAGCCATTCTTCTTTTCTTTTTGTAGTTACACCTTTTAGGTCTGGACCAACTACTCTTCCCTTCCCAACACTGTGACACATTCCGCAAGATTGTTTAAAGATTGCTTCACCATCTTGTGCGTTTACAGTTCCAATTCCAATTATGGATGCAATTGTCAATATTCCGATCTTTTTTGAAAGTCTGTCTGCTATCGTAGGCAAGAGCTTTAATTTTGGCATGATTAATTTTTTCATAATTCTAATATTTATAGTGTGGTGAATTATTTACAGCACAAATTTTGCATCTTTTATTATCTAAAAATATGATTCACATCATAAAATGGATTTATTTTTTATTCCAGATTCTTTATTTGCTGCAGCTGCTGTTTTTGTTGGGTTTTATAAATTATATAAAAATTTTATTTTATGATTTTTCAAATGTCCTTCTTATATATGTTACAAAATATGATATGAGTCATTGTTGTGCTATAAAGAAAAGTGCTTTTTTGTGGTCATGGAAATCGATTGTAATAGATGTAGCAACACAAATTGTTTGCTAAAAAAGAGCAACATCGTAGCTCTTATTAATAGTTTGAAAAGCACTTATAAGTTAAAGGCAGAGCAATTTGTGTTTAAAGAAAATTTTCAATTTGATGGAATTTACATTATTCAGTCAGGGAAGGTGAAAGTTGTTTCTTTTGGCTATAAAAATAGAGTTCAAACAATTCGACTTACCAAGAATGGAGATTTACTTGGTTATCGTGCATTGGGTCAAAATACTTTTTCAAATTCCGCAATCACAATTGAAGATTCTACTTTATGCTTTTTAGAAGGCGAATTGTTCTATGAGTTATTAAAAAAAGAGAATGTATTGGCATATAATCTGATGTTATTTTATGCAGAAGAGTTAAGAATAGCAGAAGTAAGAATGAAAACATTGTCTCAAATGACAGTTAATGAGAAAGTAATTGATGCTATTTTAATTGCATATAATAATTATGGGACAATTGATAATAATGGTATTCTAGAAATTGATGCCGATTTATCAAGAGTAGACATATCGGAAGTTGCAGGAATTCGTTCCGATCAGTTCATTAAGGTTTTCTCTGAACTAAAAAATATGGGTAAGATCCATTTTAATAAGAACAAGCACTTAATTATTGATGATATTGAGTACTTGAGAGATCAGGTTAAAATATATCGCTAGCAAGCAATATGATATGAATCATATAAATGAATGATAAAAAAATAGACTTCTCCTGATAGGAATCATTTAAAGTATTCTTAGTTGAAACGACCTTTGTCTTGTAATTAATCTTTAAATTTTTTTATTATGGGAAGTTTTAAAACATTTTTAAAAGCCGGACATCCACCAACTCTGTTCTCAGCTTTTTTATATTTCGATTTTTGCTTTGCAATTTGGGTTCTTAATGGGGCGATGGCTCCATTCATCAGCGAGCACTTTGATCTGTCTCCTGCTCAGAAAGGGTTTATGATTTCTGTGCCTATCCTTGCGGGTGCTATCATGCGATTTCCGCTTGGTGTATTAGCTCAATATATAGGCCGGAAAAATGCTGCTTTAACTGAAATGACATTGATCTTTTTTGCAATGTTATTCGGTTATTATTTTGTAGATACCTATTCAGATGTTTTGAAAATGGGTGTTTTGCTCGGAATTGCAGGAGCTAGTTTTGGTGTGGCTCTGTCGTTAGGTTCAGGTTGGTTTCCTCCGAAATACAAAGGTTTAGCGATGGGTATATCAGGCGCAGGAAATAGTGGTACTGTGTTGGCAATGCTGTTTGCACCACCACTTGCAACAAAGTTTGGTTGGCAAGCTGTTTACGGTATGGCCGCTTTATTTATGTTGATTCCTATCATTGTGATGATCATTTTTGCTAAAGAACCACCGGATAGAGAAAGACAGTCATTAAAAGAACATTTGAGCTGTTTGTTTGAAAAAGATGGATGGACATTCAACTTTATATACATCATTACATTTGGTGGATTTATTGGATTGTCTAATTTTCTGCCTACCTATTTTCATGATCAATTTGGAGTATCTAAAATTGAAGCAGGTCAACTTACTATGCTCGCAGCTCTTATGGGAAGTGCTGTAAGGATCGTTGGAGGATGGGCTTCTGATAAATGGGGCGGTATTAATACTCTTTCAGGAATTTTCGGAATTATTATTGTAACAATGATCATTGCCGGCTTTCCTATTGGTGTAGCAGCTACAACAATTTTATTTATGATTTGTTTTGCCGCTTTAGGTGCTGGTAACGGAGCATTGTTCCAATTGGTTCCTCTTCGTTGGCCGTTAGCTACTGCTGTTGCCGGCAGTATGATTGGGGAGATAGGTGCATTAGGAGGAAGCTTCATTCCAAATGCAATGGGAATCTCAAAACAATCAACCGGAACTTTCTTTTGGGGATTTATTTCATTTGCAGCTTTGGCATTAGTTGCATTTGTTGTATTGAGAATTGCTCAACGCAAATGGACTAAAGTATGGGTGGATAAAGGAGGAAAAGCAAGGATCAAAGTAGAAGCTATTGATCTTGAAATTCACGAACATGTTATCGGTGAAAAAGTTGAGGTTCCAAGTAAGGCAGTGGGGTTTGCATACAGAACGATCATTTATCCTATTGGGAATTCTGAACTAGCAGACAAAGCAAGAGAGCAAGCGGCTTATTTGGCAAAATCAACTGGAGCAAGGTTACTGTTGCTTTATGTGAATAGTAAATCTCATAGTACGGGAATTCTTGCAAGTGATTCACAAGCATGGACAACAATAAAAGATGCTTGGATAAACGAAGGCAAGCAGATACTTAAAGATGAGGCGAATAAATTAAAGGAATTAAATGTTACAAACATTGAAGCAGTGTTTGGTCAAGGAGATGTAGCAACAGAGATTACAACCATTGCAAAAGAGCGGAAAGCTGAATTGATCTTGTTGGCAAGTCATAAAGTTTCTCCTTTGGGTAAATTGCTTATGGGTAACCGGACGTATGATGTTTTCTTAGATACACCATGTCCTGTGTTAAGAATTGTGAGATAATTATAAAAACAACTAAATATAAAAACAACTTATGGCAACATGGCTAAACAAATGGGATCCTGAAGATGATCATTTTTGGAATTCCGAAGGTAAAAAAATCGCGTGGCGTACATTATGGATTACAACAGCAACATTGATTCTATCATTCGCCACATGGTTTATGATGAGCGCTATAGTTGTTAAGTTACCTGGAATTGGATTTAAGTTTAATTCTGATCAATTATTTTGGTTGGCTGCAATGCCTGGTTTAGCCGCAGGTACTTTACGTATTGTGCATACTTTTTTATTGCCCATCTATGGTACACGTCATATTATAACTGTAGCAACTTTAATTAAGTTAATTCCTGTAATTGGTATTGGTTTAGCTGTAATGGATCCTAATACACCATTTTGGGTATTTATGGTATTAGCATTTACTTCCGGTTTTGGAGGAGGCGATTTTTCCTCATACATGCCAAGTACAAATATGTTCTTTCCAAAAAGATTGAAAGGGACTGCATTAGGCATTCAAGCGGGGATTGGTAATTTTGGTGTTTCAGTTGCTCAATTCATGACACCTGTTATGATAGGTGTTGCCACATATGGTGCAGTAGAAGTTTTTACAGCTGTTGATCCCAAAGAGGCCGCTGTAACATTGAAAAATGCAGATGCAGGAAAACGGATGGAAGTATTCGTTGCCTTAGATACGGCTATTCAGTCTAAGATAATAGCTGCTGTACCTAAAAAAGCAAAGGATTCTGTAAAAGCAATTGTTCCTATAACTGATAAAGCAAACTTCTTTGCTGCACTTCCATTAAAAGCACAAGCTAAAGCGATTAGTTCTATTAATCCTAAAGCAGGCGAAAAAATTCTAAAGAAAATTGATGAAGCTACTAAAGCAGTTAAAAATAAAGATATTAGTCTTCAATCGGCTGCTTTTTGGTATGCTCCATTATTATTGATACTTGGTATACTGTGTTGGTTTATGTTAAGAAGTATACCAGTAAAGGCTTCCTTTAAAGAACAATTGGATATTTTTAGCAATAAACATACATGGTTTTGTACAATTACTTATGTTATGACATTTGGAGGCTTTTCCGGTTTAGCTGCGGCATTTCCTTTGATGATTAAAACGTTGTATGGTGGTTTTGAAAATGCTCCGGATCCTTTGGCATTTGCTTTTTACGGGCCATTGATTGGTTCTGCAAGCCGTGTTGTTTTTGGATTTATTGCAGATAAAGTTGGAGGTGCTGTGTTAACAACTGTTACGGGTTTAGGTTTGATTGTAGGTGCTGCAATGCTTGTAGGAATGGGTTTGATTGCCCCAACTAGCATGGAACAATTCCCTATGTTCGTAGCGGTAATGCTTGGATTGTTTTTCTTCACCGGGATTGGTAACGCAGGAACATTCCGTCAATATCCGATTATTTTCTCTGAAAATCAGCGACAAGCAGCAGGTGTTTTAGGGTGGACAGGCGCGATCGCGGCATTTGGTCCATTTATATTTGCTACTCTGATTGGCAATAATATTACTGCCAAAGGAAATCCGAATACTTTCTTCATTGGTTTACTTGTTTTTGCAGTAATAGCCACAATCATCAATTGGTACTATTATCAACGCAAAGGCTGTGAAAGACCAAGTTAAAATATTAAAATCTTATCGAAGTAATATATATCTAATTTTATGAAAACAATTTTTAAAAAAGGTGCAGTGCTCACCGCAATATTAGCAGTAGCTGTTAGTGTTTCAGATGCACAAACAAGTTTGACAGGTGAAATTCGACCTCGTTTTGAGTATCGACATGGTTTTGGTAGTCCTGCCGATTCATTGCAGAAATCTGCTCAGTTCATGCAACAACGAACTCGACTTAATTTTGGATATAAATCAGAAAAAATAAAGGCAGGTATTGTTGTTCAGGATATTAGAGTGTGGGGAAGTCAGGCGCAATTGAATAGTTATGATGTTAATACTTATGGAATTCATGAAGCTTGGGGAGAATATAATTTCACGAAAAAGATCTCAATGAAATTAGGACGTCAAGAGATCAGTTATGATGACCAACGTATTATGGGAGCTGTTGATTGGGCACAGCAAGGAAGAAGTCATGATGCCTTATTGTTGAAATTTACTGATAGTACTTTTGCGGCTCATTTTGGTGTAGCCTATAACCAAGATAATGTTAGTTCTATCGCAACAGCTTCTGCGTTGGGAACATATAAAGAGATGCAATACTTATGGTTAAATAAGCAAATTAAAAAATTAAATATTAGTTTGTTAGCATTAAATGTAGGTAAACAATCGACCGTAAATGTAAATAGTACTAGGTATATTACAACTGCCGGAACTCGTATAGAATACAAGGCTAATCCATTGTTTTTGGGATTAAATTTTTACTATCAGATGGGAGATGAAATGGGAGCATATTCCAGTAAAAAGGCTCCTAGGAAAGTAAGTGCATTAAATGCAGCCTTTGACGCAGGATATACCATTAAGGAAAAGTTTACAATTGGACTAGGATATGAATATCTGTCGGGTCAAAGCCAAACAGATACTACTATTGCCTATAATGATGTGAACCATGCTTTTAATCCTGTCTTCGGAACGAATCATAAATTTAACGGGTATATGGATTATTATTATGTAGGAAATCATATTAATACTGTTGGTCTACAAGACATCATATTTAGATTAAAGTATAAAGCTGAAAAATGGAACTTGGCATTAGACTTTCATCAATTTATGACAGCAGCAGATGTTTACGATGCAAAAGAGTCGGCAAAAACATCTAGTATTGTAGCCAAGGATAATAATTTAGGTTCTGAAATAGATCTTACATTTGGCTACAAATTAAAAGAGGGAGTTTTGATTACTGCAGGATATTCTCATTACTTAACATCAGAAACACTTGCTTATATTAAAGGGGTTAAGGATTATAAGGGTGATGGACGTACTGATCAAATGAGTAATTGGGCATATGTAATGATTTCATTTAAACCTAATTTTATAAACGGGAAGTAATATCTTTTTTGATTATTGGTGGGGGAAGTGCATATATGCACTTCCCCCTTTTTTATAATATAATATGAGATAAGTCATATTATTCTGCTGATTCATTGTGCAAACTTTGTTGTATATAAAAATATGTTTGCATGAAAGCATTAAACTTAAGATCTCTTTATAATAGCTGTTTCTTATCGATAGTACTTTTGCTGGCAGCTTGTTCGAAAAATGAGAATCCATTCCCGGAACGAATAAGCCTTAAAGTCAATATTAAACATGTTGTTGATTCAACTGATCTAGAATTTGATACAATTACATACACTACTGCCGCTGGTAATGCTTACGAAATAACCAGATTAGAATATTATATTTCTGAAATTGTACTTCATTCAGATTTTCTAGGAGATTATGTTTCTTCAAATTCATTTTATATAAATGCGAATTCCGATTTGTACAATTCTTTTTTGTTGACAAACGTTCCAAGTGGTCAATATGAGCGTATAAGTTTTAAAATAGGCCTGTCTCCCCAGTATAATGTTTCTTATTACTTACCTAATACAGCAGAGAATGTTAGTATGGCATGGCCCGAAACGATGGGAGGGGGATATCATTTTTTAAAACTGGAAGGGCATTATCTTAATAATTCTATTCCGGAAGGATTTGCCATACATCTAGGAAGTAATAATTACCATGCGAATTGTAGTCTAAATAAATCCTGTTTTTTAGGATATACTCCACATGAAATAAATTTAGAGATGGATGTTAATGAATGGTTCGAGTCGCCTCATACATATGATTTTCAGGTTGACGGTACATATACAATGGGAGATACGCTTTTAATGAGAAAAATAAAAGAGAATGGGTACAATACATTCGATATTCAATAAACTATATTCATGAAAAATAAAAAATTAGTAATTTTTAACGCTGTAATATTCAGTATAATAGTTGCAGTTTTTTCTTGTAAGAAAGAAAGTAACATCGAAACTCTGGAAATTGAACAGAATACACTCACTCCCTATAATTTAGTTGCTCCTTCCTATTTTCCACAGATAAGCATTCCTGCAGATAATTTGTTAACCGTAGAAGGTATTGCATTGGGTAGAAAATTATATTACGATACGATTCTCTCTAATACGGGACTTTCATGTTCAAGTTGTCATACTCAAGCAGCTTCATTTACAAACCCTATTATTAATTCAATGGCACATGTTAATTTGGGCTGGAGTAATAAGTTTTTGTGGAATGGAAGTGTTGAAGGTCGATTAGAAGATGCAATGCTTTTTGAGGTGGAAGATTTTTTTAATACGGATATTAATAAACTGAATAGTAATATGGAATATCGGTCTTTATTTAAAAAAATATTTAAAACAGATGCTGTTACAACTCAGCAGATTGCCTATGCATTAGCACAGTTCATAAGAACACAAATAAGCAGCAACTCAAAATTCGACCGTTATTTAAGATATGAAACGATGCTTTCTTCTTCGGAGATCAATGGTTTTGTAATTTATAACTCTGAAAAAGGAGATTGTTTTCATTGTCATAGTTTGGGTTTATTTAATGATAATCAGTTTCATAATATTGGTTTAGATTCTATTTTTGTTGGTGTAAATAAAGGCCGGTATAATGTAACACAAGATCCCGATGATCTTGGTAAATTTAAAACACCAACACTCAGAAATGTTGAACTTACGGCTCCCTACATGCATGATGGACGTTTTGCCAGCTTGGAAGATGTTGTTGAGCATTATAATAGTGGAGTAAATCTTACTGCGACTTTAGATCCAATCTTGACGAAACCAAATCATCAGTTTGGTCTTCAGCTAACAGTTCAGGAGAAGCAAGATCTTATTGCTTTTTTAAAGACACTAACGGATACTGCTTTTGTAAATAATCCAGAACTTTCAGAACCATAAATATGATATATATCATAAAAAGATGTTTAGTTTATAGCGTTATTTGCAATAAAATATAACGCTATG
>JAEUTU010000026.1 GCA_016786925.1 Bacteroidia bacterium
TCCCATGTTCAAGGGGGAAATTTGACATACCAATGTTTGTCCGGTAACCAATACCGTATACGCTTGGCATTGTACCGCGATTGTTCTGGTATTGCTGCTCCAACCACAGTTTCAGTGAATTATCGTTCTGTTTCCTGTAATATTAATCAGAATGTTACATTAAGTAGAATTGCTGGTACAGGTCAAGAAGTAACACCTATTTGTCCAGGACAGGCTACTGTATGTACAGGTGGTTCGCAGCCTGGGGTGCAAGAATACATTTATGAAGGATTAGTAACGTTACCAGCATGTGCTGATTGGGTTATGTCTTATGAGTTGTGTTGTAGAAATACTGCTATTACCACTATTAATACACCTGGTTCTATGAATATTCATATTCAGGCAACTTTGAATAATTTAGCTTTCCCTTGTAATGATTCACCTACATTTACCAATAGACCAGTACCATTTGTTTGTGTAGGACAGCCTTTTTGTTTTAATAATGGATCTGTGGATCCGGATGGAGATTCTTTGTCATATACTTTGATGACTCCAATGCATACAGCAACTACTAATGTCACTTACATTGCTCCTTACAGCGCTAGTAATCCATTAGCATCATCTCCGGCACCAACGTTTAACCCCTTAACAGGAGATATGTGTGTAACGCCTACATCTTTACAAGTTACTGTGTTTGCAGTCTTGGTAAAAGAATGGAGAAATGGAGTTTTAGTTGGTAGTGTAATGCGTGATATTCAAGTTCGTACTATTACTTGTACTAATAACAACCCGTCCCTGAATGGAATTAACAACACCGGATCATATACAACAACTGCATGTGCCGGTGTGCCTTTAACATTTAATATTCCATCCTTTGATGCTAATGCTTCTCAAAATGTTACATTAACATGGAATTCAGGTATTGCTGGAGCCACTTTTTCACCTACAGGTGGAGCAGGGGGGACTGCTAGTCGTCCAACAGGTGTATTTACCTGGACTCCGACTACAGCTGACATAGGAAGTGTTCCACATTGCTTTACGGTTAAGGTTACTGATAATAACTGTCCGTTTTTTGGCAGTCAAACCTATTCATTCTGTATAACCGTTGGTGGTGTAAGTGCTACAGCCACTACAACTCCTTCTATTTGTAATGCTCCAAATGGTTCGGCTACAGTTACTACAACGGCCGGTGTTGCACCATTGACTTATAACTGGACCCCTTCGGGAGGGACAAATCCAACTGCAAGTAATTTAACACCAGGAACATATACATGCACAATAACAGATGCAACCGGCTGTACCAGAACAGTTACAGCAACCGTACCTTCAACACCGGGAGGAACACTTGCGGTAAGTTCATTCTCAAATGTAACTTGTAATGGAGCTAACAATGGTTCAATAACTGTTTCGCCTTCAGCTGCATTTACAACACCAATTTCTTATGCTTGGTCTCCGTCAGGTGGTACAGCGGCTACAGCATCAAATCTTGCTCCCGGGACCTACACTTGTACCATAACGGATGCAAATGGTTGTACCGCAACAGTTTCCCAGGCCATTACTCAGCCTGCTGCACTTACTGTATCTCCTACTTTCACAAACGTAGGTTGTTTTGGGGGGACTTCAGGAACTGCTACTGCAACTCCTGCAGGTGGAACTGGTCCATATACTTATTTATGGATGCCAGGGGCATTCAACACATCTTCTATCAATAATTTAGGTGTTGGCACATACACTGTTACTGTTACTGATACAAGAGGTTGTACTGTTACGGGAACAGCAACGATTACCCAGCCACCGATTTTGGCAATAACTTCTTCAACAACCAACGCAAACTGTGGACAGCCGAATGGTACGGCTTCTGTTACAGGATCCGGTGGTTTTGCGCCATACACTTGGGGCTGGTCAAATGGCCAAACTGGTCCGAATGCTACAGGTTTAGCCGCAGGAACATATACCGTAACCATTACAGATATTAATATGTGTACTTTAACTGCTCCTGTTACGGTGGGAAGTGTTGCTGGTCCGACTGCTGCTATTAATACATTTACCAATGTCTCTTGTAATGGGGGGAACAATGGAAATGCAACGGTAACTGTTACTGGCGGTACAGCTCCATTTACTTATTTATGGAATAACGGACAAACAACTCCGACTGCCTCCAATTTAGTAGCAGGTATTTATTCTGTAACGGTGACCGATGCACTAGGTTGTGTAGCGTCTGCTAATATTACGATCACACAACCAACATTATTGGTTGCTAATGCTGTTAGCACTAATCCTACCTGTTTTGCAGGGACCAATGGTACAGCTACAGCCAGTGCTGTTGGAGGAGCGAGTCCTTATACATATGCATGGACATCACCGGGATCACCGACCACATCAGTGGTTAATAATTTAGCCGCAGGCACCTATAGTGTTACGATAACTGATGCAAATGGATGTATTCAAAATTCAAGTGTTACACTTACTAATCCTCTTGCATTAAGTACTACAACTTCAGTTACAAATGTAACTTGTGCTTCCGCTTGTAATGGAACTGCAATTGCAAATACAGTAAACGGTACCGCACCATATACGTATCAGTGGAATAATCCAACTGCTCAAACAACTCAAACTGCTACCGGTTTATGTGCCGGCTCATTTACAGTAAATGTTACAGATGCTAATGGATGTACTTCCCAGGCTGTTGCTGCAATCTCACAGCCTAATCCTCTAACAAGCAATATTTTTGCAACAGGTAATCTGACTTGTTTTGGAGTTTGTACCGGTTTTGCCCAAATAACAGCTTCAGGTGGAACAGCACCATACACTTACAATTGGATGCCAGGAGGAATTACCAATGCTACGGCATCAAATCTGTGTGCTGGAACTTATACCTGTACCGTAACTGATGCAAGTGGTTGTACTTCAACATCAGTTACAACAATTACTCAACCTGCTCAATTAGTAGCTTCTGTAACTGGAAATGATATCACTTGTGCTGGAACTTGTGATGGATCCGGTAATATCAGTTTTATGGGTGGAACTGCACCTTATACATTCTTATGGACTCCTAGTCTTCAAACTGTTTACAATCCGGCTAGTTTGTGTATTGGTACACATGTCGCTACAATTACAGATGCAAATGGTTGTAGTTATACTGATAGTATCAGTATTATTGAGGCATATACTCCTTTAGTTGTTACAACATCAACATTGAACTCAAATTGTGGACAAGCAAACGGTCAAGCTTGTGCTACCACATCGGGCGGTTTAGCACCGTATACTTACACCTGGAATGATTTTTCATTTACACAACAATCGTGTGCTAATAATTTAGTTGGTGGACCGTATATAGTTGAGGTGGTGGATGCTAATGGATGTATTATAAATGAACCAGCCTTTGTAATTGATATTGCAGCTCCGGATGTATTGATCACTTCACAGATCGATTTGGAGTGTTTTGGCGATACGGATGGTGCTGCTACAACCAGTATTACAGGTGGAGCGCCTCCATATTCTGTGTTATGGTCAGGTGGTCAAACGACAGCTAATCCAACCGATCTTTCTGCCGGATTGAATACAATAACAGTAACAGATGCTGCCGGATGTGTATCTGCGAATGGCGTTACGATTTTAGAACCATTACCTATCAATCATGCGATCTTGAGCACTGCTGATGTTACTTGTTTTGGTGCTTGTGATGGTTCAATCTCTGTTTTAGCAAATGGAGGAACAGGAACAATTAACTATGCATGGACACCAGGAGGTCAGACAACAACAACTGTTTCTAACTTATGTGCCGGAGCCTACTCTGTTGTATATACCGATGCGAATGGATGTACAGCAACGGATACTGCCATAACAATTACTCAGCCCGCTGCTTTAGCAATCACCAATGCAACTTCAACGAATGTATCTTGTGCAGGATCGGCTGATGGTTCAATCAATACCTCTGCTTCTGGCGGAACTCCGTTCTATCTATTTACATGGAATCCGAATGTAAGTTCCGGACCAGTGGCTAATGCTTTGCCTGCTGCTACTTATACATTAACCGTTAATGATCAAAACGGTTGTAATACATCTCAAACTTACACGATCACAGAGCCTACTCCTCTTGCTGCAACAACATCTACTGTTGCTTCTACTTGTGGTTCTGCGAACGGTTCAGCTACAGTAACACCATCAGGTGGAACAGCTCCTTATACAGTTCAGTGGAATGATGCAGCTTTACAAACCACAAATACGGCAAATGGTCTTTTAGCAGGTGTGTATTCTGTTCAGGTGGTAGATGCTAATGGATGTTCAATTACTATTGCTGATACGGTTCTTAATATTGCTGGTCCGCAAATTGATAGCGTTACATCTACTCCTGTATTATGCTTTGGAGGAAGTACGGGAACGGCTACAGTACATTTAACTGCTAATACAGGAACAGCACCATTCACTTACGATTGGAATCCAAGCACACAAACGCTTCCTGCGGCAAGCGGACTTACTCAAGGTGTGTATGATATTATTGTTACGGACGATAATGGTTGTACAGTAACTGGAAGTGTTATTGTTGATGAAAATCCACTTCTTGAGTTATTTGTTAGTCCTACCGATACCATCTGCTTTGGGGATACAGCTCAAATATATGCACAAGCATCAGGTGGCGTTTCTCCTTATACATATGCATGGTTAGGTGCCACAGGTACTGGTTTGTCTGGTACAGGACCTCATTTTGTTACACCATCTGCTACTTCCATTTATTCTGTAAGTGTAACAGATGCAAATGGTTGTCCTGTAGGTCCATTAGATATGCAAGTGGTCGTTCGCCCTCCATTAACAGTAACAACAGGCAATACTGCTGTTTGTGATGGAATGACGGCTACAATATCGGCAACAGCTGCCGGTGGAACAGGCGGACCATACACTTATTCTTGGAGCAATGGCCCAACAACGGCTTCTCAGACTGTTGTTGGTAATGCAGCTTCATCGCCTGCTAGTTATATAATAACTGTAAGTGATGGTTGTTCTGCTGATGCTTTAGATACTGCAATTGTATCTATCAATCCAGGATCTATTGGTTATTTAGTAGGTTCTGATACCGTTGGTTGTGAGCCTTTAACTGTTACATTCACTGCCTTTAGTGATAATGGTGTAACTTATGATTGGAACTTTGGAGATTCAGGTACGGGGTCAGGCTCACCTGTAACGCATACTTATTCTAATGATGGTACCTACGATGTTTCAATGATCATTACCACAGCAGCTGGTTGTGTGGATACTGTTACCAATTTAGGATATATTGTAGTTAACCCACTGCCTACCGCAGCGTTTTCTGCAAGTCCTAATCCAGCTTCCAGTTTGGCACCGACTGTTAATTTTACAGATATGTCAACGTTCAATATCGTTTCATGGAATTGGAATTTTGGTGATGTAGCATCTAATCCGAATACAACAACTACTCAAAATCCGGTTCACGAGTTTAGTGGGGTTGGTACTTATAATGTTCAATTGATCGTTGAAAATCAATTTGGTTGTATAGACACAACCTATCAATTAATTGAGGTACAAGATGATTTCGTATTCTATGCGCCAAATGCATTTACACCGGATGGGGATGGATTGAATGATGTATTTTTACCTCTTGGTGTGGGTTGGGATCTACCTACATTTGAAATGATGATCTTTGATCGTTGGGGACAAATGATATATTCTACCGATGATTACAGAAAAGGCTGGGATGGAAAAGCAAATGGTGGAGCAGAAATGGCTCAGATTGATGTGTACGTTTGGAAGGTTAGTTTAAAAGATACGAAAGGCCTAAAACACAACTATATCGGACACGTTACGATTGTAAAATAATTATTAATTTCACGAAGTCCCTTCGATATTTTATCGAAGGGACTTTATTTTTCTTTATTGGTCGAAAAAATCATTAATTTCGCGGTCGATTTGAATTCGTTGATATGAAAAGAAGCATTTTACTTATAGTCTTTTTATTAGCTGTTTTGTCGGGAATGGCTCAATCGGTTGGAGGAACAACATCCGGTGCCGCTACCTATTGTACAACTACAAACTCTGGCTTTGTTTCTGTGGCTGGCTTTGTTGGTAATATCTTGTTTTGGCAAACATCAACAAACGGTGGAGCTACTTGGACAAATAATGCGAATACTACTGCCAATCAAACATATTTTAATTTAGCTCAGACCACTTGTTTTAGAGCTGTTGTTCAGGACGGTGCTTTCCCTGCAGATACATCTACTATTGTTTGTATTGATGTATTCCCGCCTAGTGTTGGAGGAACGGTATCCGGTGGCGGAACTTTTTGTGATAATTCAGGAGCTGGTGCATTAACCTTATCCGGAAACAATGGCGGGGTGCTTTACTGGTTATCTTCTACTGATGGAGGAGCTACATGGAATACAATAGCAAATACCACCACCACTTATAATTATACCGGGATTACTCAAACAACTATTTTTCAAGCAGTTGTTCAGAATGGAGCCAGTTGTCCGACTGATACATCTACTCAAGTGTTATTTACGATCGATCCTTTATCCGTTGCCGGAACCATCAATGGAGCAACTTCGGTTTGCGCAACAGGTAATTCAGGTTCTTTGACCTTATCAGGAACTACAGGAACCATTATTGATTGGATCTCTTCTGTTAATAGTGGTGCAAGTTGGACAAGTACAGGAAACACTTCTTCAACTCAAGCTTTCAATAATTTAACACAAACTACTTGGTATCAGGTAATTGTGCAAAGCGGTTCTTGTGCTCCTGACACTTCTGCTGTTGCTATAATAACAGTTAATCCTGCTTCTGTTGCTGGAACATTAACCGGTGGAGGAATTTATTGTGGGGTACCGGCAACAGGTATTTTAACATTAGCTGGAACAACAGGCACGATCATCAACTGGTTCTCCTCCACAAATAATGGGGCAAGTTGGACACCAATCGCAAATACAACCAATACGGAGACATACACCAATTTACCAACAACAACCTGGTATTCTGTCTTAGTTCAAAGTGCAGGCTGTCCTCCTGATACATCGAATATCGAAATTGTAAGTGTGGCACCTCAAACTGTTGCAGGTACAGTTGCTTCTAACGCTAGCGTTTGTTATTTTTTAAATAATGACACCTTAAATCTTTCAGGTAATGTTGGTAATGTTCTTTATTGGTTGTCGTCAACTGACAATGGTGCTACTTGGACGCCAGTAACAAATACGACTGCTAGTCTGATCTATGCAGGTTTAACTCAAAGTACATGGTATACTGCTGTTGTTCAAAGTGGTGCTTGTAATATTGATACGACTGCAGCTGTAGCCGTTACAGTACTTGCTCCAACTCCTGTTAGTGCGGGTGCTGATACCACCATTGTACAGGGACAATCGGTGACATTAAATGGATCAGGAACAGGCGTTCCTTTATGGGTACCTTCTGCCGGATTGAGCAGCGCTACCATATTTACACCTGTTGCTACTCCGAATACAACTACTGCTTATATCTTGACAGTTACGGATGTAAATAATTGTATCAATGCAGATACTGTTTTGGTTATAGTAACCGTATTGGAGTACAATGGAATGATCTCAAACTTGTTTACCCCTAATGGTGATGGAATAAACGACACGTGGTATTTACAAGACATTGCTAATTACCCTGACAATGAAGTGACAGTGTATAACATTTATGGAAATGTAGTATTCCAGAAACAAGGCTATACAAATGATTGGAAAGGGACATATAATGGTTCGGAACTTCCGGATGGAACATACTATTATGTGCTGAAATTTGATAGTTCCGATAAAGTTCTGAAGGGTTCAATTGATATTTTAAGAAATAAATAGTGCTTGTTGATATGAAGACGAAGATATATACATTACTTTTTGTGTTAATGCTGGCTGTTCAATTGAACGCTCAGCAAATTGGCATGTTTAGCCATTATTTTTATAAACCGATGGTTTATAATCCTGCATTTACAGGTACAACCAATGATGGTACCAATGCTATGATCATCAGTCGCTCTCAATGGACCGATTTTAAAAATTCGCCTCAACTGAATGTCTTTTCTTTGGATGGAAACATCATGGACAAAAAAGTGGGCTTGGGATTGAATATCATTAGCGATAGAAAGGGCTTGAATAATCGAATTGGCGGAAATGTTTTTTACTCTTACCGTTTGAATATTAATGACGACATGCATTTGTTGTTTGGTGCTTCAGCAGGTGTTTTTGATCAACGAATTGATTTTACAAATGCCTTGGTTGAAAATAACACTGATCCAACCTTGTTCTCTACTGTTGAACATAAAACAACATTCGATGGAAATGCTGGTTTAGCTTTTGTTTGGAAAGGATTGGAGTTTGGAGCATCTGTCCCACAAATTATTGGCAATAAAGTGAATTACGTTGACAATGAGAATGTCCGTTCGTATTATGCTCAAGCTCGTCATTATTTAGGTTCATTGAAATATAAATTCATGCTAAATGAGGAAAAAGGCATGTCCGTTACCCCATTAGCATTGGTAAGATTTGTTCCGAATACACCATTTCAATATGATGGAAGTGTGACATTCGATTGGCAGGAAAAATTCTGGGTAGGGGCAACCTATAAAAGTGATTATGCTGTTGGTGCCAATGCAGGTTTCTGTATCCACAAACAATTTTATGTAGGCTATTCATACGATTTTATTATTGGCAGTATTTCAAACTATGCAGGTACGAGTCATGAAATAATGGTGAATTTCAAATTTGGAAAAGCTAAAAAATCAGAAGAACCTATCAAAAAAGAAGAAGCGGCTAAAGCATTGGAGAATGCAGCTTATGTAAAACGCATGGATAGCTTGCAAACTCAATTGGCTGAGAGTAATAATAAGATCAAGGAGCTAAGTGATAAATTAGATCAACAAGCAAAGAATCAAGATCAGTTAAAAACACAAGTGCAAAATACTCCGGTTGCAGGGAATCAAAATTCAGATTTGGTAACACAGCCATCTAATTCCCAACGTTCAAATGAAGGAGGAATATTATTCGTCACTAATAAAAAGACAGAATTTACAGATATAAACAACAAGAGCACCCCTACAAAGGGCTTTTATGTAGTAATCGGAACCTATTTTTATCAGGATCTGGCTATTGCAGAAGCGAACCGTTTTAGAGCAAAAGGTTACAAAACTACGGATTGGGTTTATTCAGGTCCGAAAGGTTACAACTATATTTTTATGTTTAAAACAGGAACCAAAGAAGAGGCTGTTGAAAAATTGAAGATCGCACGCGAGGCAGGGGTAAAAGATGCCTGGGTGCAGATCATGGAAGATTAATCCAGCGCATTGCAGGTAACCCAGTATTTGTAGCCCACAATCGCCATTTCCCACTTTTTTAGTCCTTTTAGGTCACGTTTGTAGTACTTTGGAAGTAAAACCTTGTTGATCTTGGCTAAAAGCTTAAAAATGGATTTTTTCATGCTGCAAATATAAAAGAGTTTGGCAGATAAAAATTTTTCAATAAAAATTGCAGATTTGATACAAATAATTATCTTTGCAGTCCGAAAATTAAAAAACAGAATAAAAAATGAAAGCAGGAATTCACCCGGAAAACTATCGTTTAGTAGTATTCAAAGATATGAGTAATGATTACGCATTTATTACTAAATCATGCGTTGAAACAAAAGAAACCATTAAATGGGAAGATGGTAATGAGTATCCGGTAGTAAAATTGGAGATCTCTCACATGAGTCATCCTTTCTACACTGGTAAAGTGAAATTGGTAGATACAGCAGGTCGCGTTGATAAATTCCGTAACCGTTACGCTAAAAAATAATTTACTGATACATTCAGTTGAACGATCCCCCTTCGAAACAGTTGGGGGATTTTTTATTTAAAATTCTTCACAAGTATTTGTATTCATCAATAAAAAACATACTTTTGGATTCTCTAAAATAATAGCAAAAATTTAAGTTATGAATATACACGAATATCAAGGTAAAGCGATCTTAAAAAGTTTCGGTGTAGCAATCCAGGAAGGTATTGTTGCTGATACTCCAGAACAAGCTGTGGAAGCTGCGAAAGAATTACAAAAACAAACCGGTACAGGATGGTGGGTAATTAAATCTCAGATCCATGCAGGTGGTCGCGGTAAAGGAAAGATAAAAGGTACAGAACAGCGTGGTGTAGCATTGGCTAAGTCATTAGACGATGTAAAAACGATCTCTACAAATATTTTGGGAAATACGCTTGTTACCTTACAAACAGGTGAAAAAGGAAAGAAAGTAAATAAAGTATTGGTAGCACAGGATGTTTATTATCCAGGTGAAACACCTACAAAAGAATTTTATGTAAGTGTATTATTGGATCGTGCAAAAGGTCGTAATACCATCATGTATTCAACAGAAGGTGGTATGGATATCGAAACAGTAGCACACGATACTCCACACTTGATCTTTAAAGAAGAGATCGATCCAAAAGTAGGTTTGCGCGATTTCCAATGCCGCAAAATTGCTTTCAACTTAGGTTTATCCGGGGAAGCATTCAAACAAATGACAAAATTCGTTGCTTCATTGTATAAAGCATATGATGCAACCGATTCTTCTATGTTCGAGATCAATCCTGTATTAAAAACATCTGACAATAAGATCATCGCAGTAGATTCTAAAGTAACATTTGATGGTAATGGTTTATTCCGTCATCCTGATTATGCTGCTTTGCGCGATGTAACTGAAGAAGATCCAACAGAAGTAGAAGCCGGTGAACACAACTTGAACTATGTTAAATTAGATGGTAACGTAGGTTGTATGGTAAATGGTGCCGGATTAGCAATGGCTACGATGGATATTATTAAATTATCAGGTGGTGATCCTGCTAACTTCCTTGACGTAGGAGGTACAGCAAACGCTGCTCGTGTAGAACAAGCTTTCCGTATCATCTTAAAAGATCCGAATGTAAAAGCGATCCTGGTAAATATCTTTGGTGGTATCGTTCGTTGTGATCGTGTTGCTCAAGGTATTGTGGATGCATACAAGAACATGGGTTCTATTAATGTGCCGATCATTGTTCGTTTGCAAGGAACAAATGCTGTTGAAGCGAAAAAGATCATTGATGACTCAGGATTAAAAGTATATTCTGCAATTGCATTGCAAGAAGCTGCCGATCTTGTAAAAAAAGTATTGAGTTAATATTCTTCTGAATACCCAATAAAGAGGAGGCTTTTAGGCCTCCTCTTTTGTTTTATACCCATATCAAAAATCTATTATTGCATTTTATTGGTAAAAAAATGTATCTTTGCGGGAATTTTAACCAATAATTAAAGTTCAAAACCCGTTCCTATGTCATTAGATTCAAGCAAATTTATAGGTGAAGGCTTAACCTATGATGATGTACTTTTAGTACCTGCTTATTCAGAAGTACTTCCACGTGAAGTAGATACATCTTCTTATTTTACCAAAAAGATCAAATTAAACACTCCTATCGTTTCCGCTGCAATGGATACCGTTACTGAGTATCAATTGGCGATTGCCATTGCTCAGGAAGGCGGAATTGGTGTGTTACATAAAAACATGACGATCGAAGCGCAGGCTGAACATGTGCGTAAAGTAAAACGTTCCGAAAGCGGGATGATCCTTGATCCTGTTACCTTATCTGAAAATGCGCTGGTATCAGATGCATTAAACTTGATGAAGGAAAATAAGATCGGAGGGATCCCTGTTGTTAACGGGAAAGGAGTTCTTATCGGAATTGTTACCAACCGTGACCTTCGCTTTGAAAAGAACTTAAAACGTCCGGTGAAAGAGGTGATGACCAGCGATAAGATGATCACTGCCAAAGAAGGAACCGATATGAAAAAAGCGGAACAGATCCTTCAAAATCATAAGATCGAAAAATTACCGGTTGTTGATAAGAACAATAAATTGGTAGGTTTGATCACTTACCGTGATATCATTAAGATAAAGGTTCGTCCGAATGCAAATAAAGATTCATTAGGTCGATTACGTGTTGCAGCAGCTGTTGGTGTAACGGCCGATATCATTGATAGAGTAGATGCTTTGGTGAAAGCCGGAGTAGATGCGATCGTGATTGATACAGCACACGGACATTCCAAAGGTGTGATCGAGACACTTAAAAAAGTAAAGAAAACATATCCGAATTTACAGGTGGTGGTAGGAAATATTGCTACACCGGAAGCTGCTTTAGCATTAGCAAAAGCAGGTGCAGATGCTGTAAAGGTTGGTATCGGACCGGGTTCTATTTGTACAACACGTGTGATAGCCGGAGTAGGAGTACCTCAATTGACAGCAATTTTGGAAGTAGCTAAAGCATTGAAAGGCAAAGGCGTTCCTGTTATTGCAGATGGAGGAATTCGTTTTACAGGGGATATCGTAAAAGCATTAGCAGCAGGAGCCAGTTCAGTAATGATGGGATCTTTGTTTGCAGGGGTTGAGGAGTCACCGGGTGAGACGATCATTTTTGAAGGAAGAAAGTTCAAATCATATCGTGGAATGGGTTCTATTGAAGCGATGCAAAAAGGCTCAAAAGACCGTTATTTCCAGGATGCAGAAGATGATATTAAAAAGCTTGTTCCGGAAGGGATCTCTGGTAGAGTTCCATTCAAAGGCAGTTTAGCAGAAGTAGTTTACCAATTTGTGGGTGGATTAAAAGCCGGGATGGGATATTGTGGAGCAAAAAATATGGACGCACTTCAAAAAGCAAAGTTTGTGCGTATTACCAACTCCGGAATTCGTGAGAGTCATCCGCATGGTGTAACCATCACCCGCGAAGCACCTAATTACAGCCGATAATAAGCGTTTTTTGCTTAACAATAATTAACAAAACAGCCACGAATATTTCGTGGCTGTTTTCTTTTGATACATCGTATAATTAAGTACATTTGTTACCCTAATAAAAAAACAAAAAAATAGTTATGAAGTCAGGAGTTTTTTCAAGATCATTCATGTTAACAGGTGCATTGTTTTTAATGCATAATGCTTTTGCACAAAATAAAGATGCTGTGCTTATGACGATCGGTAATTCTAAAGTTACTGTTGCTGAATTTGAAAATGTGTACCACAAGAACAACAACAAAGAAAGTGCTACGGATCCTAAATCATTGAACGATTATGTCGATCTGTTTGTGAACTTTAAACTAAAAGTAAAAGAAGCAGAGGCTTTGGGTTTAGATACTGCTAAAGCATTCAGAGAAGAGTTAGCCGGCTACCGCAAGCAATTGGCGCAGCCATATTTGACAGACAAAGATGTGAATGATAAATTATTGCAGGAAACATATAATCGTATGCAAGAAGATATTCATGCCATGCATATCCTTGTGAAAGTTAATGAAAACGCACTTCCTAAAGACACGTTGTTAGCTTACAATAAGATCATGGAATACCGCAAGCGTATTTTAAAAGGAGAAGATTTTGCAAAAGTAGCTCGCGAGAGTGCTGCAAATGGTGATCCATCAGCAAAAGATAATGGTGGCGATCTAGGTTATTTTACAGCTTTACAAATGGTTTATCCTTTTGAGAATGCAGCATACAATACAAAGGTTGGTGAGTTATCAATGCCTGTTAGAACGCGTTATGGTTACCATATTGTAAAAGTAGTTGACAGAAGAAAAGCGCAAGGCGAAGTGTTAGTATCGCACATCATGGTGAAAACGACACCAAACATGACCAAAGAAGATTCTTTGAATGCTTATACAAAGATCACTGAGATCTATAATAAATTGAAAGCAGGAAGTAAGTTTGATGAGTTGGCGCAACAATTCTCAGATGATAAATCATCTGCTAAAAAAGGTGGTGAATTACCTTGGTTTGGAACCGCTAAAATGCCGGCTGAATTCGAAAAGGCATCTTTTGCTTTAGTGAATAAAGGTGATTTTTGTGAGCCAATGAAAACGAAATATGGCTGGCATGTGATCAAATTGATGGATAAACGTGGCGTAGCATCATTTGATGATATGAAGAATGAGTTGAAAGCGAAAGTGACAAAAGATTCACGCTCACAAGTGGGAAGAACTTCTTTGATCGCTAAAGTAAAAGCGGAGAATAAATTCAAAGAAACACCTAAGTCCTTAGAGGATTTTTACAAAGTAGTGGATACTACTATTTACGAAGGAAAATGGGATCCTGCAAAAGCTGCGAAGTTAACAAAGCCGATGTTTAATTTGGGAGACAAGATCTTTACACAAAAAGATTTTACAGCTTATATCAATTCTCACCAAAGCAAGCGTCCTAAAACAGAGATCGCTATGATCGTAAATCAATTGTATAAACAATATGTTGAGGAAACAGTTGTAACTTTTGAAGAAGGAAGATTGGATCAAAAATATCCTGAGTTCAAAGCCTTGATGCAAGAATACAGAGATGGTATCTTGTTGTTTGAATTGACCGATCAAAAGGTATGGAGCAAGGCAGTAAAAGATACTACAGGCTCAAAAGAGTTCTACGAAAAGAACAAAACAAACTACATGTGGGATGAAAGAGCAGATGCTTCTGTTTATTCTTGTGCAAATGATAAAGTAGCCAAGCAAGTGCGTGGATTGATGAAGAAAAAGAAAACAGAAAAAGATATTTTAACTGCAGTGAACAAAGATTCTCAATTGAATTTGCAAGTGGAAACTCGCTTGTTTACTAAAGGAGAGAATGAGTTTGTTGATAAGAACTGGACTCCGGGAACTTCAGCGGATATTATTGATAAAGATAAAAAAGTGGTGATCGTTGTGGTTAACAAGTTGATGAAGCCTGAGCCAAAAGCTTATTTGGATGCAAAAGGAATGGTTACTGCCGATTATCAAGCATATTTAGAAAAACAGTGGTTGAGCGAATTGAAACAGAAATATGCAGTTAACATTGATCAAGCTGTTCTTTCTACTGTAAAATAATAACGATTCATTTTGATCAAAAGTTTATGGTGCAATTGAATGTACCATAAACTTTTTTAGTTTAATCACCAGGCATTGAAAATACTACTTACATACTGTTCTATTCTGCTTTTAGGTCTTGTGTCCTGTACTTCCGGCAAAAAAGATTCAGAGGCTCCTTCAAGTGAGCCTGTCGCGAAAGCAGGTGATGCTGTTTTGTATTACGATGATATCAAAGATCTTGTTCCGGCAGGAACATCCTCAAAAGATAGTATTTTATTGATTAAACAATTTGTGGATAATTGGGTGCGGGAAGTACTAGTTATACAAAAAGCAGAACAAAATTTAGATGAAGAGCAAAAAAATGTAGAGAAGCAGTTGAATGATTATCGTAAATCACTGATCACTTACATTTATGAGAAGGAATTAGTAAAGCAAAAATTAGATACCGTTGTTTCGGAGACAGAAATTGAAGAGTATTACAATTCAAATAAAGCGGAGTTTGAGTTGAAGGACAATATTATCAAGGTGATCTATGTTAAAGTGAGTAAGAAGGCACCGGGAATTGATAAACTAAAAAAATGGTACCGTTCAGACAACATGAAGGACCGGGAACAGTTAGCCAGTTATTGTCACCAGTTTGCAGACAACTTTTATCTGGATGATTCGTCTTGGTTATTGTTTGATGATCTGTTAAAAGAGATACCTATTCAAACCTATAACAAAGAATTGTTTTTACAGAATAACAGATTAGTAGAAGTAAGTGATTCATTGAATCATTACTATTTAAGTATCAAGGATTTTAAGATCAGAAATAGCTCATCTCCATTATCATTTGAAAAAGAGAATATTAAAAACATCATTTTAAATAAAAGAAAATTAGCACTTATAAACAGCATGAAGCAAGATGTTTATAATGATGCGTTGAATAATAATAAAATAGAAATCTATATAAATGACAGATCTAAAAAATAAAACGTTCTTATTGCTTGTGTTTATTTTTGCTTTAGCCGCAAATTCCGTAGCTCAGGAGAAAATAATTGATAGAGTAGTGGCCGTGATTGGTGGAAATATTTTATTGCAGTCGGAGTTAGAGGCACAATTTCAACAATATCAGTCGCAGCCTGATGCTGTAATCGATGAAACAGTAAAGTGTAAATTGTTGGAAGAATTGCTTTATCAAAAATTGCTTTTAGCCCAAGCGCAAAAAGATAGTTTGGAGGTGACCGAAGGACAAATTGAACAGGAAATGGACAGGCGATTGAATTTTTATATTCAACAGTTTGGGTCCGAAGAACGCTTTGTTGAGTTTTATGGTAAATCGGTAGATGATTTCAAAACCGACCTGAGAGATAATGTGAGAGATCTTTTATTGTCGCAGCAAATGCAAAGTAAGATCATCGGAAATGTAACGGTTACTCCGAATGAAGTAAAACAATATTTTGATGCGATCCATCCGGATTCATTGCCTTTTATTGATGCAGAAGTGGAGATCGGACAGATTGTTAGAAAACCAACGATCACAAATGAAGCTAAAAAAGCAGCGAAAGAAAAAATAGAAGGGATCCGTGAGCGTATTGTGAGTGGTAAAACAACATTTGCTGCTATGGCTGGTTTGTATTCTGAGGACCCTGGATCATCCAGTAAAGGTGGTTTGTATGAAAAGATACAGCGTGGACAATTTGTGCCTGAATGGGATGCAATGGCATTTACAATTAAACCGAATGAAGTGAGTCCTGTTTTTGAAACGGTGTATGGATATTTTATCATTCAATTGATCGAACGCAGAGGCGAGGAAGTGGATGCCAGAAGTTTGTTGATCGCACCTAAAGTGGACGTAAGTGATTTACTCACAGCAAAGCAATACCTGGATACCGTTCACATGCGTTTAAGTGCAGATACGATCGCTTTTGGAGAGGCAGCAGCACGTTATTCGAATGACGATAATACAAAATTCAATGGAGGTTTAATACTTAATCCTTATACAGGATCAACACGTTTTCCAATGAATGACTTAGGTCAGATCGATCAAAATTTAGCTTTTGCAATTCAGAATTTAAAAGTGGGAGATTTTACGAAGCCAATGCCCTTCACAACAGGTGATGGGAAACAAGCATATCGTATCTTGTATTTAAAAACTCAGACTGATCCTCATAAGGCCAATTTGAAAGATGATTATCAGCAGATACAAAATGCGGCTACAACAAAAAAACAACAGGACATGATCGATTCTTGGACTAAGAAAAAGATCTCGAATAATTATATTCGGATTGCCGATGATTTTAAAAGTTGTAACTTTAATAATAAGTGGATCAATTAATTGTTTAACCCGATATTTAACAGAATATGTATAAATCAGATGTAGAAGGTGTTGATGCTTTTGTTGTAAAGTACAAAGAGCTAAATGCAGAGATCGGCAAAGTCATTATTGGGCAGGATGAAGTGGTGAAGGATGTGTTGATCTCGATCTTCAGTAAAGGACACTGTTTGTTAGTGGGGGTTCCCGGATTGGCGAAGACATTATTAGTAAATACAATCGCAGATGTATTAGGTTTATCTTATAATCGTATTCAGTTTACTCCCGATCTGATGCCATCAGATATTATCGGATCAGAGATACTAGGAGATGATCGTCATTTTAAATTTGTAAAAGGACCTTTGTTTGCCAACATTATTTTGGCAGATGAGATCAACCGTACTCCTCCTAAAACTCAAGCTGCATTGTTAGAAGCGATGCAAGAACGTGCTGTTACTGCGGCAGGGAAAAGATACGAGTTAGGCAATCCATTTTTTGTTTTAGCTACTCAAAATCCGATTGAGCAGGAGGGAACATATCCATTGCCGGAAGCACAATTGGATCGTTTTATGTTCAATGTATGGCTGGATTATCCGAAGTTGCAAGACGAATTACTGGTAGTAAAAAATACAACCTCCAATAAAAAAGTAGAATTAAAGAAGATCTTGTCGGCCGAAGATATTTTGTATTTTCAAGATCTTGTTAGAAGAATTCCTGTTGCTGATAATGTTTTGGAATATGCAGTGAAATTAGCAGCAAAAACCCGTCCGAATACCGAACATGCAGCCGAAGTTTCTAATAAATATCTGGCTTGGGGAGCGGGTCCAAGAGCATCTCAGTTTTTGGTGATAGGTGCAAAATGCCATGCCATGATCAAAGGGAAATATTCACCTGATATCGAAGATGTGAAAGCTGTAGCAACTGCTATTCTGCGTCATAGAATTGTTAGAAATTACAAGGCGGAAGCTGAAGGTATCAGCATCGACAAGATCATTTCCGATTTATTATGATATCCGATACCCGGTATACCATCAGCCTTATTGATTCCCAAATCGTCAAGGTCGAAGTGCATGAAGATGCAGAGATCGATCTTCGTGAAGCAATTGATATGCGAAAGAAAGCTGTACAGCTGGTAGGCGATAAAAAATTTGCTATCCTATTTGATGCCAATCATCGTGGAAACATTACTCCTGAAGCACGCGAACAATTTGCTTGTAAAGAGTATACCGATGTTAGAATAGGTGCAGCAATAGTCACCAACTCACTAGCCAATAAGATCATTGGTAATTTTTTTATAAAATTTAATAAACCGGCAACACCTACAAAGATCTTCTCTGACGAAAGCTCTGCTGTTAATTGGCTAAGGGAACAATTACAACGTTCTGTCTGACATTGTTTCTTATTGCAGCATATTTTTTATATGTATAATTCATTATGTTTGCAAAAGAATATAAACTATGAGCGTTGTAAAAACTCCTGGCGCAACCATTCATTTTAGGGATGATCAAATCATTCATATCCATTATGATGATATGTTTCTCACTTATGATGATAGTGTAAGAATATTCAAGTTCACCCGTGAACATGCTCCATGGGAGGTCGCGCCACTTTATCTGACAGGCGGTTCTTTTAGTAATCAGGATGCAGAATCAAAAAAATTCAATGGCAGTGATGTTGTAATGAAACATTGCTCTGCTGTTGCTTTTCTGTCTCAAACTCTCGGACATCAGATGCTAGCCAATTTTTTCATTAAGATCATTCGTCCTTCTTCGCCTACACAATTCTTTTCGCAAGAACAAGAGGCTATTGAATGGTTGAAGCAATTCCCGGTAGTGCCTAAATAAAAAAAGCCCCCGATTTTTATCGGGGGCTTTTTATTGTTTTATAATTCTTACATATGAATTACTTCACCGTATGCAGCAGCAGCTGCTTCCATTACAGCTTCACTCATCGTAGGGTGAGGGTGAACCGTTTTGATCAATTCATGACCAGTCGTTTCTAATTTTCTGATCGCTACGATCTCTGCTATCATTTCAGTAACGTTTGCACCGATCATATGAGCACCTAATAATTCGCCATATTTCGCATCAAAGATCAATTTCACAAATCCATCTTTTGCACCCGCTGCACTTGCCTTCCCGCTGGCAGAGAATGGGAATTTACCGATCTTTAATTCGTATCCGGCTTCTTTCGCTTTTGCTTCAGTCATACCAACTGATGCGATCTCCGGTTGGCAATAGGTACAGCCCGGAATGTTGTTATAATCCAATGGCTCCGGATGGTGCCCTGCAATTTTCTCCACACAAATAATTCCTTCTGCTGAAGCAACGTGTGCCAATGCTTGTCCGCCTACACAGTCGCCAATAGCGTAATATCCCGGAATGTTTGTTTGATAATATGGATTCGTCAATATTTTTCCTTTGTCGGTTGCAATACCGGTTTCTTCTAAACCAATATTTTCAATGTTTGCCTGAATACCTACAGCAGAAAGTACGATCTCGGCATCAACGATCTTTTCACCCGTTTTAGTTTTGATCTTCACTTTGCAATCTGCTCCTTTGGTATCAACACTTTCTACACTTGATTCAACCATCACATCAATACCGATCTTTTTGAATGAACGCTCCAATTGTTTTGATACTTCTGTATCTTCTACAGGAACAATTCCCGGCATGAATTCTACCAATGTTACTTTGGTTCCCATAGTTGCATAGAAATAAGCAAACTCACTTCCAATAGCACCGGAACCAACAACTACCATTGATTTAGGAAGTTTAGGTAGTGTCAATGCTTCACGGTAACCAATGATTTTTTCCCCATCTTGTGGTAAGTTTGGTAACTGGCGTGAACGTGCGCCTGTGGCGATGATGATATTTTTAGCTTCTACTGTACTTACTTTTCCATCTGCAGCAGTCACTTCTACCTTTTTACCCGGCTTCACTTTTCCTGTTCCATTAATGATGTCGATCTTGTTCTTTTTCATTAAGAACTGAACGCCTTTGCTCATTCCATCTGCTACGTCACGACTACGTTTTACAACTGCTCCAAAATCAGCTTCTCCACCTTTTACAGTAATTCCATAATCGGAAGCATGATTTAAATATTCAAATACTTGTGCGCTCTTTAATAAGGCTTTTGTTGGAATACAGCCCCAATTCAAGCAAATACCACCAAGGTTTTCACGCTCAATAACTGCTGTTTTTAAACCCAATTGTGAAGCTCTGATTGCAGCAACATATCCACCAGGACCGCTACCTAAAACTACTAGATCGTAACTCATTTTTTGAAATTATAAATTGTGATTAGATTAATACTTATTTATGCAATGCGAATGTAACAAAAATATTTCTTTTTAATAGTCTCCAAGCCCGATTTTACAATTCTTTATGTTCTGTTTGTTTAGATTCGTAAATTCGCAGCAAACAAAATCCTATGAAGTATATTATCTCCTACGAAAAACCTCATAATCATTATATTGATATTGAATTCATTACTTCTGTGTCAGCTGAACAAACACTTGTTCAGTTGCCTGCATGGCGACCGGGAAGGTATGAACTGGGGAATTTTGCGAAAAATGTTCAGAAATGGGCTGCATTCGATGAAAAAGGCAATGCATTGAATTTTAAAAAGAAGACGAAAGATCAGTGGGAAGTGCAAACCAAAAATATAAAGCAGTTACATATTAAGTATAATTATTATGCTGCTGAAATAAATGCCGGTTCTACGTTTTTAGATGCTACTCAATTGTATATGAATCCGGTCAACTGCTGTGTGTATGTTCCCGGTCGTATCAATGAAGCTTGTGAAATGAGTATTCTTGTTCCGGGGGGCTATTCCCTGGCAATGGGAGCTCGATGGAGAAAAATGGAAAATGGCTACCATGTTACATTTGAAAACTTTCATGAATTGGCCGACTCACCTTTTATAGCTTCAGGTACCTTACAGCATAATCAGTTTGTATGTGAAGGTGTTGAATTCAATTTGTGGTTTCAGGGAGAATGTAAACCTGATTGGTCAAAGCTTAATACTGATTTCATTAAATTTTGTAATCATCAATTAGAGATGATGAAGAGTTTTCCTGTAAAAGCCTATCACTTTCTTTTCCAAATTCTTCCTTATAGAACATATCATGGTGTAGAACATGTTACTTCAACGGTAATTGCTCTTGGGCCCGGATATGGATTAATGAAAGGAGCTTTGTATGAAGATCTTTTGGGGGTGAGTTCTCATGAATTGTTTCATGTGTGGAATGTGAAAACCATCCGTCCAATTGAAATGTTTCCATATGATTACACAAAAGAGAACTATTCGAAATTAGGCTATGTATGCGAAGGTTTAACAACCTACTATGGTGATTATTTATTGTTCCGTTCGGGAGTATTTAATGAACAGCAGTATTTTCAAACCTTTGATGAACGCTTGCAAAAACATTTCGATAATTTCGGACGCTTTAATCTTTCAGTTGCTGATTCCTCTTTTGATACATGGCTGGATGGCTATGCTCCCGGTATCCCAAATAGAAAGACCAATATTTATGATGAAGGAAATTTATTGGCCTTTGTCACCGATATGTTCATTCGAAAAAACTCAAAAAACGAATATTGTCTGGATGATGTGATGCGTCATTTGTATCAAGAGTTTGCTCTAAAAGGGAATGGATATTCGGAGGAAGATTATAAAGGCTGTGTGGAACATTATGCCAATACTTCTTATGATGCGATCTTCGAGAATTATATTCATGGTGTTAAAAATTATGAATCCTTATTACAAGAAGCCATGGATTATGTAGGCTGTGAATTATCACTTCTTCCTTCTACTAAATTTCAGGAGTCATCTTTAGGCTTTAAAGTGTTGGACATGGCAGGAGTGTTGAAGGTAAGTGCCGTTTATCCCGATTCAGTATCAGATAGAGCTGGTTTGTCATTAAACGATGAGCTACTGGCTATAAATCATATTCAGCTAAAAGCAGATGGTAGTGGAACCGGATTTTCGGAATGGTGCAGTTATTTTTCGAAAGAAGTCATCGAACTTACGGTTTCAACAATGGGCATCATTAAAAAGATCCAACTAACAGCAGATACGAATAAGTATTATAAAATAGCTCAAATTAAAAAGAAAACAGGCGCTTCTGATGAACAAAAGCGTAATTTTGAAAGCTGGAGCAAGAACAAATTTTAAATTTTATGGAAAACGAAACTATCAATACTAGTAATGAGAAACCAAAGCGTCCTCAACTTTTAAGTATTCTTTGTGTACTAACATTCATTTCAAGTGGATTGGGCATAATTACATCTATTTTAACGCCTATCATGTCTGATAAATTAGTTGAGTTTATAGTGAGTATGCCTTCCTATGAACAAAATCTGACGCAGGAAGGTCTGATCATTTTAAAAGCAGGTTGGGGGTATTACTTGATCTCACTGGCTCTGATTTCCGGTTCGCTCACTGGAGCTATATATATGTGGAAGCTAAAAAAGATCGGTTTCCATTTCTATACAATTGCCAATATTCTACTTTTTTGTCTCCCTAGCCTTATGTTGGGTTTAAATTTCGACTTGATCGGCTTAGTAATGCCGGGTGTTTTCATAGGTCTTTATGCCTTGAATTTGAAATACATGGAATAGTTTGAGCTAACATTATTAACAGGTAAATTGTTTTGCTTGTTAATAAGTTATGTGGTAGGGTGTTTTATCATCTTGTTTTTTTTACTTAATTAGCTAAACAAAACACTTTAACCCTTAAATTTAAAACTATGGAACAAGAAAACACAGGAGCTGGTGCACCAGCAAAAAGACCAACATTCTTAACAGTATTATGTATTTTATCATTCGTAGCTGCAGGTATAGGAGTAATTGCTTCTATCTTAGGTTACGTTGGTATGCAAGCTGCTGAGAACATGGGAATGAGCTTAACAGAAGGTATGGAAGGTATGGAGTCTATGCCAGGAATGGAAGAGGCTATTAGCATGATGAAACATGCAAAAACATTGTTAATTGTTGGGATCATTGTTACTTTGATCGCTCTTTACGGTGTTATCCAAATGTGGAAACAGAAAAAAATGGGCTTTTATATCTATACAGGAGCTCAAGTAATTGGTATCATTGTACCGGTAGTTATTGCAGGAATGGCTGCATTCTCTACTTTTGGTGTAATTCTTTCAGTTGCATTCATCGTAATGTACGGATTGAACCTAAAACACATGTCTTAGTCGTTTTACACTTACAAAAAAGCCCTTCTGTCATTTACAGAAGGGCTTTTTTATTGGTATCACTTTATGCTTATTATTTCATAGCAATAACGCTGATCTCTACATTTACATTCAATGGTAATTTAGAAACCTGAACGGTTTCTCTGGCCGGGAAATCAGAAGTAAAATAAGAACCATACACTTCATTTACCTGAGCAAAATTGTTCATGTCGGTCAAAAAGATCGTTGTTTTGCATACATTTGAAAAATCCATCCCTGCATCTGTTAAAATTGCTTTTAGGTTATGCATTACCTGATGCGTCTCGTCTTTAATATTCCCTAATACCATTTCTCCATTTTCAGCTTTTTTAGCTACTTGTCCGCTAACAAATAGTGTATTGCCAAATAACACAGCATGGCTGTATGGACCGATCGGTGCCGGTGCATTTTTTGATGTGATCACTTTTTTCATATGGTTCGTTTTTTTTATGTTTTTAATTTTCAATGATATTTATCAATTCTCATATCTGATATCTCATGTCTAACATCTAGTCTCTAGTAAGCATAATCATACCAGTCTTTTCTTCTGCTCAATTTCAGGTCGCGCAAAACAGATGATTTTACATTAATATCGATCGAAAAACTCTGACGGAATCCGAATGGAACCCAATTGAAATGCATTTCCCAGCAATGCAGATCGCGATACACATTGATAGATGTCAGAGTCATTTCTTTTCTTGTAAAATCATACCCGGATGTAACACTTACTTTCCATTTTTTAGTAATACTCAAGTCGCCATTAAATGTGAGCGACTGCGTATATTGGTCATTCAAGACATAAACAATAGATGATCCCACCAATTCCTGTTTCACCACTTTGGCATATTGTACATTGTAATATACATTTAAACTCCATGGTATGCTATAATCGACATAGGCATTCGGATTTTTGTTGATATAATCCAACTCATCCGGTGTTGCCAGTTTACTTGTTTTGTTTTGATTGTTATTCTCTTTGCTTCTTAGGCTCGTGCTTACCGATAAATTCGCATTGGTCAATCGGCCGATCCGTCCATTGTTCCACTCAAACCGTTCTATTCGTGTTCCGGTAGAATCGATCTGGTATGGATCAAAAATAGCAATGGTATTGATATCAAAAAGGCGGAATAATTTTGTTCTTGCATTCAAGTTGATCGTACTCCATTGATAATTTTTGGCAGCCATATTATAACTGAAAGCGACACCTAAATTATCCAATAAGGATGTTTTGCGATATACACTTCCGGAATCCGTTTGTATCTTTTTCTTTGCTTCCAATGTATTGTTCAATGTAAAACCGATCAAGCCGGATCTTCCTGCTCCCGGTGAGCCATATACTCCGTTTTGAAAAATGGAGTATTGCTGGTAATTACCCAAATTATCGCTTTGTACACTTTGGTAATAACCATACTGATTTTCAGAGAAATCGGGACGGTAACTGGCAGTAATGGTTGGAGTGGCTACATGGCGGATCTGTTTTAAACGTTTGGTCTTAAAATAATAATCACCATAGATTCGAGTGGTCAAACCTGCACTTGCATTGAAATCGTTCGCCACCTGAGCTCCCGTTAAAGTATCCGTAAAAATAGCATTCACATTCGGATCGTATCTCTTACGGATGGTTTGAAAATAAACCGTACTGGAAGTGTTGATCGTTGGAGTGAGTGTAAAATATTTTAAAATGTTTAATGATGTACTGATCGGGACATTTAAACGGGCACCATTCCGCATCTTACCAAGTGTCTGGTTGGTGAATAACAATGAATCGTAAGTGTTGATGTCGTTTCTGGCATTAGCAGTTGCGCTGATACCGATCTTATCATACCATCTTGGTTTTACACTGTTCTTATTTTTAAACGGATAGATCCTGTTCATGGTCAATGCTAATTCCGGCAAACTGATGTCCATCTTTTTGGTGATGGTGTTCTGACTATGACGTGCATTAGCTGAGAAATTGAAAGGTGTTCCTGTAAATGATTTGGAATACGAAACATTTGATTGAAAGGTATTGGATAGATAATCGCCTGTTACGCCACCATTGTATTTGTTAAAAGAGCTGCTTCCTGCATTCACATTCGCGGAAAAGCGACTAGAAGGATGTGCTTTCATATCCTGCTGATGATTCCAGCGGATAAAAAAATCGTTCCTGGTAATGGAATTGGGTAATTCTCTGTCGCCTTCAATGATCCTTGAATAGCTTAAATTCAAGTTTCCATTGTACTTATACCGTTTTTTATAATTGGTGTTTGTCTTTGCTCCAAAACTTCCATTGGCATAAATACTTCCTAATAGAGCAAGATCGAAATATTCATTCTTTCCAAAATAAAAACCGCCATCTCTTAAAAAGAATCCGAGATTGTTCGACTCACCATATGTTGGAATAATAATACCCGATGCTCTTCCTTTTTTGTTGGGGAAGTATCCGAAAGGGATGGCCAATGGAGTGGGTATGTCGGCAATGTAAAGCATGGCAGGGCCTGTAACGATCTTGTCATCAGGGATCACTTTGATCTTTTTAGCGCCAATATAAAAATGAGGGTGATCCAGATCGCAGGTGGTGTATTTCCCGTGTCCTACATAATACGTATTGTTCGTATCCTTTTTAATGTCTCTACCATGAATATAGCCTTCACCTTGTTGAGTGATCACATCTTTGATCTTTCCTTTTTTAGTATTGAAGTTATAGGTGATCTCCCCGGCATCATACTTCCCATCTTTATTTGAAAAAACAGGTGTTTGCGTCATCTTTCCTGCACTATCTTTTGTGCCCGATGCATGCACTAAATTGTTCTTGAAGTCAATTTCAATATAGCCGGCATTCATCTTCATGTCTTCATACAAAACCTCGGCATTATTAAAAAGGTATGCTTTTTGATTTACCATGTCTATAAGCATGGAATCAGTTGCAGTATATTTTACTTTTTCATTTAAAAAGGAGCTTCCCGACTTTTTAATGGTATCGGCAGGAGAGGATAAAGCAGAAAATGCGAATCCATTACTTGTTGCACTTATTAACAAGCAAAGGAGGATAAAAAAAGATCTACTGAAAATTAAACGCAATTTTTACTGCTAATTTTGTGTTATATACCAATTTCAGGGCTCAAAACTATAAAAAAATAACAGTTTTTGCCCCATTTATTTAGTTGTTTACAAGATGAGATACATCATTTACATAAGTATATTTCTTGCTGCTGTTTTTTTAACGAGCTCATTTATACCAAAATTCAAGCCAATATTTGGAGTTAAGACCGTTGTGATCGATGCCGGACATGGCGGAAAGGATCCCGGCTGTCATGGTGCTAAGTACAAAGAAAAGGATGTAGCCTTAGCTGTCTCTTTGAAATTAGGAGCATATATCGAGGAAAATTTCAAGGATGTAAAAGTTGTTTATACCCGTAAAACGGATGTTTTTCTTGAACTACAACAACGTGCCGAGATCGCTAATAAGGCTAAAGCGGATCTTTTTATTTGTATCCACTGTAATTCAGCTTGTTACAGAGATAAAAAATTAAAGAAAGATGTTTGTAAAGATGAAGTAGCCGGTGCAGAGACATATGTAATGGGTATTAAGAATGAGCAAGGCAAGCTGGATGTTGCCAAACGTGAGAACTCTGCCATTTTATTGGAAGATAACTATGTTCAAAAATACGATGGTTTCGATCCGAATTCCGATGAATCATACATCATCATGAGTATGTTTACTGACACCTATTTGAATCAGAGTTTGAGTTTTGCTCAAAAGGTTCAAAAGCAATATAAGACCAAGGCTGGGAGGGTAGATAAAGGAGTGAAGCGTGCCAGTTTATGGGTGCTTTGGAGAACGTATATGCCAAGTGTATTAACGGAGATAGGCTTTTTGACCAATCCGGAAGAAGAGCAGTTTTTGGGATCGGCTAAAGGACAAGATTATATTGCTTCCAGTTTATTCAGAGCCTTCAGAGAGTACAAAGATGAAGTGGAAGGGACAGTAAAAAAATACGATGATAACTTCGAAAAGCAGGAAAGTTATAAGTTAAGTAAAGAAGATTCATTGGAAGTAGCCGAATTAAGAAAGGCGCTTAAACCATCTGTAAAAGAGGGGGATACAGAAGATTCGACCCTTGTAAAAGAAGAAAAAACAATCGACAAGAAGGAAGAGGATAAAAAAGAGATCAAAAAAGAAGAAAAGAAAGAGGTAGTAGATAAGAAAGAATCCGATGTGAAAGCCGCTCCAATTGTTTATAAGGTTCAAATCGCTTCTTCCGATAAAAAGATCCCGCTTGATTCCGACAAGTTCAAAGGCGTTGAAAAGCCAGGTGAATACCAGGATAAAGGTATCTACAAATATACGGCTGGTGAATACAGCAAACAGGAAGATGCTGTTCGTTTACAAGCTCTTTTAAGAAAACAAGGTTTTAAAGATGCATTTGTGATCGCAATGCAGGATGGGAAACGCATTCCTCTCAAGTAATTCAAAATAATGTTCTCCCACAATATATTTGCATGGAAATCGTTTCCATGACGGATATTTTTATTTAGCTTTGTGTGGATGAATTTTAAGAAAAGCATACTTGTTTATTTTTCCTTGATCATGATCATGCCTGCTACCGCACAGGTAGGAGGAAACAATACATTCGAGTTTCTTAATTTGCCGATCTCTGCCCGTTTAACGGCTTTAGGAGGAAATAACATCTCCACACGTGATAACGATCTGAATGTTGCCATTGCTAATCCTTCCTTGCTGACCGATTCAATGGATAATAACGTATCCTTAAGTTATATCAACTACTTTGCGGATGTAAATTATGGCTATGCGGCTTACGCCAAAAAATTCAAAAAACTGGGCATGTTCAGTGCCGGTATTCAATATCTGGATTATGGTAAATTCACCCGTGCCGATGATATCGGAAATACCGATGGAACATTTGGAGCAAATGAAATGTGTTTTAGCTTATCCTATGCGCGTTCTGTTTTAGATACCAACTTGACAATCGGTGCATCCATCAAAACGATCTACTCTCAATTAGAATCCTATACTTCCTGGGGCTCTGCTCTGGATATTGGTGCCACCTATGTGCGACCAAAACATGGATTTGCTGCAGCAGTCGTTATCAAAAATATTGGTCGCCAATGGAAAACATACTCCGGCTCAAAGGAAGCATTGCCGTTCGAAGTACAGATCGGTTTTTCTAAAAAGCCGAAACATGTTCCTTTCCGTTTTTCTGTAGTATATGAGAATCTTGAAAAATGGGATCTTACCTATGTTGATCCATCGGTGTCAACTGTCGATCCTTTAACAGGAGAAGCGATCACTCCGAATAAATACAAAGTGTTTGGCGATAAATTGATGCGTCACATTGTAATAGGTGGTGAGTTTATTATCACGAAGAACTTCTTCTTACGTGCAGGTTATAATTATCAACGCAGAAAAGAATTAAAGATCCCTGAAAAAAGAGGCATGACCGGTTTTTCATTTGGTTTCGGATTCCGCATTTATAAGTTTCACTTTAGCTACGGAAGAGCCGTTTACCATTTAGCTGGTGCTACCAATAATTTTTCATTAAGCTTCGATATCAATAGCTTTTACAAAAAAACTACAAAAGCTGGTTTGTAGCAAATAACATTGGCTGAGTAGTTTTTATATATTAATATATAAATACTTATGCAAGCCAATATCAATAAAACAAATCTAAAACGTATAGTTATCATTGGAGGTGGTTTCGGTGGACTGAAACTTGCCCGCGAATTATCATCTTCCAATTTTCAAGTCGTACTCATCGACAAGAACAATTACCATCAGTTTCAACCTTTGTTCTATCAGGTTGCTACTGCCGGACTCGAGCCAAGTGCTATCTCTTTCCCTTTTCGAAAAGTATTTCAAAATGCTTCGAATGTGCATGTGCGTGTGGCTGAAGTCAGCCGTATCGATGCTGCTGCTAACCGCATTCAAACCAGCATTGGTGAGATCGAATACGATTACCTGATACTTGCTATTGGAGCGGATACGAATTTCTTTGGTAACCAGAATATGATGAAGTATGCCATGCCGATGAAATCGGTAAGTGAAGCTTTGAGCATTCGAAATACCATTTTAGAGAATTATGAAAAAGCATTAGTTACAACTGATGAGCAGGAGAAACAAGCCTTGATGAACATTGTTATTGTGGGTGGCGGACCAACAGGAGTGGAAGTAGCGGGTACCTTGGCTGAAATGAAAAAAACAGTGTTACCGAAAGATTATCCGGAGCTCGACTTTAGTTTGATGCAAGTGCACTTGCTGGAAGGTTCCGGCAGAGTATTGGCAAGCATGTCGGAGATCGCATCGGAAAAAGCAAAACAATATTTGATCGATTTGGGAGTAGATGTTTCACTGAATGCACGTGTAACCGATTATGATGGAAACACCGTAACACTTACCGATAGTCCTGCCATACACACCCGCACATTGGTTTGGGCTGCAGGAGTTACCGGAAATAAAATTGAAGGGCTAACTCCCGAAGTGATCAGCAGAGGAAACAGAATACTTGTTGATAAAACCAATAAAGTAAACGGTTATTCCAACATCTTTGCAATTGGTGATATTGCATTTATGAAAGATGAAGCTTATCCGAATGGTCATCCTCAGGTAGCGCAGGTTGCGATCCAGCAAGGGGAATTGCTGGCCAAGAATTTAAAAGCGTTAAGTGTAGGAAAAACGATGAAGGAGTTCAAATACAAAGACCTGGGCTCTATGGCAACTGTGGGACGAAACAAGGCAGTGGTGGATCTTCCGAAGATCAAGTTTCAAGGCTTCTTTGCATGGATGGTATGGATGTTCATTCACTTAATGTCGATCGTTGGAATAAAAAATCGTTTGCTCATTTTCATTAATTGGGCATGGAATTATATCACTTACGATCAATCACTTCGGTTGATCATTAAATCTAAAACAAAACAATGATAGAACAACATTTTTTGGACAACACTATTGGTGTATTTAAGAATTACAGAGCTTTGGCAGAGAAGTCTTTTGCGCAGCTGAATACAGATAAAGAATTTCATTATGTTCCCGATGGGGAGTCGAACAGTGTGGCAGTGATCATCAAACACATGAGTGGGAATATGATCTCACGCTGGACCGATTTTTTGACCACCGATGGAGAAAAGCCAAACCGTAACCGTGATGCAGAGTTTGTTTCCGCGAATGAAACAAAAGAAGACTTGATCAAGAGTTGGAATGCCGGCTGGTTGGTTTTTATGAATACATTGGAATCATTAAAGCCGGAGGATCTTATGAAAACGGTTACTATTCGTGGAGAAGGCTTGACGGTGATGCAGGCCTTGAACAGACAAACAGCTCATTATGCCTACCATGTAGGACAGATCGTGTTTTTAGCGAAGCACATCCGTTCCATCAACTGGCAATCGCTTTCTATTCCAAAGAATCGATCGAATGAGCATTTAAAAGGTTCTTATTTGGATAATCTGAAATAAGAAAGAACATTCCCTATCTTTGTACTATGATAACACTACTGATCATCGCGATTACCGTTTTTATTTCGATCACCTCTATGGAGAATCATACATTGAAGAATAAACTCATGTTCAATGCTTATATGATCCATAATAGAAAAGAGTGGTGGCGTTTCTTTTCAAGTGGTTTGATCCATGCCGACTGGATGCACCTTGGTTTCAATATGTTCTCGTTTTATATGTTCGGTCGTCAGGTGGAAACAGCTTATGGATATATTTTTGGAACACAAGGTTTTCTCTTCTTTTTGCTTTTATATATTGGTGGATTGGTGATGTCTTCTTTGTATTCTTATGAAAAGAACAAGCAGAACATTTATTACAATGCATTAGGAGCTTCGGGAGCGGTATCAGCTGTTGTATTTGCTTATATCATTATTGCTCCAACGGCAGGATTGTATTTCTTTTTCATTCCTGTTCCTATTCCGGCTTATTTATTCGGTTTGATCTTTTTAGGTGTTGAGTATTATTTAGGAAAAAGAGGAAATAGCAATATCGGTCATGATGCCCATTTTTGGGGAGCAGTGTACGGAGCCTTGCTCACGATCGTATTGAAACCCTCTTTATTTATGGATTTTATTGATCAGATCTTGGGGCGTGTTTAAACAAAAATGGAAGCAATGAACAAAGCAATATTTTTAGACAGAGACGGTGTTATTAATTTCGAACGTGGATACACGCATCGTTTGGAAGATTTCAAGATCCTGCCCGATCTGATGGACGTATTGACCTTGTTTCAAAAGAATGGTTATCACCTGATCATTGTTTCGAATCAAAGTGGTATTGCTAAAGGTTTATACACACAAGCTGATGTAGAAGTATTACATGCTTACTTGTTGGAAGAATTTAAGAAGAATAATATAAAGATATCTGAAGTGTATTACTGTGTGCATCACCCCGATGTGAGCAAATGTATCTGTCGTAAACCGGATTCTCTGTTTGTTGAAAAAGGATTGGCACGATTTAATATCGATCCGAAGCGATCTTATTTTATTGGAGACAAAGAACGTGATACCGAAGCCGCTGAAAAAGCAGGTGTGAAAGGGATCTTGATAGAAGCGAATATTTCATTGAAAACGATTTTGAACCAAATTAAATTCGACTAAATGCCGGGATTCATCAATCATAATGGAAATTTTATGCCGGCCGATCAGCCGGTGTTGAACGTTAATAACCGCGGATTCCGTTATGGTGATGCCTTGTTTGAAACCATCCGTTATTCTTGCGGAAAGCCATTGTTCTTGAAAGAACATTTGCAACGTTTGCTGAATGGCATGCGAGTATTGAAAATGAAACAACATCCTTTGTTCTCTGTTACTTTTTTTGAGAATATAATTAAAGAGTTATCGGAGAAAAATAATATTGGATCGGATGGAAGAGTTAGATTAACCGTGTACAGAAATGATGGCGGTTTTTATGCACCATCTGATGATAATGTATCCTATCTGATGGAAATGTATCCTGTTCAGGAAAAGGGATATGTGTTGAATTCTACCGGATTAACGGTTGATCTATTCACCGAGTTCAGAAAAACACCCAATTCATTGGCTTCCATAAAATCGGCCAACAGTGCTATTTATGTGTTAGCAGGTGTTTATAAAAATCAGCAGCAATTGGATGAATGTATCTTGAGTAATGATAAATCTCATATTATTGAAGCCATAAGTTCCAATATCTTTGCAGTGAAAAATGGAGTGTTGTACACACCTCCGGTGACCGATGGTTGTGTAGATGGTGTGATGCGCAAAAAGATCATTGAAGTAGCACAGCAGAACAGAGTAGCGGTGTATGAGATCTCGATCATGCAGAATGTGTTACTGGGTGCTGATGAGTTGTTTTTAACCAATACGATCAAAGGTATTCAGTGGGTGGCGGCATTCAAGCAAAAACGGTATACCAATAATACTTCTGAAAAGCTGATCGCTAAATTGAATGAATTGGTTGTTAGTTGCTAGAATGATGCCTATTCGCATAGGTAGTTTTAAAATAAATTAAATTTATGGAAGATCTTAGATTATATATCAATACCCTTCGTCACGATTTTTCTAAACAAACATTGGACGAATCGCAAGTAGATAAAAGTCCTTTTTTGCAATTCGAAAAATGGTTTAAAGAAGCAGTAGATGCACACGTGAATGAGCCGAATGCGATGACAGTAGCAACAGCTTCTAAGAGTGGAAAACCTGCTGCACGTATCTTGTTGTTGCGTAACTTCAATGAGAATGGTTTTGTATTCTACACCAATTATACCAGCAGAAAAGGGGAGGAGATCGATGAGAATCCGAATTGTGCCTTATTGTTTTTCTGGCCTGAATTAGAACGTCAGGTGAGGATAGAAGGAAAGTTGATCAAGCAATCATCAGCAGAATCTGATCTGTATTTTAATACCCGTCCACGTACCAGTAAGCTGGGAGCATGGACATCTCCTCAAAGTAAAGTAGTGAAGAATCGTGAAGAGTTGGATGAGTTGTATGAACAAATGTCACAACGTTTTCCTTCAGAAGATGTTCCCCGTCCACCACATTGGGGCGGCTATGTTTTACAGCCTGATAGCATTGAATTTTGGCAAGGTCGTCCAAGTCGTATGCACGACAGAATCCTTTACACACTTCTAAAAGGTAATTGGAAAATAGAACGTTTGGCTCCCTGAGTTAGTTGTTGAATTATAGAGTTGTTGATTTGTTGAGTTTTGTAAATTCTACAATTCTACAATTCTCCAACTCTCCAACTCTCCAACTCAACAATTCTCCAATCCCCCTTCTACAAGTCTTTCATCAACACTTTGTAAAGGTCGATCATGCCTTGAATGTCTTTTTTATGCACCTTTTCATCTGGCGTATGAACATTCTGTTCTGCCGCACCTACAAAGCACCAATCCCAGGCAAATTCACCCATTTGTAATTCTTTTCCATCACTTCCTCCGCTACCTTCTACTTCTAACTGATGGGCTACTTTATGTTTTTTTGCAATGGCTCTGATCTTGTTCACATAACTTCTGCGTGGGATTAAACTATCACGTAAGGAAATAACCGGACCTAAACCGGGATGAACACCATCGGAGATCCAGGATATATCGGAGATAAGTGCTTGACGAACTTTGTATTTTTCTTGTAAGAATTTTTGAATGTAAGAAACGCTTCCACCGCCATGTTCTTCCCAACAACTAAAAACGATCACCCCATCTTTTAATGTCTCCGCTACTTGTAAAGCATTGTAAACACCCAAGCGGTTGTCCATGTAACAGCATTGAACATACTCTTTATCTTCTCTCCAGTTAGGTTTGAATGTTAATTCTGTTCCTCTTTCAAAATCGCGTTTTCCGGTATATTCCAGTTTTGTTTCTTTAGTCTTTTTATCAACTGCTAATTTTAGTTTTACTTCCGCTTTTCCTTTTTCATCTTCACCTACTAATTCAAAACCATCGATGGTTCTTGGTCCGCCAATTTTCACTAATTGTTTTCCGTAGCGGACAGTAAATCCAATACTATCAATGTGTGCAAAAATAGCAGTGCGTGGTTTCCCAAATACCAATACGATACAATCCTGAAAGCCATCACCTGAGTAAATTTTCGGTTTTACTTTCCATGACTTTTTGTTTTTATCAATATAATTCAATAAGAATTTGGTCATTGCCACTTCGTTTCCTGATGGAGCATGAATGGCACACATTTCTTTTAATAGTTTCATGTTTATTATTGTTTAGTCTTTCGTTGTTAGTTGGTTGTTTCTCTTAGCAACCTTACTTTTTATTCCCTAGTACTCCAATCCTAATTCCTCAATCCCAAATCCCAAATCCTCAATCCCAATTCCTAAATCTCTTTCAAGAATTTAATCTCAAGATTACTGATTTTGCTGAACATATCATACACTTTTGTTGAATTACTTTTGCGTACTGAGAATGTTAATACACAGCTTAGTTCAAAATTCTGAGAGAGGATATGAAGTCCTTCATCTTTGATGATCTTCATAACATCATTCATTTGTAAATAGTCAAATGATACTTCATACACTTCATCTACTGTTTTTTCAATGATCTTCGCATTCGCAATAGCATCAGCAGCAGCCAATTTGTAGGCATTGATCAGTCCACTCACACCTAATAATGTACCACCGAAATAGCGGACAACAACGATCAAGATATTGGTGAGATCTTTTGATTGGATCTGTCCAAGGATCGGTTTTCCTGCTGTGTTTGATGGTTCGCCATCATCATTGGCACGGAATGCTTGTTTGCTTGCTCCCAAACGAAAAGCATAACAATGATGTCTTGCGCTGGGATGTAGTTTTCGGAGTTCTGCCAAATGTGTCTTTACAGCCTCTTCATTGGCAACAGGAAAGGCATAAGCCAAAAACTTACTGCCTTTGTCTTTAAACAATCCTTCGGATGCTTTCTCGATCGTTAAATAGGTATCCTCAAAAAGCATATTAGCTGTTACGATAGCGGAGTAAAATGTTTGTGTCTATTGACTCTTTTGACTCAGGTTTTAAAAGCATTTCAGGTGCATTGATGCCACTGTGAATGTGTTCTTGCGAAATGAATACCCGTGCTTCATTCCAGCAGTTATCACTGATAAAACTGTTCAATACATTGTAGCCACCTTCAACAATCAGCGATTGAATATTGCGTTTGTATAATTCCTGCATGATCTGCGGGATCATCTTTTCATCAAAATTGATCTTTACAAAATCCAGGTTCGTTTCTGAAGGCATTTCTATATCGGTAAAAACAATGGTTGGAACCGTTTTATCTAATAGGAAATAGTCTTTCGGTATGGATAATTTTTTGTCGGTCACAATGCGGACCGGATTTTTCCCTTCTACTTTTCTAACGGTTAATTGAGGGTTATCCAACAAGGCGGTATTTTTTCCCACCATGATCGCTTGTTCCTGACTTCTCCAGGTATGCACCAGTTTTTGTGCAGCTTCATTGCTGATCTGAAGTGGGGGAGTCGTGTTATCTGTTCGTGCTTTATCAATAAAGCCATCGGCTGTTTGAGCCCATTTTAAAATAATGTAGGGGCGTTTCTTTTCTTGAAAAGTAAAAAAGCGTTTGTTCAATTCTTTGCATTCATCTTCCAATACTCCCACTTTTACATCCACTCCTGCTTTGGTCAATTTTTCAATTCCTCTGCCACACACTTGTGCAAAGCTATCAATGGTGCCGATCACCACATAAGGTATTTTGTGTTCAATGATCAAGTCGGCACAAGGAGGTGTTTTTCCGAAATGAGAACAAGGTTCTAAATTCACATACAAGGTTGCTTTTTTCAACAAACTTTTGTCTTTAACCGAATGAATGGCATTCACTTCAGCATGCGCTTGTCCGTATTGTTGGTGATACCCTTCGCCAATGATCTCGTTGTTGTAAACGATCACACTCCCAACCATAGGATTAGGGGCCACATTTCCAAAGCCTTTTGCTGCCAATTCAAGGCAACGTTTCATGTATTTTTCTTGTTCAGTCATATAGTGCTGCAAATGTAACTATTCTTAACTTTGTGCCCATGCAAATTGCTTCAAATAAAATAAAGGATGTGATCCGCTTTTTTAAGCAGGAGTTGGAAGGGATCTATGAAGATTCTGAAATTGATGCCTTTGTAGCTATTTGTTTTGAAGAATTGCTGAATTTAAAACATTCCGATCTTTTGTTGAATGCTGATAAAACAATGAGTGAGTCGGAACTCTTGAAATTTAATTTCGCTATTAAAGATCTCAAAAAGCAAAAGCCTTTGCAATACATTTTAGGTGTTGCCGATTTTTACGGTTTGAAGTTTAAGGTCAATGGATCGGTATTGATACCTCGTCCGGAAACAGAAGAGTTGGTTGACTTGATCGTTAAAGAGCATAAAGGAAAAACAGTACGTATCCTTGATATCGGAACAGGTTCGGGTTGTATTCCTATCAGTCTGAAAAAGAATTTATCACAGTCCACAGTCGATGCGATTGATATTTCGGAAGAAACACTTCTGGTAGCGAAAGAAAATGCAAAAATGAATGATGTAGATGTGCATTTTAGTCGAGAAGATATTTTGCATCCTGATGCAGCATTTAAAAACTTACGCTACGATGTGATCGTGAGCAATCCCCCTTACATCAAAGAATCGGAAAAAGAGGCGATGCACAAGAATGTGTTGGAACATGAACCGCACTTAGCATTATTTGTGTATGATACCGATGCGTTATTATTCTATAAAGTAATAGCAGATCATGCTTTAACAATGTTAAATCCGGGTGGGCAGATCTACTTTGAGATCAATGCCGAACATGGCCTGGAAACCAAACAAATGCTTGAAAATAAAGGCTTTAAAAATGTAGTGTTGATAAAGGATATGAGTAATAAAAATCGTATCTTGCGAGGTAGTATTTAGACCTATATTTTAATGAAAAAGTTACTCTTTACAAGTGTCTTTGTCTTAGCACTTATTCTTTCCGTTCAATCACAGATCAGCTACAGTGTGGATGCATTTCCAACGAATGTAGGCGGTAAAACTGAGTTTAAAAGAATATTTGAAAGCCAATTTGTATATCCTGCTGCTGCATTGGCCAAAAAGCAAGGAGGAAAAGTGGAAGTTGTATTTGTTCTGAATTCCGACAGTTCTGCAACAGATGTAAAAGTAGCCGTTGGAGTATCACCCGAACTGGATCAGGAAGCCTTACGTTTATTTAAGTATTATCAATGGGTGCCGGCCGTGAAGGATGGAAAATTGGTATCTTCCAAATGGTCGGTTTGGTTCGAATTTGATCCTGAGAAGTATGCCAAGATCTGCAAAAAGAGAGGATATCAATCTATCGTTTATGATAAAGAGTTCAAAGCCGATTCTACATTTAAGCTCTATAAGATCGTAGATCAAATGCCGGTATATTACAAAGGAAATTATGCCTTGCAGGATTTTTTGAAAGAGAATTTAGAATACCCTCGTCAGGCTCAAATCGCCAATATTCAAGGAACTGTTGTGGTTCGTTTTATTGTAGAACAAAATGGAACACTTTCCAATATCGGAATAGAAAAATCAGTAGGTGGCGGCTGTAATGAAGAAGCCATCCGCTTGGTGGAAATGACCAGATGGAGAGCAGGTGTGGTGGGCGACAAATGGGTTAGGACACAAATGACCTTACCGATCTATTTTATGTTGAACGAAGATTTTAAGGATAACAGCGGAAGCGAGCAAAAGTAGGGAGTATGAGCGAATCCATTCAACATAGGATAGAAGAACTTTCAAAGAAGATCGAAGAGCATAATTACAATTATTATGTGCTCTCGAATCCTACCATTAGCGATTATGATTTTGACATGATGCTCGAAGAGTTGATCCAACTCGAAAAGGAGCATCCAGAATATCAGCTGCCCGACTCACCAAGTTTGCGTGTTGGTGGACAGATCACCAAAGAATTTAAAACCGTAAAACATAAATACCCGATGTTGTCATTGGGGAATACTTATTCGGAAGAGGAATTGAACGACTTTGATGATCGTGTGAAAAAAGCATTGACCGAGCCTTATGAATATGTATGCGAATTGAAGTACGATGGTGTAGCCATCGGATTAACCTATAAAAATGGACGATTGGTGCAGGCGGTTACTCGTGGTGATGGCGAGCAGGGAGATGATGTGACTACGAATGTAAAAACGATCAAGAGCATTCCGCTTAAATTAAGAGGAAACAATTATCCCGATGAGTTTGAGATCCGTGGTGAGATCTTTATGCCTCGTTCATCCTTCGATGAGATCAACAAAGAGCGTGAGGAGATAGGTGATGCACCATTGGCTAATCCTCGCAATGCAGCTTCGGGGACACTAAAGATGCAGGACTCAGCCCAAGTCGCAAAACGTAACCTGGATTGTTATCTGTATTTTGTTTTGGGTGAAACACTTCCACATCAAAGTCATTACGAAAATCTATTGGCGGCTAAATCATGGGGATTCAAAGTGCCTGAGTCGGTGATCAAAACCAACTCCATTCAAGGAGTATTTCAATTCATCAATAAATGGGATGTGGAGCGTGCTGATCTGGAGTTTGATATTGATGGTGTAGTTTTAAAAGTAAACTCATACGAACAACAAAAAGCCTTGGGCTTCACAGCTAAATCGCCTCGTTGGGCCATAGCTTATAAATTTAAAGCACAGCGGGTGGCTACTTTGCTTGAAAGTATTTCCTATCAAGTGGGACGAACCGGAGCGATCACCCCTGTTGCGAATTTGAAGCCGGTGTTGTTGGCAGGAACCACTGTTAAAAGAGCATCTCTTCACAATGCCGATATTATTGAGAAATTGGATGTGCGCGTGGGAGATACCGTATTTGTTGAAAAAGGAGGGGAGATCATTCCAAAGATCGTTGGAGTAGATGAGAGTAAACGACCTGTTGGTGGAGGAAGCGACTTGTTTGCAAGTGCATTGGAACCTACCAAATATATTACTCATTGTCCTGAATGTAATGCCGAACTGATCCGTAACGAAGGAGAAGCGAATCATTATTGTCCGAACGAATTGGCTTGTCCGCCACAGGTAAAAGGCAAGATGGAACATTTTGTTTCCCGCAAAGCGATGGATATTGATAGCTTGGGTGGTGAGACCATTGCACAGTTGTATGATGCAGGATTGATAAAAAATATTGCCGATCTGTATGAGTTGAAAAAAGAAGATTTGTTGCAACTTGAAAGAATGGCGGAGAAAAGTGTGAACAATCTTTTAGCAGGCATAGAAGCATCGAAGGCGATCACATTTGAACGGGTATTGTATGCCATCGGTATTCGTCATATCGGTGAAACAACGGCTAAAAAATTGGCTTATTATTTCAAGAATATCGATGCGTTGGAAAAGGCAACCGTAGAGCAATTGCTGGAAGTAGGAGATATTGGAGAGAAGATCGCACAAACGATCGTGGAGTATTTCAAAGATCAACGCAATATTGAGATCATTGAACGATTAAAGAAACACGGTTTGCAATTCCAATTATCGGAAGAGCAATTAACCAATACAAGTGATAAGTTAAAAGACCTGTCGTTTGTTGTTTCAGGTGTATTCAGTAAATTTTCCCGTGATGATCTAAAAAAAGCAATTGAGCAGAATGGGGGAAAGAATGTAGGTTCTATCTCCGGCAAAACAAGTTATGTGATCGCAGGAGAGAACATGGGACCTGAGAAATTAAAAAAAGCTGAAAAGCTTGGAGTTCCGATCATTTCGGAAGATGATTTTATTAAAATGATAAATTAGTAGAATGAGCACTTTCAAAAATATAAAACTCGCCATTGCCAACCGTGCACTTAAGCAGGAGATGGCTATGTACAAGCGGGAATTAAAACCCAATAAATTTAGTTTTAATCAGACCCGAACGGTGGGTATTCTTTTCGATGCCTCCAATTCGGAAGATTTTGAATTGGTAAAAAGATATGTGGTGTATATGCGTGAGCATAATAAAAAAGTGAAAGTACTTGGCTTTTTTAGTGTGAAGAATATTCCTGAATTAACTTATTCCAAGCTGGAATATGATTTTTTCTCCTTAAAAGAATTGAATTGGTATGGCAAACCAACCACACATATCATTGATAATTTTATAAATGAAGATTTTGATCTCTTGATCGATCTGAATATCCATGATCATTTTGCCCTGAAATATATTTCTGCGCTTTCAAAAGCGAAGTTTAAAGTAGGAAAATACAAAGAGTCGGATGAAGCGATCTACGACATGATGATCGACTCAGATAATACACAAAAATTAAAGTATTTCTTAAGACAGGTGGATACTTACATTACGATGTTGAATAAACCTGAAGTGAATTTGAATTAAAAAGCGACAGCTATGAACTATATTTTATTTGATGATGAATTCCGCAACAATTTGTTGCCATTAACATTTACCCGTCCGGTAGCGGATATCAGGATCGGGATATTGACCATTCGCGAAAAGTGGGAGAAGATGCTGGATTCAAAAACGTCTTCTAAAACTCAGGACTATCTGAGTAAGAAATATCCTACCGAATATACCATTGATGCAGATAATGTATGGATCAACGGTTCATTCTGTCCGAATGAAAAATTGATCGAAGAGATCAGGTCACTTAAGCCCAATGAAGCATTGATGGATTCTACCATTGTGGTAGCGGCCAATACGGGTGACGTAAAAAACTTTGAACCAAGTAACTGGGGAAGCTTCACTAAATATGAAACCCATGCTAAGCCTATGTGGATAGAGCATCCATGGGATATCTTTTCTAAGAATGGCGATGCAATAAAAGCTGATTTCGATTTGATCACAAAGGGCAGAAAATCACTGGCATTGAGCAAAACCAATCAGGTGATAGGCGTTGAGAATATTTTTGTGGAAGAAGGCGCTAAAGTGGAATGTGCGATTTTAAATGCAAGTACGGGACCGATCTATATCGGTAAAGATGCAGAGATCATGGAAGGATCGATCGTGCGTGGTCCATTTGCTTTGTGTGAACATTCTGCTTTGAAATTAGGTGCTAAGATCTACGGTCCTACTACTATCGGACCGCATAGTAAAGTAGGAGGAGAGGTCAATAATTCTGTGATCATCGGCTATTCTAACAAAGCACATGATGGTTTTTTAGGCAACTCGGTATTAGGTGAATGGTGTAATCTGGGAGCCGACAGTAATAATTCGAACCTAAAGAATAACTATGCTGAAGTAAAACTGTGGAATTACAACAAAGAACGTTTTGTGGGAACAGGCTTGACCTTTTGTGGTTTGATCATGGGCGATCATAGCAAATGTGGGATCAATACCATGTTCAATACAGGAACAGTGGTTGGAGTAAATGCTAATATTTTCGGATCGGGCTTCCCGCGTAATTTTGTTCCTTCCTTCTCCTGGGGTGGAGCTGCAGGCTTTACTACCTATAAGCTAAAAGATGCCTTTGAGGTGGCCTCAAAAGTATTTGAACGTAGAGGGATGGTATTCAATGAAACGGAGCAGGAAATACTGACCCATGTATTTGAATTGACGGAGAAATACAGGAAATAATTTCTTCTATTTCATATCAACAAAAACCTTAAATTTGTGTTTCAATAAATAAAGAGACTATGAGAACAATCGAATTTCGTGAAGCACTTCGTGAAGCAATGAACGAAGAGATGCGCAGAGATGAAAAAATATTTTTGATGGGTGAGGAAGTGGCAGAGTACAATGGTGCTTACAAAGTAAGTAAAGGGATGCTTGCCGAGTTTGGTGAAAAGCGTGTGATCGATACACCCATTGCAGAGCTTGGTTTTGCCGGTATTGCTGTTGGAGCTGCCATGAATGGCTTACGTCCGATCGTGGAGTTCATGACCTTTAACTTTTCATTAGTAGCGATCGATCAGGTGATCAACTCGGCTGCTAAAATGATGAGTATGAGTGGTGGTCAGTTCTCTGTACCTATTGTATTCCGTGGCCCTACTGCTTCTGCAGGTATGTTGAGCTCTCAGCACTCTCAAGCTTTTGAGAACTGGTATGCCAACTGTCCGGGATTAAAAGTAGTAGTTCCGTCTAATCCATACGATGCAAAAGGTTTATTAAAGTCAGCTATCCGCGATAACGATCCTGTTATTTTTATGGAAAGTGAGCAAATGTATGGCGACAAAGGAGAAGTTCCTGAAGGAGAATACATCATTCCAATTGGAGTGGCGGATATTAAAAAAGAAGGAAAAGATGTGACCATCGTTTCTTTTGGTAAGATCATGAAACAAGCTTTGGCTGCTGCTGCTGAATTAGAAAAAGAAGGTATCAGTGCCGAAGTGATCGATCTTCGTTCAGTGCGTCCGATCGATTATGGAACGGTGATCAATTCTGTGAAGAAAACCAACCGTTTGGTGATCGTTGAGGAGGCTTGGCCTTTAGCTTCTATCTCATCTGAGTTAGCATTCAAAGTTCAGAAAGAAGCATTTGATTATTTAGATGCACCTGTATTGCGTGTTACATCTGCGGATGTGCCATTGCCGTATGCTCCAACTTTGATCGAAGCATCATTGCCGAATGCTGCCCGTGTGGTAAAAGCAGTAAAAGAAGTAATGTACGTGAATAAATAAGAAGTATTATAAAGTAAAACACCCCTTCCGAAAATTTCGGAAGGGGCGTTTTTTATTGTTGGGGGTGATAATTAATTTTTGGTGATCTGACCTTCTAAGGCATCGATCAACAGGTCTTTCTGACGTAATTCCGATCTCAATTGTTCAATTTCTTGTCGCAAAGCTTTTAATTCAAGCGTATATTTTGCTTCTTCTTTGCTCCATAAGTTCACGTTATAATAAGGCTCTTTATCGAAATTGTACCCATCAAAATTCTCACGGAAAAAGCTGTAAAGTGGAATACGTAATTCTTTAGATATTAACTCTAATGTTCTTATTTCTAGTGTATTATGTTCTAAAGCGTAATCGAGATCTGACTCGGAAATATTCAAATAGGATGCCAGGTCGGCATACGTGAATTTTTTCATTTCCAGCACTTGAAGTATCTTTTCTTTCAGGTTCATTACTTCAATTTTAGTGTCCATAAGCGTATTACTAATTTTGGTTGGTTCTACGAGATCTTTTGAAAAAGGTTCTATTTAATTTCGGGCGTAAAGCTCTTCTCAAAATCTTCCCATTTGGTATCCTTGTATTTTCCGCTTCCAAAGAACTTCATCACAGGCTCAAATTGTGCCGGCTGATAATAACCAACCACCACTTGGATGCGTTGCACCTGTTCATTTAAAAATACAATAGAAGGATAGGACAGTTTGCCATCTAAAATAGAAACAGCAAAATCGTGAACGGGACGTGGGGTGCCGGGAGCATTCTGGTTCTTGAACACATATCCATTGAAGGCAACGCTGTCAAATGTTTCGGCATCGAATTTTACAGGATAAAAGTTCTCATTCAGATATTTGGCAATGATCTCATTGCCGAAGGTGTTTTTGCTCATCATTTTGCATGGACCGCACCATTGGGTGTAAACATCTACCATGATCGGTTTTGGTGTCTTTTTTTGAAGCTCTACCGCTTCGCTGAAGGTGTACCATTTCACCGGTCCGTGATCATCACCGGCAATAAACGAATTGCTTGAAATAAAACTTTGTGCAACAACCACGATCGTGGCAATTCCTAATGCAATAAATACTTTTTTGATCATGCTGTAAAATTATAAAGTAAAGGTATGAATTAAAACAAAAAGGTCAAACATTGTACCATGTTTGACCTTTTTGAAAATTGTAGGATCGATTAACGTACCCCGTGCATCATCTTCAATAATAGCTTACTCAAGAAGAATAAGATCACAGATGAGATACCGGCCATTACTACGAATAACATAAAGAAAGAATACAAGCTGTTGATGGTGTATCCTGCAAAAGATTTTTCCTTGATCATGGATCCTTTAAAGATGTTCTCAACGATAGACGCTTTCACTGTAGGGTCTTTTACTTTCTCAAAAGAAATAAGGTCGATACTAATGTATTTAGTACCGTTGATATCCTCTGCTTTATCCAATTTGGTTGTCAATTCAACACCTTTTTCGGTTTGTTGAGATTCAACAGCAGCAACAGTGATCATTGTTTCAGGATAATAAGAACTTAATGTTCCTGCAAATTTGTTGGCAGAAGCAGTAGATAAGAACCAAACACCCATCAATAAGGAAGCAAATTTAACAGGAGCTAATTTGTTAACCATGGATAGACCAATAGGTGATAAGCAAAGCTCACCGAAGGTATGGATCAAGTACAAGCTTAATAACCAAACCATGCTCACTTTCGTAGATGGCTCAATTCCTTTTACTCCATAAGCAATCACCAAATAACCTAATGCCAATAAGAATAAACCAATGGATTGTTTGTAAGGAGAAGCAGGTTCTGCATTTCTCTTACTTAAGAATCCCCATAATGCAACGAAAATAGAAGCAAAGATAACGATCGCTACTGCGTTCACCGATTGGAAATAACTAGCAGGAATAACTGTTCCGAATAAACTTCTGTCGGTTTGCTCTTCCGCAAAGAACGTTAAAGCAGCACCTGCTTGTTCGAAAGCTGCCCAGAAGAAAATTACGAAGAAGGCAACGATATAGATTACCCAGATACGTTGTTTCTCGATCTTTGTTAAACTCTTATCAGAGATAATGAATCCCGGAGCAGCAATAGACAATGAGAAGATAAAGGAACCGATCACACCTTGATCTAAGAAGAAGAACAAAGTAAATAATCCGATCTCAATTCCAACCCAAGTTAAAATTTGAGTCATTGTAAACTCTGATTTTGCTTCCGCAACAGTATCAATATCTGCAGCCGGTTTGTTAGAACCCGGTTTTGCTCCGATCGCTTGACCATCAGGTGTTACAATGTATTTGTCTTTTAATGTGATGAACAGGATCAAACTCAAGATCATACCGATACAAGCAGCTAAGAAGCCCCATTTGAAATCAGCAGGATTACCTGTATCACCTAAAAATCCACACACCAATGGAGAGAAGAATGCTCCTAAGTTGATACCCATATAGAAAATAGTGAAAGCAGAGTCGATACGCTTATCACCTTTTGGATACAACTGACCAACCATGGTAGAGATATTTGGTTTGAAGAAACCGTTACCAAGGATCAAAGAGGTTAATCCAACCATCATTAAGATACGGGCAAGATCAATATTCTCGAAAAAGGAACCACTCATGAACATAAAGAACTGTCCGATCGCCATCATGATACCACCAATGATGATTGATTTGCGGTTACCCCAATATCTGTCAGCCATATAACCACCGATCAATGGTGTTAAATATACCAAACCTGTATAACTACCGTAAATATCACTCGCAAAGGCTTTGTCATACATTAAAGCTTTAGCTAAGAATAAAACGAAAATAGCACGCATCCCGTAGTAGCTGAATCGCTCCCACATTTCTGTTACAAAAAGTACATAAAGCCCTTTCGGGTGACCTTGTTTTACTTCTGACATATAGTATTCTTTTAGTTAATAATTTAGATTAGAGTTGGCGAATATAGGGATTAATGTATAAAGTATCAAGTAGGATAATAAAGTATTGGGTATCAAGTATTAAGTATTAAGAATTGTGTTGAAATGAGTTCTTTTTTCTTGTATAATTCTGCATATCAGTTAATTATGCTTCTTTGGTAAGTTTTTCTCCTACTGACGCTATTTAAATTCTACTTAATACTTGATACATAATACTTTATACTTCCACTACAGATTATTCAATATAAAATCCGTCATTTTGGTATATAAGTGCAAACGGGTAGTGGCACCTAAGATGCTATGATTCTTATCCGGGTAAATGAACAGGTCGAATTGTTTGTTCTCTTTTACCAGCGCATTGATCATCTCCATGGTGTTTTGATAATGTACATTATCATCACCGCTACCGTGGATCAATAAATATTTACCTTTTAATTTGCTAACATGGTTGATCGGTGAATTATCGTCATACCCACTCGCATTTTCCTGTGGTAATCCCATAAAGCGCTCGGTGTACACATTGTCATAATATCTCCAGTTAGTAACCGGAGCAACAGCAATGGCTGTTTTGAAATAATCGGCTCCCTTGGTGATACACAATGAACTCAAATAACCACCAAAGCTCCAACCGAATGTTCCTATTCTTGTTTTGTCAACATACGGTAATGTGCCTAAATATTTAGCTGTTTCTATCTGGTCGGTCACCTCTAGTTTACCCAATTGTTTGTAGGTGGAATGCTTAAACTCTTTTCCTCTGTATTGTGTTCCTCTGTTATCTACACACATCACAATGTAGCCTTTTTGTGCCAGCATCTGGTGCCAGAAATAATCTCTGTCGAATGCATTCGCCACCATGTTACGTCCCGGTCCACCATAAAACACTAAAAACACAGGATATTTCTTTGTAGTATCAAAATTTTGTGGTTTGATCATCCAGGCATTCAATTCAATTCCTTCTGTGGTTTTGAACATGAACAATTCCTTTTTGCTCAAGCTGAATTCCTGCATTTTATTTTTTAGAGATTCATTGCTTTCCAGGCTGCGGATCAATTTTCCTTTGGCATCATAAATAGCAGTTACATTTGGTGAGTTCGCATCTGAAAATACATCAATGTAATATTTCATGCCTTTGCTGAAATCAGGAGCATGATTACCTTTTTGTTGCGATACTTTGTTCTTTGTTTTTCCGTCAAACGAAACGGAATAAATGTCTTTCTCGGTAGCTGTTGTTTCTGAAGCCAGGTAAAAGATCGTTTTTGTTTTTTCATCAATCCCTTTCAATTGAACAACATCCCAGTTGCCTTTGGTGATCGGGTTGACCAATTTGCCATCCATGGAATACAGATACAAATGGTTGAATCCACTCGTTTCATTCTGAATGATGAATCCTTTTTTATCAGGTGTGAAATACACATAATCACCCTGACCTTCATGAATATCAATATAAGTTGTACTGTTTTCAGTATAAACCACTTTTGAATTTCCACTTGTAGCATCGTTCAATAATAATTCCAATTTGTTTTGATAGCGGTTCATTCTTACAATGGAAAGCTGATTCGGATCCAATGTCCATTTGATGCGTGGAATGTACTGGTTGGTCTCTTTGCCAATATCCATCAATTGTGTGCTATTGCTTGCCAGATCATACACATGAATACTTACGATCGAATTGTCTTCTCCTGCTTTCGGGTATTTAAAGCGGTATTGGGTTGGATACAATTGGTTATTGTATTCATCGAATGAGAACTCTTTAACCTTACTCTCATCAAATTTGTAATAGGCAATTTTTTTGCTATCCGGACTCCAGAAATAAGCCACTGAAAAAGCAAATTCTTCCTCGTGTACCCAGTCGGTAGCACCATTGATGATGTTGTTTTGTTTGCCATCAAAAGTGATCTGTGTTTCTTTTCCGCTAGAAAGATCTTTGATGTAAATATTGTTGCCACGCACAAAACTCACTTTTGAGCCATCGGGTGAGAAACCTGCATACATCTGTTTTTCGCCAGCGCTAACAGGTGTTACACTTTTTGTTTTGCGGTCGTACACAAAATAATATTCACGGGTTGAATGACGGTACACCTGTTCCGATTGTGTTGAGATCAGCATTTTGCTTTCATCAGCACTAAAGGAATAGGTATTGATATCGATCGTTTTTCCATCGTATTTCAGATCCGCTTCACAAACGATCATTTCGGGTTTGGATACTTTGGCATATTCATATTGAAAAACGGTGTCTCTAGCCAAAGTAGAGTAGTGCAACCCATCGTTCATGGATACCAAGCCAAATACACCTCTGGAGCGGAAAGTTCCTTTGGTCCAGATGTCTTCTAGTGTGATGTCTTTTTTCTGAGCACTGATGTTATTAACCATCAATATTGAAAAACCTATGATAAATAGTCGTTTCATTTCTTTATTATTTGTATAATTTTGAGAGGAACGAAAATAGCAAAATAGATCGATTGTTTTGCTTAAAAAGTGATGAGCGGTATATTCTTATTATTAATTCAAAGAGCATGTCATATAAAAAAATAACACCTCAGATCGTTGAACAGCTAAAAAGCATTGTTGGAGCATCTAACGTCCTGTTGGATACTGAAAGTTTGGCCAATTACGGACATGATGAAACAGAACAATTGGTGTTTTTGCCGGAGGTGGTGGTGAAGCCGGCAACAGCAGAGGAGATCTCTTCCATATTAAAATTAGCGAATGCCGAACTTATTCCTGTTACTCCACGTGGTGCAGGGACAGGTTTAGCCGGTGGAGCATTGCCTATCAATGCAGGGATCAGTTTGAGTATGGAACGCTTTAATAAGATACTGGATATTGATAAACGTAATTTACAAGCAACAGTGCAGCCGGGGGTGATCAATGAGGTATTTCAGAATGCAGTAAAAGAAGAAAATTTATTTTATCCGCCTGATCCTGCCAGCAAAGGAAGTTGCTTTCTGGGTGGTAACATTGCACATGGAAGCGGTGGTCCGAAATGCGTGAAATATGGAACGACCAAAGATTATATTTTGAATTTAGAAGTGGTATTGCCAACAGGTGAGATCATTATGACAGGAGCGAATACCTTAAAAAATTCAACCGGATATAATTTAACGCAACTGATGGTAGGTAGCGAAGGAACGTTGGGAGTGGTGACCAAGATCGTAGTGAGATTATTGCCATTGCCGAAATACGATCTGTTGATGCTTGTTCCGTTCCGTGACCTGGATGAAGCATGTGCTGCAGTGAGTGAAGTGTTCCGTGCCGGCTTTACACCAAGCGCTTTGGAATTGATGGAGCGCGATGCCTTGGATTGGGTGAGCAAACATGTAGAGAGCAGTGTCGTGAAATTGGAAGATGATATTCAAGCACATCTATTGATCGAAGTGGATGGAAATGATCAGGAGGTGTTGATGAAGGAGATGGAGCAGATCGCAGAGTTGATGAGTAAATACAATATTTCAGAAGTATTGTTTGCAGATAGCGCAGCACAAAAAAATGAATTATGGAAATTGCGCAGAAAGATCAATGAAGCCGTGAAAATGAATGCCATCAGTAAGGAGCAGGATACAGTAGTGCCCAGAGCGGAGTTGCCTAAGCTGGTAAAAGGAGTGAAAGAGGTAGGAAGCCGTTATCAGTTTAAGAGTGTGTGTTACGGACATGCAGGCGATGGTAATTTGCACATCCGTTTGATAAAAGGAGATTTAACAGATGAACAATGGGAAGGTGATTATATCAAAAAAGCCATTGCAGAGATATTTACCATTTGTAAGAATTTAGGTGGCACCATCAGTGGTGAGCATGGTATTGGTTTGATCCAGCAGGAGTACCTTGGAATTGTTTTCTCCGATAAAGCAATTGATATTCAACGCACGATCAAAAAAGCGTTTGATCCGAATAATATTTTAAATCCCGGAAAAATATTCTAGGTTTCTAATCACGAACACAGATACGAATAAGGCGAATTACGAATCGAGACGTTTTATGCTTGTTTTTTAATAGAAGAAAACTATTGTTTGATGAATTTTTGCTTAAATATAATATTCCCTTTTTCAGAAACGACAGATAATAAATATATTTGGGTAGATAGTGAACTAATATCTAGTTCTATATAGTTTTCAAAACTAGCCTTTGATATAATCTTTTTGCCAGTGATGTCATATAGATTTATTGTTGAATTTATTGGGATGTTTTCTAATTTAAGAATCGAATTTTTAAAATTGTAATTTATATTGTTTATTGAATAATTATTCATTGATGTTGGGCAGTCAATACAACAAAAAACGATAGAGTCGCTACAGCAATTTCCGGTACCCATATCATGGATAGTAACTGAGACTAGCTGACCAGAACATATACCCCCAATGCTATCAGTTCCGTCTCCTATAGGGATACCTGGTGACCAGTTGAAAAAAAAAGGTCCACAACCACCAACAATATTTTCTACACTAGCACTTCCATCACAGCAGGTAGGGCAGCTTGGCATTGTTGTTTGTAATGTGAATGTATAGCATTGAGCTGAAAATTTAAAAGGAAATAAAAATAAAAACAGAATAAATTTAGCTTTCATAACATAAATATACTTTATCCTTTTTGGAAAAGCAATTTATTCGTAATTCGTTTGATTCGTTTTATTTTCGTAATTCGATATAGGCACTACGTAGTATTCGTACTTCGTAGTCTACTCAATATTCTTCATATTCAGCTTCCTCAACTTAGGAGCTATTTTAGCAGTGGCAGCAACAATCAGAATGGTCATGATGCCACCAAATACTACTGATGCTTTTAAGCCCATCGCACGGGCTGCTACACCCGATTCGAATGCACCGATCTCGTTCGAGGAGCCAATAAAAATACTGTTTACAGAAGATACCCGCCCACGCATATGATCAGGCGTTGCCAGTTGCAGAATACTATGACGGATCACCACGCTCACATTATCGAATGCTCCGGTAAGGAATAAAAAGAAAAGTGACAGGTAATAATTTTCACTGATCCCAAACAGAATCGTAGCTACACCAAATGCTGCTATGGATAAGAATAAGTTTCTGCCTGCATGTTGGGTAGGTGGTTTGTAGGCAATGATGATCGCCATGACCACGGCACCCAATGCCGGAGCAGCTCTCAAGAATCCCAACTCGATCGCGCCTACATGTAAAATCTTGTCGGCAAAAGCAGGAAGCATCGCTACCGCTCCTCCAAACAATACAGCAAACAGGTCGAGCGACAAAGCACCGAGGATCAATTGATTCTTAAATACAAATTTGATCCCTGCACTCAAACTTTCAAACAGCGTTTCTGTTTTTTCTTTTTTAGGAAGTGGTTTCGATTTAATAAATAAGAATGAAAAGATCGCAATGGCAATTAAAGCAATGTTCACTTTATAGGCAGCCGTAAAACTCACCGCACAAATAAATCCTGCCATAGCCGGACCAACAATGGAGGCTACATGCCATACTGTGCTGTTCCAGGTAGCTGCATTGGTGTACAGGTCGCGTGTAACCAATTGCGACATGAACGAAGGAAATGCTGCTGAGATAAATCCTCTAACGATACCAATGAATCCGATCACCAAAAAGATAGGCAGCGTGCCATGATCTTTAATGATCGTGTTTGTTTCTAATGAGAAATACAGTAATGCTAAAGTGGATACAGTTAGAAAGGATGTGGCTGTAATGATGATCTTTTTTCTGTCTACCGTATCGGCTACATGGCCTGAAAATAAGGAGACAGTGATAAAAGGGATGGCTTCCGCCAATCCAATTAATCCAAGATCCAGCTCATTTCCTGTGATCTGATACACTTGCCATCCAACAATAACACTCTGCATTTGAATAGCCAGTGTTAAAAAGAAACGGGTATTCAAGAAGAATAAAAACTCTTTTATTCTTAATACAGCATACGGATCGTGTTGGGATGTTTTCTTTGTCATAGATCGACTGTAAATTTACATTTTAAATTCTTATCTTTGGAGTATGATAACAGACAGCGCTAAGATCAGTATTCCGAACATCGATAATGAGATGAAACAACAGTTAATGGACAACGGTACCATTAAGAATTTCAAAGCAGGAGATGTTATTTTGCAGGAGAACAGTTATATCAAGACACTTCCTATTGTATTACAGGGAAGTCTGAAAGTAATGCGTGAGGAAGAAGACGGAAAAGAGATCCTGTTATACTATATCAAAGCGGGTGAGACCTGTGTGATGTCGTTCCTTGGTGGTATCAGCAATGATAAAAGTAAAGTGAAAGCTGTTGTGGAGGAAGATTCAGAGATCTTGTTGATCCCGATTCATAATGCGCAGGACTGGGTGTCGAAATATCCTTCCTGGTGCGATTTTATATTCAAATTATATCACAAACGTTTCGAAGAGCTTTTGTCGGTGGTGAATGCCATGGCTTTTCAAAAGATCGATCAGCGTATTGTGGAATTACTTAATAAAAAATATCAGCTTACCGGTAATAAAGAGATCAGTGTTACGCATCAGCAGCTGGCCGATGAGTTAGGCACTGCCCGTGAGGTGGTTTCCCGCCTTTTAAAACAACTTGAAAGAGAAAAAAAGATCAGTCTTTCCCGCAATAAGATCACTATTTTATAGCTATGTGATATATATCACTGACCTGTGTTTGTAAAGCGTTGTAATTTTGTGTCGTAAATAAATTAGTATTCACAACCAAAACCAACGAAACAATGAAAAAAAACATGGGAAACATCGACAGGATCATCAGAGTACTGATCGCTCTTGTTGTAATTGCACTTTATTTTGCAAATGTAATTTCAGGAACTGTAGCAATCGTATTGCTTGCTTTATCAGGTATCTTTATCCTGACCAGCCTTATCAGCTTCTGTCCTTTGTACACGATATTCGGAATAAATACATGTAAGAAAAAAGACTAATTCCGGATAAAGAAAGCTCCATTCAGTTGGGCTGGGGAAGAGGAGCTTTATTTTTTGTAATCAATTAAAACTATATAAAAATGAAATTAGATGAATTAATTAAATCGAACAAAGCTACGATCGTAGATGTTCGTACACGTGAAGAATTTAGAGGTGGTAATGTAGCAGGATCGATCAACATTCCTTTGAATGAGATCCCGCAACGTATGGATGAATTGAAAGCCATCGAACAACCGATCGTATTGTGCTGTTTATCGGGTGGAAGAAGCGGCCAGGCAACCATGTATTTGATGCAACAAGGTTTCAAAGATGTGCACAATGGTGGTTCATGGTTAGATGTAAATTATTATAAAAACAACTAAGAAAACAGATATGTTAGACGGAATTAAAAAACTATTCGGGATGGGTCCTAAAGTGGACTTGGGCGAATTAATAAAAAATGGTGCTATTATCCTGGATGTGCGTAGCAAAGGTGAATATGCAGGCGGACATGTAAAAGGTTCGATCAATATTCCACTGGATCAATTGGGTAGCAACCTTGCTAAATTGAAAAAAGATAAAGTGATCATCACGTGTTGCGCTTCCGGTATGAGAAGCGGTGCAGCCAAAGGTCAGCTGAAAAGCAAAGGCTACGAGGTACACAATGGTGGCAGCTGGATGAGTGTTAACCGTTACGTAAAATAAAATGTCGTTCTTCTCTTTCCTTTCCGGATGGAATGTTGTCCGCATACTTCGTTTGTTCATAGGGCTGGCTGCTTTGGCAGCCGCCTATTATGAGCACGATAAGTTAATGGGCTTGCTGGGAGCGGTATTCACTGCTCAGGCAGTTTTTAATGTGGGATGTTGCGGCATGTCGGCTTGTTCGACAGATGCCTACAGGAAACCCGGAATGGAAGAAAAAGAAATAGAATTTGAAACAATAAAAAAAGATTAAAAACCATGGCAACATTTAATGAAATTATAAATTCGGATAAACCCGTGTTGGTTGATTTTTCAGCCGAGTGGTGCGGTCCTTGCAAAATGATGGCGCCTATCTTGAAAGACTTGGCAGGCCAGGTGGGTGATAATGCCAGCATCTTAAAAGTAGATGTGGATAAGAATCCAAAAGCAGCAAGTGCTTATCACATACAAGGTGTACCAACCTTGATCCTATTTAAAAATGGTGAAGTGAAATGGCGCCAATCAGGCGTTGTTCCTGCCGAAAAACTAAAACAAATCATAGACTTACATTCATAATGAAAAAGAACAAATTTAAAATAGCGGGAATTTTATTCCTTGTGTTGACAGCAGCTTTTACTTCTTGTAAACAAGGTGCTAACCAGAATGGTGTGGGTGGAACGATCTCAGCCGATGAGTTCGAGAAAAAGTTAGCTGCCACTGAAAATGCACAGATAGCGGACGTTCGTACTCCCGGAGAATATTCCGAAGGACATATTAAAAATGCATTGAACATCAATTGGAATGGCGATTCGTTTGAAGCCGACATCCAAAAGATGGATAAGAATAAACCTGTATTTGTGTATTGTTTATCAGGCGGAAGAAGCTCCAGTGCTGTAAGCAAAATGGTAGCCTTAGGTTTTAAAGAGATCTATGAATTAGACGGTGGAATGCGTGCCTGGTACAATGGCAATAAGCCGGTAGATACTGGGAATGCAGCTCCTGCAGCTCCAGGTCAGGAAAAGCCACAAGGAATGAGCTTGACGGAATATGAGAAAATATTAAGTACCGATAAATTGGTATTGGTTGATTTTAATGCGGTATGGTGTGCACCCTGCAAACAAATGTCGCCTTGGTTGGATGAAATTGCAGCTGACATGAAAGATAAAGTGGTAGTGTTAAAATTGGACGTGGAAGAGAACAAGCAGATCGCAGATATGTTGCAGGTTGAAAATTTACCAACCCTATTGCTTTATAAAAATGGTAAGGTAGTTTGGAACGGTGAAGGCTTAACATTGAAAGACGTGATCGTGGATGCGATCAATAAAAACTAAGGATATGGCAAACGAACATTATTACGATATCGATCTTGTATGGAGATCGGATCGCATGGGAGAAGTGAGTTCTCCTGTATTGAATGAAAAAATTGAAGTGGTAACTCCTCCTGAATTTCCGAAAGGAATTGCAGGGAAATGGTCGCCCGAACACTTTTTCACTGCAGCTGTTTCCAGCTGTTTTATGACCACCTTCTTAGCGGTTGCCGAAAATTCTAAATTGGAATTTGTAAGTCTGGAAGTAAAAGCAAAAGGAAAATTAGAAATGGTGGAAGGCAAATACATGATGAGTGAAGTAGAGCTGAAACCTGAGTTGGTGATTGCCAAACAAGATGATCAGGAAAGAGCATTACGTATTTTAAATAAATCGGAAGTGGCTTGTTTGATCTCTAATTCCATCAAATCGAAGATCGTATTTGTTCCTGAAATTTTAATAAAAAATTAATATTGTTCCTGATATGAACCGTTTTCTTTTTATCCTTTTCTTTTTAATTAATATGCTGGCATTTGGCCAACAAGCTCAGACCTTTTCTGTAGAAATTGAAGAGGATACTATTCCTGGTATGCAAGGCCTACAATCATTTGTTGTTGGTCAGGCGCAAGGAAAATGGCTGTTTATTGGTGGACGGAAAGATGGTTTGCATCAGCGACAACCCTTCTCTTCATTTCTTGCTTCAGGAAATAATACAAACATATATGTGATAGATCCTGTTAGTAAGCAATTTTGGTTAGCTTCATTAAACACGCTTCCACAGGGAATTCAAGAGCAATTGCAATCAACGAATATTAATTTCAAACAGGTAAACGATCTTTTATACATTATAGGAGGATATGGTTACAGTACCACTGCTGCTGATCATATTACATATCCGAATATTACAATTGTAAATGTAAGTTCAACTATTAATGCAATCATTGCAAGCAGTTCTATTACCAGCTTTTTTAGACAAATTACTGATCAACGAATGGCTATTACCGGTGGTCAGTTGGAGAATATTGATAGTGTTTTTTATTTGGTGGGTGGTCATCGATTCGATGGACGATACAATCCAAATAATAATCCAACATTTACCCAAACTTATTCAGATGAAATAAGAAAATTTAAGATAAGTGATAATGGAACTACGTTCTCTATCTATGACTATATTGCAATTAATGATCCTGCAAATTTACACAGGAGGGATTATAACTTAGTTCCACAGATATTTCCAACCGGAGATTTTGGTTTTACTGCCTTTACAGGTGTTTTTCAACCTGTTCAGGATCTTCCTTGGCTCAATACGGTTGACATTAAATCGAATGCGTATGCTGTTAATAATACTTTTAGCCAATACCTGAGTCAATATCACAGTGCAAAAATGCCGTTATGGGATTCAACTAATAATGAAATGCATTCTATCTTTTTCGGAGGAATGAGTCGATATACATTGGATACTTCTACTAATACCTTAATAGATGATGTAAATGTACCATTTGTTAAGACGATTAGTCGTGTTACCCGTGAAAGTAATGGTAATATGATGGAGTACAAATTGCCTATTGAGATGCCCGCTCTTTTAGGCTCCGGTGCAGAGTTTATAAACATTTCTTCAGATGCTTATTTGAAAGAGGGGATTATAAGTTTAAATAGATTACCTATGGCAAGAACATTAGTTGGTTACATTTATGGTGGAATAGAAAGTACACTGCCGAATATTTTTTTCATTAACAACGGAACTCAAAGCGTAGCTAGTTCAAGATTATTTAAGGTGTATATTAATAAGAGTCCCTTAACATCAACAGCTAAGCCGCAAAAGCTTGATAATGATATGTTCTCTGTTTTTACTTATCCCAATCCTGCTGACCATGTGATAACGATCAATGTTAAATCTCAAATCACAGGTGATTTAAAAATAATATTACAAAATGAAAAGGGTGAAATGGTAAGTACAATTGTTGAAACAAAAATAAAACACGGTAACCATGAATATATCTGGAACAGAACTAGAGAAAAAAGTGGAGTTTATTTTGTTGTCAGTCAAATAGGTAATGTCATCAAAACAAGTAAAGTCATTCTTAAGTAAACTTTTCGTTGGTTGGAAAGGGGGATTGAATTTTTATTCGTCCCCTTTTTTTGTGTTTAGCTGCATTATTGATTACCTTTGTTATATGAAGTTGATTCTGGCTTTATTCTTCTCTTTACAGATCATCACAAACAATGCGTTTGTGGAGGATATCGCCCGTATTCCCTCTTTAATTCACCATTACGAACATCATCAGCACGAAGAAACTCCGGGAATTTCTTTCCTTGACTTTATTGCCATGCATTATACTACTAATGCAGTTGCTGATACCGATGCAGTTGCTGATACCGATGCCGATCACCATTCATTGCCTTTGAAACATGCCAATGATGCCGGACATGTGCATTTAATTCCTGCTTTTACAATTCCTGAGTCTCAATCAGGACTTTCTGTTGTTTACACAGAAGTAGAACATTTTACGTATTACCCTGAATTCATTCCAAACCACAATTTGGATGCGATCTTTCAGCCGCCTAAGACTTCTATCTTATCTTAATTTAGGCGTTTTCGACTATTTTCAATAGTCATTTGTTTCATTAATATTTCATTTTTATGTTAAATAAGATCATAGAATTTTCTGTGAAGAATAAACTTATAATAGGTTTATTCATCATCGCATTGATCGCTTATGGTAGCTATCAGTTTACCAAATTACCGATCGATGCCGTACCCGATATTACTAATAATCAGGTGCAAGTAATTACCGTTGCTCCTTCTTTGGGTGCAACCGACATTGAACGTTTGATCACATTCCCGATCGAATTAGCCAATAGCAATATCTCCGGTTTGCACGAGATCAGAAGTTTTTCACGCTTCGGACTTTCCATCGTAACCATCGTTTTTGATGATGATATTGATGTGTATTGGGCACGACAACAAGTGGCGGAACGATTGCAACAAGTGCAAGATGAGTTGCCAAAAGGTGTAGCGAACGTGTCATTGGGTCCCGTAACTACCGGACTTGGCGAGATCTATCAATATTCTGTTCGTGCAAAAGAAGGCTACGAGCATAAGTACGATGCCATGGAACTCCGCACCATTCAGGATTGGGTAGTTAGACGACAATTGTTAGGAGTAAAAGGTGTTGCGGATGTGAGTAGTTTCGGAGGGAAGTTAAAACAATATGAGATCGCGGTAGAGCCGGCAAAGTTAAAAGCATATAACATCACCATTAACGATGTGTTTGCTGCACTTGAGAGTAATAACCAGAACACCGGTGGCGCCTACATCGAAAAAGGTCCAACCGTGCTGTATATCCGTAGCGAAGGGTTGGTAGGCAGTGTGGACGATATCAAGTCGGTCTTCATTAAAAATACTTCTAATGGAACACCGCTGTTAATCCGTGATGTGGCCGATGTACGTTATGGATACGCTACCCGTTATGGCGCTATGTGTTATAACGATAAAGGAGAAGTGGCAGGCGCTGTGGTGATGATGCTAAAAGGGGAGAACAGCAGCGAAGTGATCAAAAATGTAAAAGAACGTGTGGCGAAGATCCAGAAAACATTACCCGAAGGTGTAGTGCTGGAGCCCTTTTTGGATCGTACCAAAATGGTAAACAATGCTATTGGTACGGTGGAGACCAATTTGATTGAAGGTGCTTTGATCGTATTGTTTGTATTGGTTCTGTTTTTAGGTAACATCAGAGCAGGTTTACTCGTGGCATCGGTCATTCCTTTAGCCATGTTATTTGCCATCATCCTCATGAATTTGTTTGGCGTGAGTGGTAACCTGATGAGTTTAGGTGCGCTGGACTTTGGTTTGATCATTGACGGAGCGGTTATTATTGTCGAAGCCTTGTTGCATACCATTCAACACAATAAAAAACTAACGGCAGGCTCCGTGATGAGTTCTTCCGAAATGGATTCGCAAGTGAAACATTCAGCAGGTAAAATGATGAACAGTGCGGTCTTCGGACAGATCATCATTCTGGTTGTGTATCTGCCGATCTTTTTTCTGGAAGGGATCGAAGGAAAGATGTTCAAGCCCATGGTTCAAACCGTTGTGTTTGCCTTGTTAGGTGCATTTGTTTTATCATTGACCTATGTGCCGATGATGAGTGCTTTGATCATCAGCAAAAAGATCAGCCACAAGAAAACTTTTTCGGATAGAATGATCGAGTGGATAGAGCGTAAATATCAAAAAGCCTTAGAAAAAGTATTAGCATTTCCGAAAGTGGTGATCACGACTGCATTATCGCTTTTTGCGATTGCATTATTGGTGCTTTCGAATATGGGTGGTGAATTTATCCCTGCTTTGGAAGAAGGCGATTTTGCGGTGGAAACACGTGTGCTTACCGGTAGTAATCTAACAACCACCATTGAAAGCACACAACGTGCTGCCAAAATTTTAAAGGAACGTTTTCCGGAAGTAGAGCAGGTGGTAACAAAGATCGGAAGCGGAGAGATCCCAACCGATCCTATGCCGATGGAAGCTGCCGATATGATGGTGATATTAAAAGATAAAAAAGAATGGACCTCTGCGAAGAACTTTCCGGAGTTGTCCGAAAAAATGAGTGCAGCCGTTTCAGAAGTTCCCGGTATCACTACCAGTTTCCAGTTCCCGGTGCAAATGCGATTCAATGAATTGATGACCGGTGCTAAGCAGGATGTGGTGTGTAAGATATTTGGTGAGAACATGGATACATTGGCGCGTTATGCTCAGCAGTTAGGCGAAATGGTAGCTACTGTGGAAGGTGCAAAAAATATTTATGTAGAGCCGGTTTCCGGAATGCCACAGGTGATCATTGAATACAACCGTGCTGCCATTGCTCAATACGGATTGAATATCATTGATATCAATCGTGTGGTGAATACCGGATTAGCAGGCCAAACCACCGGAGCTGTTTATGAAGGAGAAAAGAAATTCGACATGGTGGTTCGTTTGGATGGTGAGCAAAGAAAGAATATGGATGATATTAAGAACTTACTCATCCCAACGGCTCAAGGAACTCAGATCCCATTGTATCAATTGGCCAATGTAGAGTTAAAAGAAGGTCCAAATCAGATACAACGCGAAGATGCCAAACGCAGGATCATTGTTGGATTTAATGTGAAAGATCGTGATGTACAGTCGATCGTAACAGAGCTGCAAAGCAAAGTAGAAAAAGGAATTAAATTCCCTGCAGGTTATTATGTAACTTATGGCGGTGCATTCGAAAATTTGAATGCTGCCAAAGCCCGCTTGAGTATTACGGTTCCTATTTCATTGTTATTGATCTTCTTGTTGTTGTATTTCTCTTTTAATTCGATCAAGCAAGGTTTGTTGATCTACTCTGCCATTCCACTTTCAGCGGTGGGAGGGATCTTTGCCTTGGCATTGCGTGATATGCCTTTCAGCATCTCTGCAGGAGTGGGCTTCATTGCCTTGTTCGGTGTAGCCGTGTTGAATGGTATCGTATTGATCGCTGAATTCAACCGCTTAAAAGAAGAAGGCTGGAGCGATACACGTAAGATCGTTTTAATGGGTACCAAGATCCGTTTACGTCCTGTACTCATGACCGCCTTTGTGGCATCCTTAGGCTTTTTGCCGATGGCGATCAGTAACGGTGCCGGTGCTGAAGTACAGCGTCCTTTGGCAACAGTGGTGATCGGTGGACTCTTGATCGCAACATTTTTAACTTTATTTGTTTTGCCTACACTCTACATCCTGTTTGAAAAAGGCTTCGATAAAAAAAGCAAAAAGATCCAACCTGTTTCAGCTATCGTATTGGTAATTGCTGCATGGTCGTTCACTGCATCAACAGCCCATGCACAACAACCTATTGCTTTAAAAGCAGCTATCGATTCGGCTTATAACAACAACTTATTGCTGAAATCGGATAAGTTGAATGTAGATGCCTATGCTAAATTGAAACACTCTGCATGGGATCTTCCGCAAACAGAAGTAATAGGAGAGTATGGTCAGGTAAACAGTGCATACACGGATACCAAGTTTGGAATAGCGCAAAGCTTTAAATTCCCTACGGTGTATCTCAAACAGAAAAGTGTGCTGACGAATGAATGGAAAAATGCGGAGTTGAACTTAGAAGCCAGAAAAGCAGAGTTGAAAAAAGAAGTGAGTACCACCTATTATGAATTACTTTACACCATGCGTTTAAAAAAGGTGTTGACCGAAACCGACAGCATCTATTCCTTGTTCCTTAAAAATGCAGAGTTAAAATTCGCAAAAGGAGAAAGCAATATCCTTGAGCGCAACATGGCCGAAGCAGAGCGCGGACAGATCCGCATACAGTTGCAACAGATCGAGATGGAGTACAATAAACTGCTGAGCGACATGGCTTTGCTCTTGAATACCAAAGTGATCTATGTGCCGGATACAAATGCAGAAGAGTTAAATGCGACTTTGGTTGCCGATTCATCGTCTATCGCACAGCATCCATTCATCAAACAATTGGAATTGCAAAATGCCATCAGTCGCTCGAAGTTAAAATTGGAAAAAGCGAAGATGCTTCCCGATCTTTTTGCCGGCTACAATAACATGAGCATCACCGGAGTTGGTGCCGATAATGTGTATTACAGTTCCTCTGCACGTTTTCAGTCTGTTCAGGCTGGTGTTGGTATTCCATTGTTCTTTGGTGCTCAACGCTCCCGCATCAGTGCCATGAAGATCGATCAGCAGATCTCAGAAAATAATAAGCAGGCGGGAGAAATGATGTTTCAGACAAAATATAGAAAAGCAGTGCAGGAGTACAATGCCAATTTGAAAATTGTGGAGTATTATAAAACCACTGCCAATAAAAATGCAGATGAAACGCTTGTTGCTGCTAACCTGCAATATATGAATGGTAACATCAATTACCTGGAATGGGTTATGCTCAGCAACCAGGTGGTGGCTACCAAAGCAGAATATCTGAATGCATTGAGAAAATTGAACAACAGCATAGTTGAAATAAATTACATCACTAATAAGTAAACGGTCATGAAAAAATATATAGGAATTTTAGTTTCTGCAACATTATTAATGTCATGTGGAAACGATACACCAACAGAATCAGCTACAGCTGAACAACCTTTAGAAAGCATCATTCAGTTGACAGATGCGCAATTGAAAAATTCAAAGATCGCTACAGGCAAATTGGAGAAACGCGCCATCTCTTCAGTATTTAAAGTAAATGGCAGTATCGATGTGCCACCGCAAAACATGGTATCCATCAGTGTGCCACTGGGCGGCTTTCTTCGATCCACTAAGTTGTTGCCGGGTATGCATATTTCCAAAGGAGAAGTGATCGCTACCATGGAAGATCAGCAATACATTCAATTGCAGCAGGAGTATTTAACAACACTTTCGGCATTGAAATATTCCGAAGCGGAATATCAACGTCAGAAAGAATTGAATGCCAGCAAAGCATCCAGCGATAAAGTGTTTCAACAGGCCGAGGCCGATTATAAAGCACAAAAGATCAGTTTACGTTCTCTGTCCGAAAAATTACAATTGATAGGAATTGATCCTACTAAATTGGATGAGTCGAATCTTTCCAGAAGCATTTCCATCAAATCGCCTATCGATGGTTATGTGTCGGATGTGTTTGTGAATGTGGGTAAATATGTAAATCCATCCGATGTGTTATTTGAGTTGGTGAATCCGGAAGACATTCATTTGGGATTGACCGTGTTTGAAAAGGATCTTTCCAAATTGTATATCGGACAAAAAGTATTGGCCTATACGAACAATGATCCCGGTAAAAAATATCTGTGTGAGATCATTTTAATTGGTAAGAACCTTTCTGCCGAACGAAGTGTGGAAGTGCATTGCCATTTCGATCAATATGATAAATCATTGATCCCGGGCATGTTCATGAATGCCGATGTTGAAGTAAAGAGTCTGGAAGCCATTGCATTGCCCGATGATGCCATTGTTAATTATGGCAATACGCATTACATCTTCAAGAAAAAGGAAAACACCGTTTTTGAAATGATGGAAGTGCAAATTGGTAATTCTGAATCGGGTTACACCGAAGTGCTATTGCCAGAAAAAGACAGGCAATCAGAGTATGTGGTAAAGGATGCGTATACCATTTTAATGAAGAGTAAAAATACGGAAGAAGAATAATTTCTATATTTGTGCTATAAAACTATTCCTTATGAAAAAATTAGTCTTCTTATCTTGCTTATTGCTTGGAACATATTCCTATGCACAAAAGGTAAATTCCGATAATTTGCCTGAACCGGTAAAAACTGCTTTTAAAGCAAAATTTGCAGATGTTAAAAAGGCAAAATGGGAAATGGACTATGAAAATTACGAAGCAGAGTTCAAATACAATAAGAATGAAATGTCGGCTAAGTTTGATAAAACAGGAAAATGGCTGGAGACGGAATACATGATCCTTCCATCGGATCTGCCTCAAGCGGTAAAAGAGTATATGAATTCCAACTTTGCAGGTTTTGAAATTAAGGAAGCCGAAAAAGTGGAGACAGCTGATAAAGGCATTTTGTATGAATTAGATATCAAAAAGGGAGAAGCAAAGTACGAGATCTCCATCTCCGAAACCGGCAAATTGATCAGCCGTACAGATGCGAACTCTGACGAGAAAGCTAAATACTAAAATAGTATCCAATAAAAAAAGCCCCGGTCTATCGATCGGGGCTTTTTTAATAATATATCTTAAGCTTAGAAACGCTCTAATTTTGAAAAGAAGAAATCTCCTTCAATTTGTGCATTCTCATCGCTATCAGAACCATGAACTGCATTGGCTGCAATTGACTTCGCATAGATCTTACGGATCGTTCCTTCGTCAGCTTTCGTTGGGTCAGTTGCTCCGATCAAAGTACGGAAATCAGCTACTGCATTGTTCTTTTCCAAGATAGCAGCAACGATCGGACCGCTGCTCATATACGTTACTAACTCACCATAGAACGGACGCTCTTTGTGTACTTCATAGAATTTACCTGCTGCCTCAGCCGATAACTTAGTATATTTCATTGCTACAATGCGGAAACCTGCATCGTTAATCATTTTTAAAATTCCTCCAATGTAGTTGTTTTCAACTGCATCAGGTTTGATCATTGTAAATGTTCTGTTAGTTGCCATTTCTGTTTTATTTATTGTGTTATTGAATTTCTATTGATCTGATTCGGGCGCGAAATTAGAAAAAATATCTATACAAAATATGTTAACAGGGCTTAATTCGATAATTTTCGCCTTATTATTTATCGTAAATTTGTAAGCATTAAAAATTGAATACGTGAACGCAAAACAAGTAAAAGAGGTAAAAAGTTTATTAGCTAAACCAAAACATATAGTTATCGTTACCCATTGGTCGCCCGATGGCGATGCCATGGGCTCTTCCCTTGGATTATACAATTACCTGATCCAGAAAGATCATAAAGTAACCGTGATCACTCCAAACGATTATCCGGCTTTCCTTTCCTGGATGCCGGGCGATAAAAAAGTGATCGATTTTTCAAAGAAAGCGGCTACTGCTAAAAAGCTGGTTGCGCAAGCGGAGCTTATCTTTTGTCTCGACTTTAATTCATTAAAACGTATTGATAAACTGGGTGATGAAGTGGCTAAAAGCAAAGCCATCAAATTCATTATCGATCATCACTTGCAGCCCGAAGATTTTGCAAAATACATGTTGCACAATGTGGGCGCTTGCTCCACCTGCGAACTGATCTATGAGTTCATTTCATTGATGGGCGACAAAAAACTTTTGAATAAGGACATTGCGAATTGTTTGTACACGGGCATCATGACCGATACCGGCTCTTTCCGTTTTCCTTCTACCACTACCAAAACACATGCGATCATTGCCGACCTCATGAAAGCAGGAGCAGAGAACTCCGAGATCCACAACCGCATCTACGATGGTAATACCGTTGATAAGATCAAGCTATTGGGCTATTGCCTAGGCGAGAAGCTTACTGTGATGAAAGAGCTCAATACCGCTTATTTCAGCTTAACAGATAAAGAACTTAAGAAATTCAATTATAAAAAAGGCGATACCGAAGGTGTGGTGAATTATGCACTATCCATTGAAGGGATCAAGTTTGCAGCCTTCTTTGTAGAACGCGATGGCATCATCAAAACATCCTTCCGTTCCAAAGGAAGCTTTAATGTGAATCTGTTTGCCCGTGCTCATTTTGAAGGTGGCGGCCATGCCAATGCTGCCGGTGGAATGAGTCCATTGAGCATGAAGGATACACTCAAAAAATTTGTGTCCATCGTTCCAACCTATAAAAAAGAACTGACAAAAAAATAGATCATGCTGAGTTTAAATAAATACATTGTTTTACTGGTTGGTTCTTCCTTGCTGTTGGGTGCATCCTGCGGAAATGATAGCAGCAAAGCTACCCAGCAAACAAATATTCAAAGCAAAGAGTTTCAGGACAAACTCATTGAAGCCAATAAAATGTATGTGAAGCGCGAAAGCGATGAGATCGATCAGTACGTGAAACACCGTGGCTGGAACATGATCACCACCGGAACCGGATTACGTTACATGATCGTGACACAAGGTAAAGGTGAGCTGGCAAAGCCCGAGCAATTGGCCAAAGTAAATTACAAAGTAAGTTTACTGGATGGCACTGTTTGTTATACCTCCGAAAAGAACGGACCGAAAGAATTCATGGTAGGGAAGGACAATGTAGAAAGCGGCCTGCACGAAGGCATTCAATACATGCATGTAGGCGATAAAGCCATTTTGATATTGCCATCTCATTTGGCACATGGACTTTTAGGCGATGATAACAAGATCCCGGCTAAATCATCGGTGATGTATGAATTAGAATTATTGTCATTGCGATAAGATGAAGCGTATTTCCCTTGTACTTTCTTTTTTACTCCTGCTGGGTTTCAGTTCCTGTTTCAGAGATTCCGACTTTGAAGGATATACCAAGACCGATACCGGCCTGCATTATAAATTATTGATGATAGGCGAGGGGAAACGTAAACCTACTTTTGGCGAGTTACTTCAACTGAATATCACTTACAAAACCATGTCCGATTCGGTGTTTCTGGATTCTTATTCCATCAATGAAACAGGCATGGTTATTTTGCCATTCAATCATTCTTCCTTCAAAGGCAGTTTTGAAGAAGGTTTGCTGAACATGTGCGAGGGCGACAGCGTTTCCTTTATTGTGGATGCCAAACCCTTGTTTAAGGAGTTTTTTAAAGCCGAATTGCCTTACTTTTTGAAGGAAGGCGACAAAGTAAAAATGGAAGTGAAGCTGAATCGTATCCTGGATCAAAAACAATATGAGCAGGAAATTGTTCGGTATAAAGAACTGTTGGAAGACCGTGATATTGAGGAACAACGGATCCTGCAGGTGTATCTGGATACCATACAGGGAACATTTACCCCGCTGGAAAACGGCATGTATTATCAGCCGGTACAACAGGGTGCAGGCGATCTGGTAGAAAGTGGCGATCTGGTAAGGGTACATTTTAAGGGCAGTTTCCTGAACGGACGCACCTTTGAGTCCACTTATGAGCGTAACCAGCCCATGGAATTTACATTCGGGGAACAGGGGCAGGTGATCAAAGGATTGGAAGCTGCAATAAGTTTATTAAATGAGGGTGCACAAGCAAAATTTATCATACCTTCGCACCTTGCTTACGGAGAAAATGGATCATCCACGGGTGTCATTCCTCCTTATACAACTTTAGTGTACGAAATTGAATTACTTAAATTAACAAAACATAATAATTGAAAATGAAGATCTCTAAAAAACTAGTATTTGCATCAGTAGGTGCTGCTTTAATGTTTAGTGCATGCGACAATTCACCATACCCTGGTTACGAAATGTCAGAATCAGGTTTGTATTCTCAGTTCTACAATCACGATGAAGCCGGAGTTACTCCAAAAGAAGGTGATGTAGTAAAATTGATCATGTCGTACCGTAACTCAAAAGATTCGATCCTATTCGATTCTAAAAAAATGGGTCGTTCTGAAGATGGAACCATCGAGTTCCCTTTAACTAAATCTACATTTAAAGCAAGTTTTGAAGAGGCATTAGGAACAATGGCAGTAGGTGATAGCGCTAGCTTCAAGATCAGCGCTGACTCTGTTTACTTAAAAACATTCATGGTGCAGGAATTACCTGCCTACATCGAAAAAGGAAGTATGTTGACTTTCGAAGCGAAGTTGGTAAAGATCACCAGCAAAGAAGAAGCAATGAAAGAACAACAAAAACGTCAGGAAGAACAAAAAGTGATGATGGAATTGGCGAAGAACGAAGAAGGAAAGATCCTGGCAAAATATTTAGAGGATAACAAGATCACTGCTAAGCCAACAGCTAGCGGATTGATCTATGTGGAAACGAAGAAAGGAAGCGGTTCAAAACCAACAGCCGGATCAATGGTGAAAGTAAACTATGTAGGGATGTTATTGGATGGAACCATCTTCGATACAAGTTTAGAAGACAGAGCAAAAGAAGCAGGATTGTATGACGAAAGAAGACCATACGAACCATTTGAATTTGCTTTAGGTACAGGTCAGGTGATCCCGGGTTGGGACGAAGGTATTGCATTAATGACACCGGGTTCAAAAGGTAAATTGATCATTCCTTCTGAATTAGCGTATGGTGCTCAAGGTGGCGGACCGATCCCTCCATTCTCTTCATTAGTGTTTGAAGTAGAATTGATCAGCTTTTCAGCTGCTAAATAATTTGGATTAAAAATTGATAATATCGGGGGCTGACTAAAATAGTCAGCCCTTTTTAAAACCTTAAAGATCATATCATGAAGAAAGTATCCATTCTTTTCCTTGCCTTATTCAGCATCACGGCTGTGGCTCAGGAGAAAGTAAAAAAAGACGAGAATACAGTAAAAACAGTTAAAGTAAAAAAGCCGAAGACAATGAAAACAGCATCAGGTTTGGAATATACCATCACCGAAAAAGGAAATGGTAAACGTCCACAAATTGGAGATAAAGTAAAAGTACACTACACCGGAAAATTATTGAATGACACCGTATTCGATAGCTCTGTAAAAAGAGGACAACCATTTGAATTCAAATTAGGTGCCGGACAAGTGATCAAAGGATGGGATGAAGCATTTCAATTGTTGGATGTAGGCGATAAAGCTACTATCAAATTACCAGCTGATATTGCTTATGGTAACAGAGCAATGGGTTCTATTCCTCCAAATTCTACTTTGATATTTGATGTGGAATTGATCGACTTTAAAGAAGGTGTTCGTCCTTGGGATGGAAAAGGGAAAGATACTATCACTACTGCAAGTGGTTTGAAATACATCATCATCAAAGAGAACAAAGCAGGTGAGCAAGTAAAAGCAGGCGCACAGGCAACAGTTCATTACAGCGGTTATTTCAAAGATGGAAAGATGTTCGATTCTTCTGTGGAGCGCGGACAACCATTCAAAGTAAAAGTGGGTAAAGGACAAGTGATCAAAGGATGGGACGAAGGATTGGCTTTATTGCGTAAAGGTGAAAAAGCAAAATTATTCATTCCTTATCAATTAGGATATGGCGAGCAAGGTTATGGACCAATACCTGCAAAAGCAGAATTGATCTTTGATGTGGAGATAGTAGATGTGCAGGAAGCAATGGTGCCTGTATTGTACGATGTATCTAAATTAGAAGCAAAGAAAACAGCGTCCGGCTTAACATACTATGAAGTAAAAAGAAGCGGAAGCACCGTGAAGGCCGAAGCAGGTAAAACAGTGAAAGTACATTACTCCGGTTATTTGGCCGATGGAAAAATGTTCGATTCTTCCATTGAAAGAGGAGAGCCGATTGAGTTTCCATTAGGACAAGGCATGGTGATCCCGGGATGGGAGGAAGGTATTGCCTTAATGAATGTAGGTGATAAATTACGTTTGGTGATCCCGTATTACTTAGCGTATGGCGAACAAGGAAGAGAACCGATCATTCCTGCAAAAGCCGACCTTACATTTGATGTAGAGTTAGTGGATGTAAAATAAGATTGATTATTACATAAAAAAAGCCTGAGCATTTGCTCAGGCTTTTTTGTTTTATTAGAAACGCTATAATCAACAGTTTAATGAACCTAATCTTGATTGTTAAACTCTTGTATTAATTCCTTTAAAGCCTCTACGTCTAAATATGAAATAGTATCAATTCTTCCTTCTGGAGTAAACGTGATTTTTTTTCCCGGTGTTAATATGATTTTTTCTTCTTTATTTATAGTTTCAACTTCTAATTCTCCCTCTATTAAGAAAATTTCAGTGTAATTTTTGTCTGTGATATTTATCTTAAGCGTGGTTCCTCTAACACAGGCACAAGCTGCAGGTGTTCTTATATCTAATTTACATTTTCGTTTAATTGCTTCAAATAGGACTTGATCGTTTTTAACGATTGCCCATAATGCCCCTTTTATAAGTTTACTATAATCTAATCCTTCATTATTGGGAGTAAATGTTGTGTTTTCATTTAGCTTGATTTTGTTTCCATTGTCATTTGAAAGCATTATTTCGGTACCTTTTCCTGTGGATAAAGTATCCTTTTTATTTAATGTGATATTCTCTATTTCCGAACAGTTGTAATATGTCTTCCCTACCCCATCTTTATAAATTGTTAATCCATTGTTTTTTATCTTACAATTAATAATTCTGTAAGAATTTGCAATTAGTTCTTTTTTATTGTTTGTAGGCAATCCTTTTAACTGTTGTTTTGTGTTTTGATGGTTAATTGCATTGATTGAATCTTGTGCATTTTGTCGGATCTTTTTGCGTGATTTATCTATTGCAGCTTGTTTGGCTTCTTCTTTAGCAACCCATTGATCAATTTGGTCGTTCAATTGAAATAATAGACCAAAAACTAATTGCTGTTCTTGATTGTTGTTGATCAATGGTGTTGTTGCTGATTGTCCCTGTGATTTGTTGTTATAGGGACAGTCAAGTGCGTGTTGGCCATTCATCTGTTTACAAGAAACACATTGAGCTCCGCTAACCGGTGGAACAGATTGTGAAAACACGTTTGTCTGGTTTGTAAAAGACAAACAGATCAATAGAAATGTTCTTAAAATGATTTTTTTGTACATATAATTTGCTAATTGAGATTTATCTTCCATTCATTGATTTTATCTTCCGATTCTGCTTTGTCCTCTGCATTTGGTTCAACCATTAAATAACGTTTCATATTATAAATGGCCATTTGATAGTTTTCTGTTAGTGCATAAATCAAAGCCAAATTGTAATAAATTGGCGGATAGGATACTAGGTTGATATTGATCGCTTCTTCATAAAGCGCTATTACTTTGTAATATTGTTTTTGGTCAAAAAATACATTTGCTTGTACCATTAATTCTCTTTGTTTTTCAATGTCACTAGCATTTTTAGTGGCTGTTTTTATTTTAAGACCAAAATCAAGAAGTAAACTGTCAAGCATTTTCGATTTGGCTGCTTTTTCTTTTTCTTTTAAAGAATTTTCTCTTAGAATAACAACATTGTCAGCAAATTTTTTGATGTTTTCGCCTTCTTGAAAAGTGGGTTCAGTGAAAAATAAATTTCCTAAAACTACACTTATGGGGTAGTTATCTACAAACTTGTCTAGCAGTGAGGTCTTATAAGTAATAGCTTTTGATTTTTCTCCTTCAGAAAGTATCTTAACTTTTCCGCCAATACTAACCTTATACTTAGTAGGTTTTGCAATGATGATCAACGTGTCTGCTTTTATTTCTACTTTTTCTATTTGAATTAAATAATTAAATGTAGTCGCATTAATTTTCTCATCAACTCTTATCTTATTGCTTAATATTAATTCTGTTAATTCAGATTTGGCTCTTGTGTAGGTCCCGATTTGGCCAAAAAAATTGGAATGATATAGAAAAATGAATACGATCAATAATATTCTATTCATGTTCAGGAATTTAGCGTTTATGTCTTTTAGTAATACAAATGTACACCAGGTCAGATTTGATAAAAATGAGGAAAGTCATATAAAAAAAGCCTGAGCATTTGCTCAGGCTTTTTTGTTTTTTAGAGGTTTTAAGAGATCTTCCAAGCCATTGAGTTTGATCACATACATGGTTTCCAGTAGCACACCCAATTTACCTTCCGGAAAACCTTTTCGATTGAACCATTCCAAATATGAAACAGGCAAATTACAAAGCACAGTGCCCTGATACCTCCCAAAAGGCATTTTCATTTCTACAAGAGAGAGTAGGAGTTCGGGGTTAAGGGTCATTCTGTTATTATTTTATTTCTAATAGTCCATATTCTTCTAGCGCATCGCTCCAGATGTTGTCTTTATTTAGTCGAATTAATTCTAATACAATTTTAGTGATTTTCTCTTGGTTTAAATTGTCTTCTCCAATTTCGTGAATGAATTTTTTTGATAATTGTTCGTCTAAGCATTTCGCATTGTTGGTAATATTGCAACACCCATAACCATCAAATGAAATTCTACATAAATAAATACGTCTATCTGCGGTACAATTGAAATCCATATATACCGAACTATCCAAACAGCCTAGATAGAAGTCAGCCTTTCTGCTTTCTGGCATCGTGGTTTTAAAGAAATCAAAGTTCGGTTTCATGTATATTATGTTTTATAAATCTATTGACCGTACTTAGTTTTTACGCTATTTGAAAATGACCCCGAGATATTATTGTTTTTGTAGTTTACTTGAACTTCATATGTTTTGTCTTTCTTAAAATCATCAGAATATATAATGAATGAATTTAGTCCTTTTTTTGCTTTTGTTTCTGAAGTAGCGACAATTCTTTCATTGTCAGGGTCTTGGATATAAATTTCAACATCCGCTTTTTCTATAAAATAAACAATTACTTCAATCTCGTTTTTGCTTTTGCTGCTTATGTCTCTAATATTATTTTTATTGGTTATGTATGTACGTTCTTGTTTTTTCCCTTTTTCAATTCCTTTTATTTTGCTGTAAGTTATTACTCCTTGCACATTTCCAAATTCCATGAATGGCATTGGGAAGAAAGGTAAAATGTAATATCTGTAGGGATCGTTATTTGCTTGAACGATTTTCTGATAAGAATAACCATTGATAGTATCATATGTAACTCCTTGCAAAAACAAGCTTTTTTCATTCTTAGTTTCAATGAGCTTTAATTCGGTTTTGTAGTCCTTAAAAGGTACAAATAGTTGATTGCCTACATAATAACCGCTGTCAGTAATAGAAATTAGCAGTTCTTCTGGTTTTTCGTAAGAGCCGCTTAGATAGTTGTATCCTTCAACTTCTAATTTTAACGTGCTTTTTTCATTGACAATTGTATCACTTACGTACTTAATATTTTTGAATTGTTTGTCCTCATATTCGGCCATATTGGTAGTGTCATTGTACCATTTTCTACGATAAAATAGCTGAATTTCATCTCCTTTTTCTATGTCAAACTTTGTTGAAGCAGTGTAGCTATTTTGTAGCCCTTTTGTTATGTCGTTATAATTATTACCCATTAATTGTTTGGTGTAAAACTCTCCGTTGCTCGAAACTGCAATCGTTTGAATATCCGGAATAATTACAAGGTAGATTTCAGTATTTTCCTTGTGATAATATTTTCTTGGAGTTTTGTTAGATGGTATTAAACTATCTCTCGGGTAACTGCTTCGTGTATCAAGGAATTCGAGTGAAATTTGAGTTTCTTTCCCAAAGATCGTCCCAGTCTGTTCTTTATTATTTTTATAGTTTATTTTATGAATAATATTTTTATTCTTGTCAAGCAAGCAATATATATCTTTTGAAAAGGATTCGTAGAATGTTTTCGTCTCCTTTTTATCTGAATAGTCTTTGAAATCTTCTGTTTGAAATTTTCTGTATTTTATTTTGTCAATTATTGTGTCTTGCAAGTCAGTTCTTGTTTGCAAGCCAATAAATTCATTCTTATTGTCGAAATACGTGGTTCTGTAATAAAGCTTAGAATTGGCAAGTTCCTTTCTGGATTGTCCAAAAGAGAAAACGACAACTAAAAGTAAAATTGTTGTGAATATATGTTTCATGCTTAATGTTTTCTGGAATTTTCGACACTTAATACTATCTCTTTCTTTAGTTACTCTTACTTCAATCCTTTATTTAAGAATTCAATAAATTCCTGTGTATTGTTTGTATAACCTATTTCTGAAAGAACTTTTCCGCTTTCATTGATAATACAGAAATAGGGTTGATAATTGGTTTTAAACTGCTCTGTTTGAAGTTTGATGAATTTTGCACCTACTGTTGATCCTGTAGCAATGTCTTCGGTTTTATCGTCAGTATAGGCAATGAAATAATTAAACTTCTCAGCTATTATGGATTTTACTTGATTGTCTATCAATACCCGGTCTTCTATTTTTCTGGCATTTACACATGCATAACCTGAAAAATAAAGGAGAACCTTTTTGCCATTTCCTTTTCCTGTTTTTATAGCACTTTCAAGGTCAGTGAGTTTAGTGAATTCTAATTTTTCGGGTAGAGTAGAGGCTGTGTTGTCTTTCGATAATGAGTAAAGAGCGAATGCCTGTTTGTATGTTATGTTTTGAAAATCATTTGATTGAATGAATTTTTTAAAAGGCTCTAATTCTGATGGAGGCAGACCTGCTTGAAGTAGCAGTTCTTTGTCCTTTTCAAATACTTCTATGCTTACAATTTTGTTCTCCAGCGTTTTAGAAGCAATGATTGCATTGCGCAATTTTGAATAATTCTCTGATTGTTTGAAGGAATTAAAGCTTTTTAGAATTGTATGGTAGGTTATTAGTTTCTCTTCAGTTGCATGCTGCATCAAAATACTTGCAATCATTGGACCGGAAAGCAACTCACTATCAATAGAATCCAAATTGCCGCAACTTTTAAGAATATCGAAATCATTATTTATGGAGTCATTGGGTTCAGTAACAGCATGACTAACAAAATAAGGAATCTTATCCAGCACTTGTTTGCAGTCTTTTTGAGCCTGACTAAAGAGCGGTGCAGAGAATAATAGGATGAATAATATGAGTTTTATCTTTTTCAATAATGTGTTGTTTGTTTTTGTTTAACGTTTTGCACCAGTACGCTGTTAGTGGCTGTTTTTTTATGCATTGAATTTTTCTCCAGTCGCAGTCTGAATTGTTGGAATTGCAAATATTAATAAACTTAATGCAATACAGTCTAGCTGTTCCCGTGTAATTAAAAGCATCCCCCCTTTGTCGAATGTGATTTCTTCATCAAATGTTTTTAAAACTAATCCTTCGCCTTCTCCAAGAGGTCCAGGTTTCATTACTTCATATCCTGCCGTTGATGCAAGTCCCATTCTTTTATAGCGTATAACTCGATCTGCTTTCGCAATGCCTTTGTGATGCTCCAGTCCATTTCTAATATCGAAATAGCTTTGGATCGACTCTTTGTAGATTTGATGTTTGGGTTTATCTAACAGAAGTTTCAATTTGCTAGGAATGTTCAAAGAACGGTCTGTGGAGACATTCAACAGATGCTCTTCAAATTTATTTTGTAGAAGTGCATTAACTTCTTCCAAAGTCGTTTGAGGTGGAATCGTAATTTTTTCAGCCTTCAATCGCAAAATCGCAATTAGGTTGTCCATATAATCTTGAAAGGAGCCGATTATAGATTTAAAACATTTGTTAATTTCTCTTTGTTTCAAAAAGTCTACTGGAGGTACTCCAATTTCTGAGATAGTAAATCCTTGTTTTAGAATATATTTTCTGTTATTATAATTAGGCTGTGAGATTGCGTCATATGTGATTTGCAAAGCAGTCAAATCGCTTCCAATTTGTCCGCGTAGTTTGGACTCATATATGCTTAAGTCTATGTCGATTTTTGCTTCCATTCGAACGCCTGAAATATTGTTTTAAGTTGTACTGTTTATAGAATGGACAGAAGTTATAAAAGTGTATTTGTTTATTAATTCAGGAACTGCAATTATCGTTTCTATTTCATTTGTCTTCACCTTTTCAATTATTCTTGCGTGAATTTTTTCTACAAATGTTCCGAAACCAAATATGTTTACAAAAGTTGTGTCATCTGTTCTGTGAAAGTCTTTTCCTAAAATATCTCCATTCCATAAAGTTGTAGGCAGTTTAACAACTTCATTTTCATTGTCTGGGTCGGGATACACAGTAAATTTACAACGTTGAAGGTCATTTAATCGTTCATTGTCTGGAATGTTTAATAAATTAAAGTCATGAGTGAATGCGTTTCTTAATGCAATCAAGGCATTTAATTTTCTTATGTCATTCTCAATAAAATCAAATCCGAATGTTTCTATTGCGAATTTTATTTTATTGTATTTAGGTGATATTTCTTGGCCTGGATTTTTAAAACAACTACCAATTTGATCAAGTACCGTAAAATAACCGATGGCTCCCAACCAATGACCAGCAAATCCGCATTCAGCATCGGGATTGTATTTTCCTGTTAGTTTGTCTCGCTTAGTGAAAAGCCGGCTTTCTCTTAACCCAGCATTGATGGTAGAATATCGTTGAGAACCTTGATAATCAAAAGTCTCGCAGGTAAGATATTGAAATATATAATTTGTTTCTTCTTCTGTCATAAAATTGCCACTAACTAATGTATAAGACTGATAAAATCATCCTTATCCTGCTAATAGGTTTGCAAAAGATGTATTAATTCAAATATAGCAAAATCAAATAAATAAAAATTAGGAGAGATACAAAAACAAAAAAGCCTTCCATTTGGAAGGCTTTTGCGGTCCGGACGGTTTTCTTTTGTATGGCATATATCCTTGCTTGAAAAATTTGTCATTACCTTAAAAAAAACAGGAAGATCTCCGGCTTTTTAATTTTTTATAAATGAAAATAATGTTTGTTATTGTAAACAAAATTATTATATTTGTATATTATAATAAACATTATGGAACAAAGAAAAGCTATATTATTACCTTCCTTGAATAAAGTTCTTAAAGAATTGGGGGAGAATATTAAACTGGCCAGGCTGAGAAGAAAGCTCAGTGCAGCGCAGGTGGCTGAAAGAGCAAGGATAAGTAGAGCAACGCTTTGGCATGTAGAAAAAGGTTCTCCCAGTGTTGCAATGGGTATATACGCACAAGTATTGTTTGTACTGGGGTTAGATAAAGATCTGTTGAAAGTAGCTGCTGACGATACCCTGGGAAGAAAGTTGCAGGATGCTGAATTAATGATCAAAGAGCGGGCTCCTAAAAAGAAAAAAGATGAGTGAAAAAAAAGAGATATTGGTTTATGCGCATTGGGAGGCATTTAAAACGCCTGTTTTAATGGGCTTGCTTTCTGCTATCCCGGCAAAAGGTAAAGAAGTGTTTTCTTTTGAATATTCAAAAGAGTGGTTACGATCAGATTTTACGTATATGATAGATCCTGATCTGCAACTGTACTCTGGGCGCTATTTCCCGACTGAGGAAAAATTAAACTTTGGTGCATTTTTAGACTCCTGTCCGGATAGATGGGGAAGAGTGTTAATGGATCGCAGGGAAGCTGCAATGGCGCGGAAAGAAGGACGTAAAATGAAACACTTGCTGGAGTCGGATTATTTATTGGGCGTGTTTGATGGTCATAGAATGGGAGCACTCCGGTTCAAAACAAATGAAAATGGAGCATTCCTGAATGACGATAAAAGCATGGCGGCTCCTCCTTTCACTTCACTTAGGGAGTTAGAACAGGCGAGTCTCAAATTTGAAGAGGACGATGCCGGTGATGAGGACTATTTAAAATGGATCAATTTATTGATCGCTCCGGGCTCTTCACTGGGAGGAGCAAGGCCAAAAGCAAGTGTGATAGACCCGCATGGGAGTTTATGGATCGCAAAATTTCCAAGTATAAAAGATGAAAAAAATATAGGAGCATGGGAAATGGTAGTAAATACAATGGCAAGAAAGGCCGGATTAAATGTTGCTCAAGGTGATGTTTATCAATTTAAAAGTAAATATCATACCTATCTTACTAAACGATTTGACAGAACAAATAAGGGAGAGCGAATTCATTTTGCATCGGCAATGACTTTGTTGGGATATGTGGACGGTGCAGGACATGACGAGGGAGTTAGTTATTTAGAATTGGTAGAATTTATTATGAAATATGGGGCACAGGTAGATGCCGATCTGGAAGAATTATGGCGCAGGATTGTATTTCATATTTGTGTAAAAAACACAGATGATCATTTACGAAATCATGGTTTTTTATTAACGGATAAAGGTTGGAGATTGTCGCCCGCATACGATATTAATCCCAATGAATATGGAACTGGATTGAGTTTGAATATTTCTGAAAAGGATAATGCTCTTGACATTGAACTGGCTTTAAGTGTTGCCGCATTTTTTAGACTAGACGCAAAGAAGTCGAAGCAGATCGTTGATGAAATAAAAAGTGTTGTAAATAATTGGAGAGAATATGCTAAAACCTTTGGGATTGGAAAATCTGAACAGGATAGAATGAGTAATGCTTTTTCTTTGACTGATGATTAAGAAAAAGGTATTTGCATTATTTTGAGAAGATAGGAGTGGAGAAAAAAATTACTTTCTTAAAAACAAAAAAGCCTTCCATTTGGAAGGCTTTTGCGGTCCGGACGGGACTCGAACCCGCGACCTCTGCCGTGACAGGGCAGCATTCTAACCAGCTGAACTACCGGACCTAATTCTGTTAGAATTGGATTGCAAAAGTAGGGTTATTTTTGAATTCAGCAAAAAAATAATGAAAAAAATGTGTTATTTATTTGTTTTGCTTGAAAATCAGTCCTTTATTTTGCCTTATTTTTACAAAAAAATTAAATCTCATGAATTTTGCTTTTACCGTTATCGGTCTTGTACTCGGTGGTTTGGGTACCCTCATCTGCCTCGTTTTTACTATTATCGCCCTTAGTGGCGGAAAAACTAAGAATGCTGCTTCCTGGGGAATCGGCTTTGCCGTATCCATCTCCTTGCTCATTTTCTCTATCGTTAGCCTGGTCAACAGCATTTCCGATAAAGTAAAAAACGGTGTGGAATGGTTGGAACAGCATGAAAACAAATCCTTTGACGATATGAATGTGGACTATCAGGCACAGGACAGAGCCAACATGATCGATACCCTGAAAGCCTATACCAATGAAATGTATGCCGATAAAGTGCCTGCTGATTTTTATTCCTCTGCTAAAGTGGAGATCGATTCCAATGGCATCATGGTGGTTCCTTTCTTGTATCCGTATTCCTTAAGAATAAACACTTACACCAGCCTGGCAGACATTGTGGTGGATGCCAAAGACAGTGTGTTTGTACAAAATGTATCGCAATTCTCCTTCGATCAAAACTTTGTGATCGCCCGCATCGACAATGCGCAATCCAAAGATCTGTTGAAAAAAGGTCATGCCGAAATTGAATATCTGTTGTTTGATATGCGCACCGGCAATTATGAAAATGCCAATAACATGGAAATGCTCATGGACTTTGCCAACCGTATTGGTTTTGTTGGTCCAAAAGACTTAAGATACATTTCAGAAGATTATACCGGCTGGTTTGATTATGAGCAATATGATTAAACAGCTGTTTAAGAATACTTTTCATTCTTCTCAAAGTCATATCTCTCATTCCGGGAAACCCGATTACAAAGCCATGGCCATTCTGGTGGTGGTGGCACTTTCGCTTTCCCTTATCAAATACCTGGGTGATTTTAAGTTTGCGGTTACTTTCCTAACACAAATAGGTTTGAATGATACTGCCTTAAAGCTGGAAGACTGGTGTACCATTCATCCCAATTCAGGTTTTAATCGTTTGTTCTGGTGGGTGTCTAACGTGATCGTGTTTTATCTCATCCCACCTTTTATTCTTATCAAATTTGTTTTTAAGGATGCGTTTTCATCCTATGGTCTGAGTTTAAAAGGGGCTTTCAAGGATTATAAATTGTATCTCATCATGCTGTTGGTGATGATCCCTTTGGTGCTTTATTTCTCGCGCACACAAAGCTTTCAGCAGCGTTATCCTTTTTATGATCTTCAGGAAGGGGAACCGATGTTCCCGAATTTTATTCTCTGGGAGCTCATCTATTTTGTACAGTTTTTTGCGCTGGAATTTTTCTTTCGTGGCTTTATGATCCACGGCACCAAACAGGTGTTTGGTTTTTATTCGGTATTCGTAATGACCATTCCGTATTGTATGATCCATTTCGGAAAACCTTTTCCGGAAACCATTGCAGCCATCATTGCGGGTGTGGTGCTGGGTGTGTTGAGTTTAAAAAGCAGAAGTATCTGGATGGGTGTTGCTATTCATTACAGCGTGGCCATCACCATGGATCTTTGTTCACTCTATCAAAAAGGAATTCTCTGATCATTCCATTTCGGCAATGGCAACGAGGATCTTTTCCAGTTTTCGTTTCATCTCGGTAGGACTGCACTCATAATTGTTGGCGAGAACAGAGAAGGCTAATTGTTCACCTTTTTTATTCTTTACATAACCGCAATAACCTCTGGCTCCGGTAATGTAACCACTTTTGGCTCTTAAATTATTTTCGGCAACAGTGCCTTCGCACAATCCACCCAATGATCCTGATTTTCCTGCCACCGGCAATGAATTGTAAAAGGCAGTAAATGTTTTTTCTTTGGCAATGGCGCGGAGGATCTGCGCTTGTGTTTTGGTAGTGATCACATTGGCGCGTGATAAACCACAACCATCATTCATGGAAAATCCGCTGATGTCAACGCCTTTGGCTTTCCAAAAGTTCTTCACGATCTCAATGCCATCCGTTCCTTTTCCTGTTCCTTTTTTATGATACGCCATGTATTTCAATAAATGCTCGGCATACAGATTGTCGCTTTTCAAATTGGTGTAATACACAATTTTATCGAGCGTAGGCGAGTAGTGCGTATGCAACACTTTTCTATTCGCAAGCGCATACTCGCTCTTGTCTTTTAACTGTTTAACGGTACTTGGTTTTTCGCTGATGTTGATGCCACTTTTTTTCAAGGCATCGTGCAAAGCTTGTGCGCAGAAGAGGGAAGGATCGGGCAAGGAGCCTTCCACTTCATAGTTTGTTTTGTTGGCAGGAATGGTGCCTTCGGCAAATCGTACATTGGAATAAGGCGATCCATAGATCACAGCATTGTCGCCTTTGCCACCGGCTGTTACATAATTGTTGAAGATCAAACCTTTTACTTCCGGAACGATCTTATTCACCGTAGTGATGCTTCCTTCGGCTCCTGAATTATAATAAACAGTGTATTTGTTATCGTTATAACTCAAACCATTGGCACCCGCTCCGAAATAATTGCCCATGTCGCCCCAGATCCATTGTCCCGGCACCATGTTGTCCTCAAAGATACTGGCATCGGCAATCACAGCACCATCAATTTGTTTGATGCCTTTTTGTTGGAGGATGACAGCCCATTTTTCTACGGTTGTTAAACTGTCTTTTTTATCCTTGAAATACCCGGAGCCCAAGCTGGGATCGCCACCACCCACAATGTACAGATTGCCTTTGATGATGCCTTTGATGGAATCGAAAGTGCCATCGTAGGAAAGTTTGGTGCTGAATTTAAAGTTAGCACCCAGCATTTCCAAGGCTGCACCTGTGGTTACAATTTTCATGGTGCTGGCAGGTACCACACTTACCTGACTATTATATTCTGCTATTATCGAATCTTTGGAATTGATCACACATACGCTCCACACAGCATGTTTCAGGGTAGGATCATTCTTGAGCGTGTTGATCTCCTGCTTTAGTTTGCTTTGTGCAAACAAAGCATTTGTTCCAGCGCTCATGAACAGCGATAGAATCAGCAAAAAGATATGTGACTGTTTTTTCAAATTATGATTTTACGATCTCTATTACCGCCATGGTCAAACGACTGATGCAAACTAGTTTTCCTTTTTCATCTGTGATCTCAATCGACCATACATGTGTTTTCTTCCCGATGTGGATCGGTTTGGCTTCTGCAAAAACAAAGCCACTGCTGGCAGGACGAAGATGATTCGCGTTGATGTCCAATCCTACACAGGCAAATTTAGAAGTATCCACAATTAAATTGGACCCAATACTTCCCAGGGATTCTGCTAGGGCAACGGATGCGCCACCATGCAATATTTTCATAGGTTGTACCGTGCGGTGATCCACCGGCATTTTTCCTTTGATACTATTATCGGTCAATTCGGTGATCTCGATGCCAATGGCTTCGCACATGTTCTCTTTCAACATCCAGGCAAGATCAGGTAAGCTGTATGGTCTGAACCAAATACTCATAAGTTTTAATTTTTTATAAAGTTAAGAATAAAATAGCTTATGGAATTCTTTTCTGCTTTGCATCTGTCATTTGTAATATTTCAAAAACATTGTCGTTTATCTCAAAAAACTCACCATGAAAACATCATCAAAAATTTATCTCACACTGGTTACAATTCTTGCCTTAGCTGCTTGTAACGGTAAACTAAAAGACGAAAACTTTGCAGCTGATGCCGCGCCTCCTCCTGTAATGGATCAAGTTTCATTCACCCCTCCGGATGTGCTGGAGAAAGAAGTTTTAGCAAATGCAAAAATGGAATTAACAGATGCTGTAGGCGAAGGGCAAAGCGGAGTAACAACTAAAATACAAGTGAAGATCCCTTCCAAGATCCGCAAAACTGCTGATCTCAATATTACGGTGGATGATTACAAGAAAGCACGCACCGAAATTGAAAAGATCATTAAGTCGGCCAATTCCTACATCGGCAATGAGAACGAGCAACGTAATACCTACAGTATTTCCAATGATATGGTGATCCGTGTGGTGAACAAAGATTTTGAATCCATGGTAGATAAGCTCTTGAGCGTTGCCAAAGATGTGAATTCCAAGAGTGTTTCAGCCGAAGATGTAACAGCACAGTTTGTGGATCTGCAAAGCCGTTTACGTTCTAAAAAGGAGATCGAGAAAAGATATTTAGACATCCTTCAAAAAGCCAACAAGGTGTCTGATATTTTGGAGATAGAGCAAAAGATTGGAGAGATCCGCGAAGAGATTGAAGCCAAAGAAGGAGAGTTAAAATATTTAGCCGATCAGGTGGATTACAGCACCATCAATTTAACCTTTCATGAAGATTTTGAATACACACCTTCCGACAAACCGGGCTTTTGGGGTAGAGTAGGCACAGCTTTCGGAACCGGCTGGAATGGTTTTTTAAGCTTCCTGGTTGGAATGGTGTATGCTTGGCCTTTGTGGTTGATGTTAGGAACCGGTACCTTCTTCCTGGTGAGATTTATCAAAAGGAAACTAAAGAAATAAAATAGCTTTAAATGAAAACGCTCCTTCTGAATTGGAAGGAGCGTTTTTTATGAGATGATATTACCGTCTTTCATCACGAGTTTGCGGTCGGCCATATTGGCCAGCTCCTCGTTATGTGTCACGATCACAAAGGTTTGTTTGAATTGATCACGGAGTGTGAAGAACAATTGATGTAATTCTTTTGCAGTGGCTGAATCAAGGTTTCCGGATGGCTCATCGGCAAAGATCACAGCCGGATCGTTGATCAACGCACGGGCAACAGCCACACGTTGTTGTTCACCTCCCGAAAGTTCGTTGGGCTTATGATCCATTCTGTCCTTTAATCCTAAAAAATTCAAAAGCTCCTTGGCTTTCGCTTCGGTCTCATCTTTTGAACGACCGGCAATGTAAGCAGGAATGCACACATTTTCCAGCGCTGTGAATTCAGGCAAAAGATGATGGAATTGAAACACAAAACCGATGTTCTTGTTACGGAATTCCGCCAGTTTTTTATCCGATAAAGTGGTCAGGTCAACACCTTTGATGCTTACTTTTCCTTCGTTTGGTTTATCCAGACTGCCCAGAATTTGAAGAAAGGTGGTTTTTCCTGCTCCTGAGGAGCCTACAATAGAAACGATCTCTCCATGTGCTATGGAAACATTCACTCCTTTTAAAACAGGTAGTTTTCCGTAAAATTTTGTGATGCCCTGTGCTGTTATCATAATCGAATGTAAATATACTTAATTCCTTTCTGAAAATTGTTGATATACCGGTAATAAAAAAACAAATTAGATTGAAGCCGGCTTTGAAAAATCGGTCTATATTTACGCCTCAAAACTACTAATATCAAATTCAAATGAGTAAGCACAGTAAATTTATCGGAACAGGTGTTGCCATTGTTACACCATTTAAAAAAGACGGAAGTATTGATTTTAATTCATTAGCCAAGCTGGTTAATTTTATCATTAAGGGTGGAGTGGAGTATGTTGTTGTTTTAGGAACAACAGGAGAGTCGGTAACCTTAAGCAAGGAAGAAAAAGAACTGGTAGTGAATTTTGTAGTGAAGACGGTAAATAAACGTGTTCCTGTAGTATTAGGATTGGGTGGTAACAACACCATGGAGATCGTGAAGTCTTTAAAGAAAGATTCATTCAAAGGAATTGATGCCATTCTTTCGGTATCACCTTATTACAATAAACCAAATCAAAGAGGAATTTATCAGCATTATAAAGCGATCGCTCAGGCATCGCCATTGCCGATCATTCTGTACAATGTACCGGGCAGAACCAGCTCGAACATGACAGCTGAAACAACTCTTCAATTGGCAAAAGATTTTAAGAACATCATTGCGATCAAAGAAGCATCAGGCAATTTAGAGCAATGCATGAAGATCATCAAACACCGTCCGAAAGATTTCTTAGTGATCTCCGGTGATGATATGCTTACCTTACCGATCATTGCCAGCGGTGGTGATGGGGTGATCTCAGTAGTGGCAAATGCATTCCCGAAAGATTATTCAGAAATGACCCGTCAGATCCTGAAAGGCAATGTGAAAGAAGCACAAAAATTACATTATAAACTAACCGATATCATTGAGCAATTGTTTGCTGATGGTAACCCGGGTGGAATAAAAGCAGTGTTGAACTTGTTGAAAGTGTGTCCTGATAATTTACGCTTACCATTGGTAAACGTGAACAAGGCAACACAAACTGCTCTTGCTGACTTAGTGAAGAAATACAAATAAGAATTGAATACACATTAAAAAAGCCCTTCTGATATATTTCAGAAGGGCTTTTTTTTATCTTTTAATGATACGGTACAATATCCATCCAATCAATAATCCGATGGGTACTAAAAATGCCCAGAGTGGATATGCCACCACTGTTTGTGAAAAGCTGTAATCTTCAATGTAGATCGATAAACGTTCCTGCTCCGAAAAGTCCACTTCAAATTGAGCAACACCATTTACAAATTCCAATTCTTTTTCATCGCCATTGATGATGAATTTTAATTTGTTTTTATTGATCACTAATTTGTTGTGCTCCGGATTCACAAACTTCAACTGGATGTTTGCCGGCTTGAATGTGAAAATAGTTGACGGCATGATCACTTCCAGATCACTATTGCCAATACGGTCTAAAATGATAGAATTGTCGATGGCATCGTATTGCTCTTCGAATGAGCTGTCTTCTTTAGCTGATGCAGGGGCAATACACACTAATAATGTGCATGCGATCAGGATAGACGATAGTAGTTTTTTCATTTTATTTTTTTTAAGCGCGCAAATATATTTCAACATTTAGTATGCTGTATGAACTTTTAGATAAACGCTTAAAAAATGCAGTTAAATAAAAAAGGCAGTCTCAAAATGAGAACTGCCTCTTAACTATGGGGGTGTTGTTTTTCAGTATTAGTCAACCAATTTAGCTGCCGGATATTTTTGCATCCACGATTTGGCTGCTTCCATGCTTCTAACGGTGATCACTGTTCTGTAATCGATCTGAACTTTAAGTTTAGGGCGATTATCGATGATTTCTTTTTTTGCTTTCATGATATGAGAGATTTTATATTGTTATTACTTATTGTCTGTATGATAAACACAATTATCAATCCAATTGTTGTGTGCTTAACATATTTTAACATCGTTTCTTATTTTGCCTTTTCTTTCTTCGGTTTAGCACTGTCAGTCTCGATCGCGTTTCTGAAAACAAACTCTTTTTCAAAGACATCGAGTACAATTTTGGCATCTTTTTGAACTTTTCCTGCCAAAATTTGTTTAGAGAGTTCGTTCAACACACGTTTTTGCATCACACGTTTTACCGGACGTGCTCCAAACTGAGGGTCGAAGCCCAGCTGTGCCAACCAATCGATCGCTTCAGGGGTAGCTGACATGTAAATGTCATTCTCTTCCAGCATTTTTGCTATGCCATTGAACTGAAGCTCCACAATGCGGTGTACATCCTCTCTGTTCAGCGGTGTGAACATGATCGTTTCATCGATACGGTTCAGGAATTCCGGACGGATATTTTTCTTTAACAGTTCAAATACTTCGATCTTGGTTTTTGCCATGATCTCATCTTTGTTGAACTCATCCATCTTCTCGAAATTCTCCTGGATCAAATGTGAACCCATGTTCGATGTCATGATGATGATCGTATTCTTGAAATTCACCACACGTCCTTTGTTATCGGTTAGTCGTCCATCATCCAATACTTGCAACAGAATGTTGAATACGTCAGGATGTGCTTTTTCGATCTCATCCAACAATACCACACTGTATGGTTTTCTTCTAACCGCTTCGGTCAATTGTCCGCCTTCATCGTATCCAACGTATCCCGGAGGCGCTCCCACCAATCTGCTCACAGCATGACGCTCCTGATATTCACTCATGTCGATACGTGTCATGCTGTTCTCATTGTTGAATAAGAACTCTGCTAAAGCTTTTGCTAACTCGGTCTTACCAACACCTGTTGTTCCAAGGAAAATGAATGAACCGATCGGGCGTTTGCTGTCCTGCAAGCCGGCACGACTTCTTCTCACCGCATCACTGATCGCTTCGATCGCTTCCTGCTGACCTACCACACGTTTGTGTAATTCATCTTCCAGGTGCAATAGTTTTTCTCTTTCACTTTGTAGCATACGTGATACAGGAATACCTGTCCAGCCCGCTACCACACCTGCAATGTCTTCACTGTCCACTTCTTCTTTGATCATTTGTGAGCCGTTTTGTTGCATCTCTGCCAATTTCGACTCAAATGATTTTAATTGTGTTTCGGCTTCTTTGACCTTTCCGTAACGGATCTCCGCTACTTTGCCATAGTCGCCATTACGCTCTGCTTGTTCAGCCTCAAACTTTAAATTTTCAATTTGCTCTTTTACCTTTTGAATGCCTTCTACTACTTCTTTTTCTCCTTGCCACTTCGCTCTCAGGTCGGCACGTTGATAGGATAATTCAGCGATCTCTTTGTTCAGATCTTCTAATTTCTTCACATCGTTCTCACGTTTGATCGCTTCGCGTTCAATTTCTAACTGACGGATCTTACGTTCTACTTCATCCAATTCAATAGGCATGGAGTTGATCTGCATTCTTAATTTCGATGCCGCTTCATCCATCAAGTCGATGGCTTTATCCGGTAAAAAACGATCGTTGATATAGCGCTGAGAAAGTTCTACAGCTGAAATGATCGCTTCATCTTTGATACGCACTTTATGATGTGTTTCGTATTTCTCTTTGATCCCTCTTAAGATTGAGATGGCATCTTCTGAGCTTGGTTCATCCACCATTACTTTTTGGAAACGTCTTT